>JAJYNX010000078.1 GCA_021786095.1 Actinomycetes bacterium | reverse complement strand
GAGGCGGACGCAACTGCTAACATCGAGAGGTTTTCCGGGGGTATAGCTCAGTTGGTAGAGCGCTTGACTGGCAGTCAAGAGGTCAGGGGTTCGAATCCCCTTACCTCCACCAAAGTATCCTTATGGGAGTCCTGCACCTCGTCGGTGCGCCCGGTTTCGACCCCTGTACCGCCCCCGGCAGCCGCCGGAAGGGCGGTTTTCTTTGCTTCCAGTTCACGATGCACCCGTGCCGGCACTAGCCGTGAGAGCAAGTTGTCGAATGGCTCGTTGTAGTCAACCCGGATCGTTCTCTCTCGGGTCTCGTCGTCCTCGTCGATATAGATCTAGGCGAAGAACGGCTGGTTGAAGAGGCGTCTGGTGCCGTCGTTGGCCTGCAGATAGGCGGTATGGCAATCTCGGGTCAGATCCAACGTGTCCGACAGTACCTCCCTGGTCTGCTCGAAGTCGGCATCGGCCCGGCTTTGACGAACCCACTTACGGAGCGTCTCGGTACTCATCCCAAGCCGCGTTGCGATCGTTGTGATGGCCGCCCACTCCGAGGAGTAGTCACTCCGGTGCTCGATCACCAGCCGGATCGCCTTCTCCTCGGTCTCTGTATCCCATCTCTTTGGCATGATGCCATCCTTCCCTCGAAAGAAGGTGTGCATCAGACCCGGGGCGCTTCACCGCGATCTGACTCCAGATGCCTGCGGCGACTCCTACGCTGAACGCACTGTAGACAACCGTCAGCACAACCCCGCGTTTGAATAGTCCGAGCTGTTTCCGATATCGACCAACGAGCCGAGCGACGAACGGGCGGATCACCTGTCCGATCGCCAAGGGCAGAACTATCTGTCCGCCGATATGCACCATGGAACTCGAAGAGATCGTCACCCGGGAACCAAGGTTCAAGGCAGCGAGAGCAGGGGTCAGTATCACACCGCTGAGATTGGATAGCGACGCAACACAGATCGCAGCGGTGACGTTGCCACACGCAAGAGGTGATTATTTCATGACCGCCGACAAGTCTGGCCGGGGAACTCCTATAGGGTGCCGTAACGCATGTTCTCACCGGCCTGCGGCCCCTGTGGGATGCGATCGCCACCGAGGTAGATCACGACATGATGCGGCTCACTGGCGCCGGGATTCGTGTAGAAGATGATGCCCCCGTGGGCCGGCAAACGTCGTAGCGTCTTGCTTTTGCTTGCTCGGCTGAATCTATAGTCGGCGATGGGGAGAGGTTGCTGTCATACGGATCGGCCGTGACGCGAAAACTGGGGTCACAGCGCATATTCGGTCGGTTGGTCGGGATTAATCCTGGGCCAGATGAGATTGCGAAGGTCGGCTTCTCACAGCAAGGTGAGCGGACCGGTGTCGATGCGGGTCAGAGGTTTGGCTTGCATTTTGTTAGGCACCTTGCAATAATTGTCAGGTGCCTAACAAACCTGTGGATCCCGAACACCAGTCAGCCGGTGCGTGGGCAAAGAAGTATCACTTCGCGTCCCGCGCCGTGATGGAAACCGTGCTGCGCCCATTCGATCTCGGCCCGACGCAGTGGTACGTGCTTTACGAGCTCGCGAACACCGGCCCGACCTCGCAGCGTGATCTGGTTCGCCTGCTGCGGGTCGAGCGGGCGACGCTCTCCGGCGTTGTCGCCGCGCTGGCCCGCAAGGGGCTGGTCGAGCAGCATCCCGACCAGCGTGATCAGCGCCAGAAGGTTCTGACCCTCGCTCACGACGGCCGTGAACTATGGGAGCGACTTCCCGACCCGATCGAGCTCATCCTCCGCACCGCGTTCGACGGCATCTCTGACGACGACCTAGCCGCCACCGTCCGGGTCCTCAGCACCGGCACGGCACGACTCAATGACCTCCTCTCGAAAGGAACATCCCAATGACCGTTCTCGTTACCGGGGCCACCGGTCTCGTCGGCACCCGCCTCCTGAGGCGCCTTATCGACGCTGACATCGACGTGCGCGCCCTCGTTCGGCCGGGCAAGACCGTGCCCGGTAGCGTCGTCATCGTCGAGGGTGACCTCCTCGACCCGGCGACCTTGCCCGCTGCCGTCACCGGCGTCGACGCCGTGATCCACCTCGCGGCGGTCCTCCGCACCCCAGACCCGCAGGACATCATTCGCGCGAACGTCGACGGCACCGCCAACCTCATCACCGCCGTTTCCGAACACGCGCCAAACGCCCGCGTGATCATGGCCAGCACCGGCCTGGTCTACGCTGCGGACCTCCCACACCCCGCCCGTGAGGACGACCCGACGACCGCGCCGATGCCGTACCCGGCAAGCAAAGTCACCGCCGAGCAATCCCTTCGTGAGAGCGGGCTCACTTGGAGCATCCTGCGGTTCGCGTTCGTGTACGGCGACGGAGACGGGCACCTCCAATCAGCGCCCGAACTGCTCGGGAGGTGGAACTGGCACCCTGCCGCGACCCTCAGCCTCATCCACCACCGCGACATCGCCGGCGCCATTCTCCTCGCGCTCGACGGCGCGATGGACAACAAGGTCGTCAACCTCACCGATGACGCCCCCGCGACAGTCGCCGAGATCGCACGGGTCGTCGGCGCCGACTACCCAGAGTCGAACAAGCCCCTGGAGAACCCATGGAACGGCCACCTCGACGGTACCCTCGCCCGCGAACTCGGATTCGCGCCGGCCATACGCAGCATGTACCAAGCAGCAACAGCAGACGTGCTCTGACCGATCAACTGCGGGGCTACGAGCGGGCAAACCAGGTGGGCTCCGCTCAGTTGAAACAGAGCAGGCACGGCGCCGCCAGATCATCCATTTCTGGTCACATTCTGGTCACTACGGCGCCTGTCAACCTTTTTGAGACACAGCGTGTGATTCGGTCCAGGACGGACCACGTTTCATCGGGCTTGCACGGGGTCAAACGCGAACGCCTCACAAAATTGGAATGCGCGAACCACGGTTCGTCCGTTGATGAATGGATCTTGACCACCGAATCAATCATGGTTCGCGAAAGATCCTGTGACCTCCAAGCCGTCGCCAGCGCACCGCAGGTAACGAGCCACCCTCGGTGGTGTTTATAGTTGTCCATTGCCAAGTTGCCCGTCCGTCGGGTCCGCTGAAGCTCCAAGTCATTTCGAAGACCCCAGGCGCGTTGACGACCCCCTTCACGCGGAGGTTGGCTGGCCATGATGACGGATTGTGCGTTTCGATGAAGAGATCACAAGCCGCATTGAAGGCGCGGGCCGCAGTACGGAACATCTCACGCTCATCTTCGGATAACCGTTGGTAGTCGGACTTGAAGGGTTCAGTCCGCTCGAACCTCACGAATCGAGTTCGTGAAGGAACTCGTTAACGCCCTCGGTGGTCGTGATGCGCCCGGCGACTATGGCATCGTCGGCTTCGCGCTCCATCTGTTGCCAGCGCTCGGTCCAGAACCACGCCTGGTCGACCGGCACGGCAACGTGTGGTCGAAGGACAATCTCGCCCTCACGCTCGATCACCTCAACTTGCGCTCCGGGCTGGTCCAAGCCGAAGTGACGCCGAATCGAGGTTGGAATGGCGATGAGACCGCGGCTCTGCACCGTGACGAAAGTTGGCGTAGTAGTCATGTCGGAAGTATAGCAGTAATACGGCTCTACTGCATTACAGAGCACCGTCCTGATCTAATTTGGCTCAGAGAACACCATTGTCGCTAGGTGGGTTCTTATTGTGTCCCTCAAGGTCCACCAAGTAGGCCGGACCTGAAGACAGATGCCGCTAGTACGAGCTTGATCGTGAAGTTCACCGTTGCTATCACTCACCATGCGCCATGGTTCGTCGCCAGATGCCTTGACGTCGACGTCGCGAGCCAAGGTGAGTCGGTCGACGAGGAACTGGTCAATCTCAAGGAAGGGTTAAGCCTCTACCTCGAGGGTGAGGAGTTGCCCGACACGCTCGAGCCGCCGGTCATCACCACCTTCCTTCTTCCTGCATGAGTCTCGCGCTCCCGTGGTCTCCGGGAAAGAGGTCGTTGTCGCGCTTGCCAAGGCTGGCTTCGCCCAAGTCGGGCAGTGAGGAAGCCACGCGAAACTTCGGGACCAGAGCGGCCGAGCCGTCATCGTGCCCCTTCACCGGGAACTCGCCCGAGGAACGCTTTCAGCAATCCTTCAACGAGCCGGCATGACCGCCACTGAATTCATCAACCTTCCGTAGCGGTACAATCCACCTTCGCGGCAAAGGGTGGAGACGTCCCGTTTCTAGGCGGGAGGAATCGGCTCGCCCTTTCGATGTGTATCTAAGGCACCACTACACGAGCAGGCATGGCCGCTCAACGGTGTTCTGGTAAGGCCCCGCTGGGGACAGCATCGATTCCGAGTGTCCAGCCAAATGCGTGTTCACCGACAAAATCCCGCGCAACGCGGAGCAGGGCGTGCAGCGCGAAGTCTTAGACTTGGCGTTCCGCATCCTCCTTCGAGGTTGCGACGACACGAACAACCACCGAAGTCGAGTGCGGCACCGTGTGGTGATTCACGTGAAGGTGCGAAAGACCTGTCTCAATTGCGAGCTCGGATCGCCACATGTCGGGGAAAGCCTCCCGGTCGGTGACACCTTCTACTCGGGGCCGAACCGTCACATCCCAGTCCCGACGATCTTCCATGGCGGCACCAATACGTTCTCTATTCGATGACGATGCCAGCGGACATGACGAATTCGTGTCCCAGAAGGTGTCGCAGAGTTGGGTCGTGAAGTGGTCGTTGGCGTAACCCATTGGCGTAACGCAATCTCGTTCTCCTGCGGAGCCACACCTTCCCGAGATGTCTGCGAATCCCCTACCTTCACTGAACGGCACAGTGGTCAGCCCACGTTCGTCGATGAGCCGTAGCCGAACGCACAGCGGAGACGAAGGTAGATTGCCGCGTAGTGTGGAACCGCGGCGCGAGGGGCGTAGCGGCGGGTCAGGTTGAGTGAATCACTGACAGGTCACGCGAGTGGAGGATTTAGTTGATACGCAAAGCAGTGATCGCCGCAGCTGGCCTCGGAACCCGGTTCCTCCCCCAAACCAAGGCTATGCCGAAGGAGATGCTGCCGATCCTCGACAAGCCGATTATTCAGTACATCGTCGAGGAGCTCGTCGATGCCGGGATCGAAGACATTGTCATCGTGACCGGTTATCACAAGCGTGCGATAGAGGATCACTTCGCGGAGCCGAATCAGGAACTCGTATCGGCGCTGGAAGGCCCGAAGGAGAACGTGCTGAGGGAAATCGAGCACATCGCCAACCTGGCGAATTTTGCGTACATGAGGCAGAAGGGTCCCGATGGCAACGGTACGCCGCTGCTGAACGCCGCCCACCTGATCGGTGATGAACCCTTCATCTACACCTTCGGGGATGACTTCATCCGCGCTACTCCCGGGCGGTTCAGCCAGATGGTCGCTCTCCACCAGCGCACGGGTATCGGCGTGCTGTCCTGTATTCGCGCGGACAACGATGACGACTACGCGCGGTACGGCTACGTCGGCGGCATGGAGATCGAGCCAGGCGTTGTGAAGATCGAGTCGATCGTCGAGAAGCCCGGCCGATCCGGTGCGCCGTCAGATCTCGCGAGCGTGAGCAGTTACATCTTCACACCATCGATTTTGGGGTACCTCAGTGACCTCGCCTCTGAACTGCCCCACGGCAATCAGCTGTCGCTGCAGGATGCGATGCAGCGCTTGATCGATGACGGGCACTTCCTCCTCGGATATGAGATTGAGAATGCCCGCTACTTTGACACGGGGGACAAGTTCGAGTACTTAAAGACGATCATCGATCTTGGACTAGAGGACGAACAGCTCGGCCCCGCGTTGAGGGCCCATCTCGCCCAGTCACTCGGTTCGTAGGTCTCTCGGCGAAACAGAGGTGCCGATGCTCCCAAGGGCGGCGAGGGCGCGGTGAATCGGCGGCTCGCGCGACGTTAGGAGATCGTAGCCGTGGCTCACAGAGCGTCGTCGACCTCGGCAGTTCCCGCGGAACGATTCATCGCCTCTCGAAGGGCATCGTCAGATCTACATCAGTGCCCGGCTCTCGTACGAGGCCACATCCTCGTAGTTCTCGTCTGTGACTCACCGTCGAACCAGGTCGCCCGGATCCGATTGCGCGGCCCGCTGGTACGCACCTCCTCGCGCCGTTCTCGGCTGCGGCCGTACTCGAGGCCCTGGTTCGTCGCGGAATGCCTCGACGTCGACGTCGTGAGCCAGGGTGAGTCGGTCGACGGGGTGCGGGCGAATCTTGAGGAGGCGCTCACCCCCGACGTCGACGGTGAGGAGTTGCCCCACACGCTCACGGCGTCACTCATGACTCCCGTCTGCTCCCTGCGCGAGTCCCGCTCTCCGTCGTCTCCGGACCAGTGCCGGCGGCGCGCTCGCCACGGTTGGCGTGGCCCCAGTCGGACAGCCAGGACGTGGCGCGAGACGTCGGGACCAGAACGACCGAGCCCTCGTCGTTGACGTCCTGGCACCGCGCCCGAGAGCGAGCGCGGCGACAACGTGTCAGGGTGGTTACGGGTGCGAGGACGCCGACACCATGCGATCGACCACGTTCGCCCCGACGACCACCACGTCGCGACACGGCGCCAACGCCGTGGTCCTCGAACACTGAACAATCGCACCTTGTGCAAAGTTGCACACCGTGCAAAAACTTGCCACACTGGGTACGTGGCGCAAACCTCTCTCGGACGTCGCGATCGAAAGCGCGAGGCGACCCATCAGGCGCTGCGCACGGCAGCCCTACGACTCGGCGCCGAGCGCGGCTTCCAGCACGTCACGGTCGAGGAGATCGCCAACGAGGCCGACGTCTCGGTGCGAACCTTCTACGATCACTTCCCCTCCAAGCAGGACGCGGTCATCGGCTTCGACGAGTGGCGCGTCGCTCAGCTGCGCGACGCCCTGCGAGCCCGGCCCGCGCACGAGTCGCCCCGCGTCGCGCTCCACGCGGTGTTGCGCGACCTGCTCGCCGAGTCGAGCGCCGAATGGCCCCTACGCATGAGAGCGGTCGCCGGCGACCCCACGATGCTGCCGCACATGTTCTCCTCCTTCGTCGGCTACGAACGCGCCATCGTGGAGGTCATTGCCGAGCGCACGGGTCTGGACCCCACTCTCGACCTCTTCCCCACCCTGCTGACCACTGTGGCCAGCGGCGCCTTTCGAGCGACCATGACGAACTGGCGCGCCAATGGTGGCGCCGTGGACCTGCTCGCCGTCTTTGACGACGCCTTCGCCAACCTGGCGCGAGGCCTGCGCTGGCGTCGACCCCCGTCGGGCGGCGCACGCGAGGAGGCGCCGTGCTGACCCGCCTGATGCGCACATTCCTGCGACCCTACGCCGGACGCATCACGATACTGGTCCTGCTCCTGGTCGCCCAGACCGCGGGCAACCTCTACCTGCCCAATCTCAACGCTGACATCATCGACGGCGGCGTCGTCACGGGCAACCTGCACTACATCCTGCACACCGGCCTGTGGATGCTGATCCTGACCCTCGCCATCGGCGTCTTCGCGATCATCGGCATCTACTGGGCGTCGCGCGTCTCGATGGGCGCGGGCGCCGACATCCGTCAGGCCATCTTCACACGCGTCCAGGACTTCTCCGCCCGCGACATGAACACGTTCGGCACGGCGTCGCTGATCACCCGTAACACCAACGACGTCCAGCAGATCCAGATCTTCTTGCAGATGGCCCTCACCATGATGGTCATCGCGCCCATCATGTCGGTGGGCGGCGTCATCATGGCGATCCACGAGGGCGCGACGCTGTCAACCCTGCTCCTCGTGGCGGTCCCGATCATGGCGATCTTCATCGGGGCCGTCATGATCCGCGTCATCCCTCGCTTCCGCTCCATGCAACGCAAGATCGACCGAATCAACCAGGTACTGCGCGAACAGATCACCGGCGTGCGCGTCATTCGCGCCTTCGTGCGCAACGACGCCGAGTCCGATCGCTTCGCCGTCGCCAACGCGGACCTGACGGCCACCGCCCTCAGCGTCAACCGCGTCTTCGCCCTGGCCCTGCCGGTCATGATGATGATCCTGAACCTGTCGAGCGTCGCGGTGATCTGGTTCGGCGGAAGGCTCGTCAGCGAGAACGTCATGCCGATCGGCAACCTGACCGCGTTCCTGACCTACATCCTGCAGATCCTGATCTCGGTGATGATGGCGGTCATGGTCGCCATCCTCCTGCCGCGAGCGGCGGCCAGCGCCGAGCGAATCGAGCAGGTCCTGGACACGGCGCCAGCGGTCACCGATCCCACCACGCCGATCGCCCCCTCGCGTAGCGACGGACTCGTGCGCCTCGACGGCGTCTCGTTCGCCTACCCCGGCAGCGAGCGCCCCGTCCTGGACGCGCTGCGCGTCGACTTCGAGCCCGGCCAGACCAGCGCCATCATCGGGGGCACCGGGAGCGGCAAGACGACTCTGCTCAACCTGATCCCGCGCTTCTTCGACGTGACGGCCGGGACAGTGCTCGTCAACGGCGTGGACGTGCGCGACCAGGAGCTGGAGTCCCTGTGGTCCTCGATCGGCCTCGTCCCTCAGGCCGCCTACCTCTTCAGCGGCACGGTGGCGAGCAATCTGCGCTTCGGTCGACCCGACGCCACCGACGCCGAGCTGTGGCGCGCCCTCGAGATCGCCCAGGCGCGCGACTTCGTGGCCACCATGCCGGGAGGCCTCGACGCCCCCATCGACCAGGGCGGCACCAACGTCTCGGGCGGTCAGCGCCAGCGCCTCTCCATCGCCCGCGCGCTGGTGAAGAAGCCGTCCGTGTACCTCTTCGACGACTGCTTCTCGGCCCTGGACGCGGCCACCGACGCGCGCCTGCGCGAGGCGCTGCGCGAGGAGGTGAGCGACGCCACCGTGGTGATCGTCGCCCAACGGGTGAGCACGATCATGCACGCCGAACGCATCGTCGTGCTCGACGACGGACGCATCGTCGGTGTCGGCACCCACGACGATCTCCTGGCGAGTTGCGATCCGTATCGCGAGATCGTGATCTCCCAGCTCGGCGAGGAGGCCGTGCGATGAGTATGGGGCCCATGGGAGCCATGCGCGGTGCCGGGGTGGCGCCTCCGCGGCGCAGCCGCGACCTGCGCGCCACCACCCGGCGTCTGCTGGCGCTCCTGCGTCCCGACCGTGCGAAGCTCCTCGGCGCCCTCGTCCTCGGAGTGGCCTCGGTAGCGTTCATGGTGTCGGGCCCCCAGATCCTGGGCAACGCCACCAACGTCCTCTTCGACGGGCTCATCTCGAAGAGGCTGCCACCGGGCACGACCAAGGCGCAGGCGATCGAGTACCTGCGCCTGCACGGGCACGCCCAGATCGCGGCCATGGTGTCGAGCATGAACGTGATCCCGGGCACCGGCGTCAACGTGGGCGAACTGGGTCGGGTGCTGGGGGCGGCGGCCCTGGTCTACCTCGGCGGCGCCGCCTTCAACTACTTCCAGGGCTTCACGATGGCCGGCATCACCCAGCGCGTGATGGCGGCGATGCGTCGCGACGTCGAGGAGAAGCTGCGCCGGCTGCCCCTGCGCTACTTCGACAGCCATCCCCACGGTGACGTCCTCAGCCGAGTCACCAACGACATCGACAACCTCACGACCACGATCCAACAGGGTCTGAGCCAGCTCCTGACCTCCGTGCTCACGGTGATCGGCGTGCTGATCATGATGTTCTGGATCTCCCCCCTACTCGCGGCGGTGGCCGCGGTCACGGTCCCGGTGGCCTTCGGGATCACCGTCGTCATCGCGCGCCGCTCCCAGACCCAGTTCGCGGCCCAGTGGGAGCGCACCGGGACCCTGAACGGCCTGGTCGAGGAGACCCACAGCGGCCACGAGCTCGTCCAGGCCTTCGGGCGGCGGCGGGCGACGATCTCGGAGTTCACGTCCCAGAACCAGCGGCTGTTGCACTCGAGCTTTCGCGCGCAGTTCCTCTCGGGGATCATCCAGCCGTCGATCCAGTTCATCACCAACGTCAACTACGTCGTCATCGCCGTGGTGGGCGGCTACCGGGTGGCGTCGGGGCTGCTCTCGCTCGGGGCGGTGATCGCCTTCATCCAGTACTCGCGCCAGTTCACCATGCCGCTCACCCAGATCGCCGGGCAGATGAACATGCTCCAGTCCGGCTTGGCCTCGGCCGAGCGGGTCTTCGAGTTCCTCGACGCCGACGAGGAGACGCCGGACGTGACGACGGCCGTGGTCGCCCCGCCGACGGCGTCGGCACGCGGCGGACGAGTGACCCTCGAGCACGTCTCGTTCCGCTACGAGCCGGACAAGCCGCTCATCGAGGACTTCAGCCTCGAGGTCGCGCCAGGCGAGACGGTGGCCCTGGTGGGTCCCACGGGGGCCGGCAAGACGACCATCGTGAACCTGCTGGTCCGCTTCTACGAGATCAACGAGGGGCGCATCCTGCTCAACGGCGTGGACTACCGCGACCTCACCCGCGACGAGGTCCGCCGGGCCTTCGGCATGGTGCTCCAGGACACCTGGGTGTTCACCGGCACCATCCGCGAGAACATCGCCTACGGCCGGCCCGATGCGTCACTCGACGACGTCGTGGCGGCCGCGCGCGCCGCGCACGTCGACAACTTCGTGCGCACCCTCCCCGACGGCTACGACACGATCCTGGACGAGGACGCCTCGAATCTCTCCTCGGGCCAGAAGCAGTTGCTGACGATCGCGCGCGCGTTCCTCGCCGATCAGAGCATCCTGATCCTCGACGAGGCCACGAGCAACGTGGACACGCGCACCGAGGTGCTGATCCAGGAGGCGATGGCCCGCCTGCGCGAGGGGCGCACCAGCTTCGTCATCGCCCACCGTCTCTCCACCATCCGCCACGCCCACGTCATCCTCGTCATGGATCACGGGCGCATCGTCGAGCAGGGCGACCACGACGAGCTGATGGCCCACCAGGGCCTCTACTACGCGCTCTACACCAGTCAGTTCGCCGGCGCCGAGACCTAGTCCGACGGGAAGGGCTCGGTCGCGGGCGGCGTCGCCCGAGCGAGTTGGTGTTGCGCACGAGTCAGGTCCGCGCTCGCCGCCGCCATCGAGGCCCAGGGGTCGGGTGCGCCGAGCCGCTCGCCGGAGCGCGACCACGTCCACGTCGTGGGCGCCGTGACCGCCAACTCGGACCAGTCCAGAGGCGTCGCCATCGGCGCACCCGGACGTGCGCGCAGCGAGTAGGGCGCCACCGAGGTCTGGGCGTAGCCGTTGCGTAGGTAGTCGAGGAAGAGCCGCCCCCCGCGCCGCGATCGCGCGAGCTCGACGGTGCGCTCGTCGGGGGCCTCGGCGGCCACGAGGTTCGCCACCGCGCGCGCCACGGTCCGGACCTGGTCGAAGGTCTGACGGCGCGCGAGCGGCACCACGACGTGATACCCCCGCGATCCGGTGGTCATCAGGAACGGCGTGAGGTCGAGCGACGTCAGCGCGTCGCGCAGCGAGCGTGCCGTGGCGCGTAGGACGTCGAGCGACGTCTCCTCGGACGGATCGAGGTCCACCACCATGCGGTCGGGGTGGGTCAGGTCATCACGCGTCGCCAGCCACGGGTGCAGTTCGACGCAGTCGAGACTCGCCAGGTAGACCAGCGTGGCCTCGTCGTTGGCCACCACGTGGGTGACGGTCCCGCCCTTCTTCCCGACGACCACTCGCGTCACCCACGGCGGCGGCGACGCGTCGACGTCGTGCTGGATGAAGCCCGGCGCCCCCGCCCCGTCGGGGTACCGGTGCAGGACCAGGGGCCGATCACGCAGCAGCGCCAGCAGCCGCGGCGCGGCGCTCCGGTAGAAGTCGATCAGGTCAGCCTTGGTGAGACCGACGTCCGCGAAGAGGACCTTGTCGGGATGGGCGACGGTGATCGACCGGCCCCCGACGCGCACCACCGTCATCCGTCGACGCCCCCTCCACCCCCGCGCGTCGCCCGTCGGGCCGCGCGACTTCGAGTGTAGAGCGGGTCCGCGCGGATCCTCAGTCGTCGGCGAGGATCGGGGCCGCGGGGCGCCGGGGCCGGGGCACGATCGCCGGCACCCGGCGCTGGTACCGCGCGTACTCGGGGTAGCGCGAGCACGAGATGCTCTCGGTGAAGCGCGTCGAGCCGACGAACAGCGCGCTGAGCAGCACGGGTCCCGCCACGCTCCACACGTCGATGGTGCCCGCGGCCGCCACCCCCATCGCGAGGAGCAGCCACCACTGGGCCAGCTCGAAGAAGTAGTTGGGGTGGCGCGAGTAGGCGAACAAGCCGGTCTGGAGGAAGTTCTCCGCGGGCACCACGCCGCGCTCGCGCAGGCGGCGCTTGCGCTCCTGGAAGTTCCACTGCTGCTGGTCCGCCACCGTCTCGCCCACCGTCCCGGCGACGAACAGCACCGCCAGGGCCAGGTCCGCCACTCCGTAGCCACCGCGCCCGCGGTGCTGGTACGCGCTCAGTGCTGGCAGGGTGATCAGGACCAGCAGCAGGTTCTGGTAGAGCGAGATGAACACGACGTTGAAGACGGCGAAGACCGGGCCGCTCATCGACTGGCGCAGCACCGCCCACCGGTAGTCCTCCACCCCCCGGTAGCCACCGCGACGCGCGAAGTTGAAGGTGAGCCGAGCCCCCCAGAGAGTGACGACGCCGGCCATGACGTCGAGCCGGGCGTCGGTGAGGTGCGCCGCGCCGGCGAACACCCAGACGTAGAGCACCGGAAGGATCGACCAGAGCCGGTCCACCCACGAGGTGTCGTGCGTCACCAGCGACGCGACCCACGAGAGCAACGCCGCCCCCGACGCCACGGCCACGACGACCTCGAGCGGTCCCACACGGCGAGCCTACCCAACCGCACCCGGCCCGCCGCGTGTACCCAGCGCGGCCCCCACTGGCGACTCGGCGAGCCGGTCGGTAGCCTCGGGAACGACACCAAGGAGACACCATGGAGAGCGAGTTGCGCACCCTCACCGTCGAGCGATCCGACACGACGGTCACCATCACCCTCAATCGTCCGGCGCAGCGAAACGCCCTGACGACCGAGATGATCGGCGAGCTGCACCGCACCTTGGCCGAGGTGGGCGAGAGCGACGCCCTGGCGGTAGTCCTCGCAGCCAACGGCCCGGTGTACTGCGCCGGCCACGACTTCGCCGAGATGTACCACCAGGACCTGGTGAGCGTACGGCGCCTCTTCGCGTCGTGCACCGCCATGATGGACACCATGCAGCAGATCCCCCAGCCGGTGATCGCGCGGGTCCACGCCCTGGCCACCGGAGCCGGCTGCCAGCTGGTGGCCAGCGCCGACCTGGCCGTCGCGTCGCGCGGCGCGAGCTTCGCGACTCCCGGGGGCAAGGGCGGGCTGTTCTGCACCACGCCCCTCGTCGCGGTCGGACGGTCCATCGGGCGCAAGCGAGCCCTGGAGATGGGCCTGAGCGGCGACGCCATCGACGCGCGCACCGCCTACGAGTGGGGGCTGGTCAACGACGTCGTGGACGAGGACGAACTGGTGGCGGCCACCGACGCGCTGATCGCGCGGGTCACCCGCGGCAGCGTCGCGTCACGCGCCATCGGCAAGCACGCCTTCTACGCCCAGATCGGTCTCGACCAGCACGCGGCGTACGACCTGGCGATCGAGGTCATGGCCGCGGCGAGCCTCATCGACGACGCTCAGGAGGGCATCGCCGCGTTCCTGGAGAAGCGCCCCGCCGTCTGGGGTCGCGCGTAGCGTCGGGTCCCGCGCCAGCCGCGGCGCGGGACCCGACGCGACGATGTCACGATAGCGGCTGGCTCAGCGAGTACGACGCCCCCGGCGCCAGCGAGTTGATCAAGCCGGTCACGATCGGCGTCCCCAGACCGGTGGGCAGGTCGTAACCCGTACCGGCGGCGAAGCCCGCCGACGTGGTCGACGGGAAGTTGTTGGTCCCCACGGTCACGTCGTGGAAGTCCGCGGCGTACGTCTTGGGCTTCGCGGCCAGCTGGTAGAGCCGGGGGTTCATCGCCCCGAGCGGCCCGCCCGCGGCCTGGTCGAGGTCGGCGGTGATGGCGGCCCAGCTCGGCGACGACTCACTGGTGCCGCCGAAGAAGTAGAAGCCGTTGTTGGAGCCGCCGAGGAAGCCCAGGTAGATCATCGTGGCGGTGTAGACCGAGGCGTTGAACGACACGTCCGAGGTCGTGCGCATCGGGTTACCAGTGCCGCTCTGGTACGAGGGTGCGGCGAACACCGAGCTCGGCGCCCCACCGGTCGCCCCGAACGGGCCGTAGTCGCAGCCGAAGGGACAGGTGCTCGGGTTCGCGTCGTTCCACGCGTACTCGCTCACGTAGGTCCCGTTCGTCGAGCCGGTCGACGAGCCCTTGCCCTTGGAGCTCGTGGCGGTGTCGGCCTTCACGAACAGGTCCGTGCCCCCGGCCGCGGTGACGTAGGGGTCCGAGGCCGGGAACAACGCGTTGGCAGTGGCGTAGCCGTTGCTCGCGCCGCTGTCGCCCGAGGAGGCGAAGACGCTCACGCCCTGGGCGGTGGCCTGCTGGTAGATGGCGTTGGCCTGCTGCAGTTGCAGGTTGTTGCCGCCGCCGGCGATCGCCGCCTCGGGGGCCCCGAAGCTCATCGACATCACGTTGCCCAGGTGGTTGGTGACGGCGTAGTTCTCCGCGACGTTGAGGTCGTTGCCACCCGCCGACGCCGCAACGATCAGGTTGATCGTCGCTCCCGGGGCCAGCGCGTGGGCGGTCTGCACGTCCAGACTGGTCTCCTCCGCCCACCCGGTCTCGTTGGCGCTCTGCGGGTTGAAGGCGGGTTGCCCGCTCGGGTAGTACACGTGTAGGTTCGCCGGCGGCAGACCGAAGGCCGCGTCGAAGGTGGCGAGGTCCGACGCGACCGTCGGGCTGCCGTACGCGTCGATGATGGCGATCTGCTCACCGGTGCCGGCGAGCGACCCGTTGATGGTCCACGGGATCTGATACGCCGTGTGGAAGATCTGCGGGTCGTAGCACGCCAGTCCGGTCTGGGCGATGCACTGGCTCGGCGTGAGCCCCGCCACCGACGTCGAACTCGTCGCCTGCACCGCGATCGGGTGCACGGCGTAGACGATCGCGGACGTGTTGGCGCTCGCCGCCGCACCGCTCGAGGCGCCCAGGACGAGTGGACTCATCGCCAGTACCCCGGCGGCGGCCACGACTCCTAGGCGTCGAGAGCGACGACGCCGCCCGTAGTGTGTAGTAGGCATTCTGCCCCCCCATCAGCGTCGGAACCTCCGACGAGCCCATCGTAGGCGGCCCGGCACGACCCGTCCAGGGCACCGGATACGGACGCCGAGCGCTGGCCGCCACCCAGCGCGCCGCTACCCGGCGGGCGTCGTAGTCGGCGTCGCGCTCGCGGTGGGCGTGACCACCATGGGCGCGTTGTTGGGGTAGATCTCGACCCAGGTGCGGCCCGGCGCCAGGGTGAGAACCTGGCCCGCGGCGTCGCGAAAGATCGTCGGGCTGCCGGCGCCGCCGGCGCTCCAGGTGCCCGTGATCATCCGTCCATTGCGAAAGACGTAGGCCTTGCCCGAGTTGTCCAGAATGTGCGACTCGGCCTCCAGGCCACCCTGGGAGTTCTCGACCCACGGCCCGTAGGTGATGGTGACGTCCTGGACGACCACGTTCTGGGCCTGGTTCTGGACGCCGTCGGTGAGGACGTCGGGCTGGATCACCGGTGCCGACGGGCTACCCACGTTGTAGAAGCGCAACCACGTGCCCGTCGAGCGGTTCCAGCGCCAGTAGATGTCCGAGGTGGTCGACCAGTCCAGGTGGACCTGGGACACCGACTCGCCGGCCTGGGGCAGGCGGGAGTACGAGAAGATGGGCGACGGTGGCGTCCTCAGGTGCGACTCCTGCGCCCAGACCGCCTGGGTGGTGGTGTAGGTGTCGTAGGGGGCGTAGCGACCGGCCGGGTGCACCACGAGTTGCGGATTGAACATGAGGTCCACGTTCACCAGATTCGAGGCGTTCACCAGCGCCAGCACCTGATTGATCCCACCGACGTGCACGAACAATGGGTGACCGAGCTGGGAGAGCATCTGGATGTCCGTCCAGCGGGCGCTGCGGATGGGCCCGACCAGGCCGGGGGCGTCGTGGCACTGGAAGACCGCCGCGTAGCGGGTGATCGACCCCTCGACCTGCTCCTCGAAGACGATGTCCGCGTAGTCGAGCCCGCTCTGGGGCCGGGCCTCGGCGGGGGCCGGGCCGAGCGAGTAGTTGTCCACCTTCATCGCCAGCGCCGGACGCTGGGGCACCACACCGCCCGGCGCGGGCGTGCCGGTCAACGGGCAGAGCGCCACCGCACGAGCGGTCGTCGTGGTCGTGGGCGCCGCGGTGGCGGGCGTGGGGGACGAGGATCCCGAACCGCACGCGCTGAGCAGGACGCCGGACAGCGCGAGCAGACCCACCATCGTCGCGACCCGTCGCGGCGGCGACCCTCCGGCGAGTGAGGCGCCACGGCGCACGACACGAGTCCGGGATGGGTCTTTTGGCACCCCGCCATTGTGTCACCACGCGCACTCGCGACGGTGACACCCGACGTCCGACGCCCTACCTCCGGGCGGCCGCGGAGGGCCGGCTTGACGCCGGAGCGCCCGCGTCGCGATTCTCACCCGACACCTCCTCGAGGGACCGCGAGGCCGGCTCGGGCAGCACGAAGGTCAGCCCCATGCCGACCAGGGCCGCGCCGGCCGCCACCAGGAGCATCCCGCGCAGCCCGACGTGCAACTCGAGCTGGGGCACGAGGAACACGCCCACGAAGGCGCCGAACTTGCCGATCCCCGCCGCGATGCCGTGGCCAGTCGTTCGCATCTCGACCGGGAAGACCTCGGAGGGCAGCACGAAGGTCGTGGTGTTGGGACCGAACTCGGTGAACAGGTAGCTGAAGCCGAAGATGGCGATGAAGGGGACCACGTCGACGGTGAGGGCCGGCACCAGGCCGAGCACGAGGAAGCACGCCGCCATCACCGCGAAGCCGATCACCTGGAGCGCGCGATGACCGATCGAGTCGATCTTCCAGACCGCGAGCAGGTAGCCGGGTAGCGCGAAGACGACGAAGATCCCCAGCGTCAGCCACAGCTTGCCGACGAGCGAGGCGTGGGGCGCCACCTCGAGCAGGATGCTGGGCAGCGAGATGGTGTTGCCGTAGTAGGCGTAGTCGAAGAGGAACCACGAGCCCGCCGTGCCCAGAATGAGGAGCAGCATGCGAGGATTGGTGATGAACTGACGCACGCTCATGCGCCGCCGGGGGGCCTCGGCGACGCTGCTCGCCGCGATGACGCCCGCCGTGAAGTGGTGCAGCTCGTGGGCCGCCTGGCTCGCCTGTCCCTTCACGCGAGCGCGAAAGCGCGGCGACTCGGGCATCCGCGCGCGCAGATAGATGACGCCCGCGGCGGGCAGGGCACCGGCACCGAGCAGCACGCGCCACGCGAGACTCTGGCTCAGGCCACTCGAGAGCAGGATCAGGCCGAACAGCGGCCCCACGATCAGTCCCACGGCCTGCATCGAGAAGACCAGTCCCACGAGACGTCCCCGATCCGCCCGGTTCGCGTACTCGCTCATCAATACCGCCGACACCGGGTAGTCACCACCGATGCCGAGACCCAGCACGAAGCGGGCCAGCACCAGGAGGAGGAAACCCGGAGCCAGGGCCGAGCCGATCGCACCGATGATCATGATCAGGGCGACCACCGTGTAGACCACCTTGCGCCCGAGCACGTCGGCGATCCGCCCGAACACGAAGGCGCCCACGAAGGCGCCCAGGATGGCCGAGCCCGTGACCCAACTGGTCTGCGTGGTGGACAGGTGCCACTGCGCGGTCACGATCGCGCCGACGATGCCGATGACGAACAGGTCGTAGGCGTCGGTGAAGAATCCCATGCCCGAGATCACCACCGCCCGGCGATGGAATCGGCTCGTCGGGGCCTCGTCGAGCAACTCGCTCACGGTGCGCGTCGACGCCGCCAGCCCCGTCGGGGGAATCTCCTGCGCGTCGCTCGCGCCCGCCGTCTCGCTCACCTCGAACTCGGTCACGCGCCACCAACTCCTCGGTCTCGCCCCACGTCTCGAGTGTTCCACGACGAGGTGATCACACCCTTATCCTCTGGTGAACGTCAGGTGAACGAGTGAGGAAAACTGGCTCTCGTGATGACGAGGCGCCGTCGCCGAGGTCGACGCCGCGGGGCCCCCGGAGCCCCTCGCTACAATGCGAACTGGTCCGCGCCGCGCGGTCCGTCGAGCGACGAGAGACCGATCACGTGTCTGGCATACAACAGTTCAACATCGAGGAGTCTCTGCCGGTACTCACCGACCGCGACCTGCGTCGACGCTGGGCCCAGTTCCACGGGAGCATCCGGATGGTCTCGGGCAACCGGCTCCAGCGCGGCATCGGTCGCCTGCTGGGCGACGACACCTGGCGCTACCGGGCCGCGCGCGTCGTGGGACGACCGCTGCTGCGGCTCTACCGCGCCGCCACGGGACGCCAGAAGCGCGTCGTGCCGCGCGACGCCCGCGTGGTCGCCCCGGTCGACCCCGACCTCGCCTTTCCGATCAACTACCAGCCCCAGCCCCTGGCCACGCTGAAGATCTCCTTCGAGGCCGACCACCGCTTCGCGTCGGTGCTGGTCGTCGAACTCGACGACGACGCCCCACCGGCGCAGGCGTCGGACCAGCTCAACGACGCCCTCGCCGCGACCGACACCACCTGGATCCTGGTGCTCGACCGGTCGGCCACGCCCACCGAGCGCGTGGCCACCACCCGGCTGCTGCTCGACCACGCCCGCGACGAGGACGACGTCGTCTTCGCCGACGAGACCGGTCCCAATCCGGCGACGCCGATCCTGAAGAGCCCCGCGGTCGGGACGCACACGCTGCTCAGCTACGACGTCGTCGGGCGACCCGCGCTGATCCGGGTGAGCCGCCTGCGCGCCGTGGGCGGCTTCGCCACCGACGCGGGCCGGGCCGTCGAGCACGACGCCTACCTGCGCCTGAGCGAGGACGGCGCCACCTTCCGCCACGTCGCGCTCGTCCTGCCGGGGGGGCGGGGCCCACGCGCCTTCGACCCCGCGCAGATCAACGACGCGACGGTTCGCGTGGTCGAGGCGGCCCTCGCGCGGCGTGGATGGTCGGGTCGGGTCGTGGCGGACGACGAGGTGGCCGGCCTCGTGCACTGGCGCCTGGACCCGCCCACCCCGGCACCGTCCATCGACATCGTCATTCCCACCCGCGACCGACTGGACCTGGTGCGCCGATGCCTCGACGCCATCGAGACCACCACCACCTACCCCAACTACGACATCATCATCCTCGACAACGACTCGAAGGAGCCCGAGACCCTCGACTTCTTCGCCACCACCCGCTACCGAGTGGTGGCCTGTCCGGGACCCTTCAACTACGCGCACATCGTCAATCGCGGCGTGAGCCACTCGAACGCGCAGTACGTGGTCACGCTCAACAACGACACCATCGTGATCACCCCGGACTGGCTCGAGCGGCTGGTCGCGCTGTGCGCGCTGCCCGACGTGGGAATCGTGGGGGGGTGCCTCATCGACCAGAACGGGCGTCGCGAGCACGAGAGCATCGTCATCTCTCCCTACCCCCAGCACCTGCGCACCGACTCGAACTACCCGCACCGCGACCAGTTCTCACGCGCCACGCGCGACGTGGCGGCCGTCACCGGCGCGGTCCAGATGGTCGCCCGAGAGTTCTGGGAGGAGCTGGGCGGGATGGACGAGACGCTCAAGGTGGTCATGAACGACGTGGACATCTGCCTGCGCGCCCAGGTGCGCGGTCGTCACGTCGTCTACACCCCCGACGTGCAGCTCTACCACCACGTCAGCTCGTCGCGCGGCACCCTGGACCCACTCGACGACCGCAACCGGTTCATCCGCCGCTGGGACATCTTCGGCAGCTTCCGCGACCCGTACTTCCCCGAGTCACTGCTCCTGCTCGGCGAGACGATGTACTACCGCTACCGCTGAGACGTCCCGAGGCGCGTCGAGTGTCCCTGTAGCCTGTTCGGGTGCCATCACTCGGGACCCGCCTCCTCGCACGGTACCGGCGCCTTCCCCCGTCCGTGATCCCCGTGGCGGTGATCATCGTGATGGTGCTGCTCGGCAACTTTATGTACGTCAGCGGCCTGGCGAACAACGACCCGATCTCGTGGACCGCCGGCATCTCGCACTCCATCTGCCGCGTCACCTGCGGACGGCCGATGATCGACCCCAACGTCGGCTTCCTCACCCAGCCGCTCGGCCACCTGGCCGCGATGGACCTGCTCCACGGGCACATGCCGTGGTGGAACCCCTACGAGGGACTCGGCCAGCCCCTCGCCGGCGAGATGCAGGGCGCCTCGCTGTTCCCCCTCACGCTGCTCTTCGCGCTGTCCAGTGGCCTCGTGTGGTTCCACGTGATCCTCGAGGTCATCGCCGGCCTGTGCACCTACTTCCTCGCCCGGCGCCTCTCGATCCCGGTGGTCTTCGCGACGGCCGCCGGGGCGCTCTTCGCGCTGAACGGGACCTACGCCTGGCTGGGCAACGCGGTCCTGAACCCGGTGGCGTTCCTGCCGATGCTGCTGCTCGGCGTGGAGATGATCATCGAGTCGGCGGGGGCGCGCCGCCGCGGAGGCTGGTACCTGGCGGCCCTGGCCCTGGCCCTGTCGATCTACGCCGGCTTCCCGGAGGTGGCCTACCTCGACGGCCTGCTCGCCGCCGCCTGGGCGGTCGTGCGCTGGTTCTCCCTCGAGCGCGCCGCGCGACTGGTCGCGGCCCGGCGCCTCGGCCTCGCCGCGGTCGTCGGCGCGGTGCTCTCGCTGCCGATCGCCGTCCCCTTCCTCGACTTCTTGAAGGTGGCCAACGTCGGCGGCCACGTCGCGGCCAGCGACGGCGTCGCCTTCCTCTCGCCCCAGGCGGGGCCGATGCTGCTGGATCCCTACATCTACGGCACGATCCTGTCCAACCACAACGCCATCGACGGCTGGGGCGGCATCGGCGGGTACTTCTCGGTCGGCGTGGCCGCACTGGCCCTGCTCGGACTGTTCGGCGCCCGCCACCGCGCCCTGCGCATCGTGCTGGGCGCCTGGGTCGCCGCCGGGCTGCTCGGCGCCTTCGACCTGCTCGACATGCGCCACGTCTGGAACATCCTGCCGCGCATGGACACGGTGGCGCTGTCGCGCTACATCTTCCCGAGCGCCGAGATGGCACTGATCATCCTGGCCGCCCTGGGCCTGATGGACTTCGCCGAGAGCGTGCGCGCCCGTCGTCTCTTCTGGCTGACCACGGTGGTGGCGCTGGCGCTGATGACCTGGGGGGCGCTCGACGCCGCGCAGGTCAACGACGGCGTGGTGCTGGTGCACAAGGCCCGCATCATCTTCATGGGCCTGCACGCCCTGCCCTTCATCGCGATCGGGCTGCTCCTCGTGCTCGGGGCGTTCGCGCGATGGCGCTACACCCCCCTGCTGATGGCCATCGTGCTGGTCGGCGAGGCCCTGCTCCTGTTCTTCGTACCCACCGCCGAGGCCCCCAAGCAGATCACGGTGGACCGGGCTCCCATCACCTTCCTGCAGACCCACCAGGGCGAGCAGCGCTACCTGGACTTCGCGGTGCTCTACCCCAACTGGGGATCGCAGTACGACGTCTACTCGCTGAGCGCCATCGACCTGCCCTTCCCCAACGAGTTCGCGAACCTGCTCGCGACCACGCTCTACCCCACGCTCTCGCCCTCCAACCAGTTCGTGGTCCAGGGCGGCATGACCGGCGTCATCACCCAGGAGAAGGACCTGGTCGCTCACTTCGCCGCCTTCGAGGCGGCCTCGGTCAAGTACCTCCTGCTCCCGAGCACGGCCGTGATCCTGCCCGCCCTGACCACCCTCGGCGTGAGGCGCGTGTACCGGGACTCGCTCGCCACGATCTACCAGATGCCCCACCCGCGGCCCTTCTTCACCACCGCGACGCCCTGTACGATCACCAGCACGACGATCGACGCCGCGACCGTGACCTGCGCGCACCCCACCACGCTTCTGCGCACCGAGCTCTCCATGGCGGGCTGGCACGCCACCGTCAACGGGCGCGCCGTGCCCATCACCACGGCCGAGAGCGCCTACCAGCGCATCGCGCTCCCGGCGGGCCGCTCCGAGGTCGCCTACACCTTCCTGCCACCCCACGAGACCCTGGCCCTCGGCGCGGGCGCCGTGGCGCTGCTCTTCCTGCTCGGCGCCTGGATCGTCGAGCGACGACGCCCGACCTCGTCGCCACGCCACGCGCGCCACGCGCGGTCCGTGCGCCGCGTCATCCGCCGCGGCGCGAGCTCGGCGGCGCCCACGTGGCGCGAGCGCTCGCCGTGAGCGACCGGCTCGACACCCTGGACCTCACGGCGAGCCTCTCGCGCGAGGAGTCCGAGCGGCGCGTCGTCCTGGCCCAGCGGCGCCTCGAACACCTGCGCCTGACGACCGCGGGCCTCCTCGACTCCCCCGCCCGAGGCCCGGGCCTGCTCGTGCTCTTCGAGGGCTTCGACGCCGCCGGCAAGGGCGGCGCGATCCGTCGGCTCACCCAGGGACTCGACCCGCGCCACGTGCTGGTGGTGCCCATCGCCGCACCCACCGAGGAGGAGGCCCGTCACCACTTCCTGTGGCGCTTCCAGCCGTCGATCCCGGGCCGCGGCGAGATGACCGTCTACGACCGCTCCTGGTACGGGCGCCTGCTCGTCGAGCGCGTCGAGGGTGAGATCGACCGCGCCACGGCCCAGACGTCGGCCAAGGAGATCGTCAACCTGGAGCGCTCGCTCGTCGACGACGGGGTCACCGTGGTCAAGTTCTGGCTGCACATCTCCGACGAGGAGCAGCTGCGCCGCTTCACCGAGCGGGCCAACGATCCCCTGAAGCAGTGGAAGCTGACCCCCGACGACTGGCGCAACCGGATGAAGCGACCCGCCTACCTCGAGGCACTGCGCGACGTGCTCGCGTGGACCGACCACGCCCACGCGCACTGGGACCTCATCGCCGGGGAGAACAAGCACTAC
Source organism: Actinomycetes bacterium (assembly GCA_021786095.1). Taxonomy (GTDB): domain Bacteria; phylum Actinomycetota; class Acidimicrobiia; order Acidimicrobiales; family RAAP-2; genus RAAP-2. Next base: position 17,261 of record JAJYNX010000078.1, on the reverse strand, counting down.
GCGCGCGTCGCGGTCGTCGAGACGCTCATCGAGCGCTGGACCCACGACCTCGAGCGCCGGGGCTTCCCCGTGCCGCCCTCGCGCGGCAACGACTACCTGCTCTGACCCGCGACGTGGTCTCGCCCCCCGCGCGGGAAGGTGCGAGACACTACTGTCGACTCCCATGAGCCCGTTCGCTGCGCCCGCGCGCTACGCCATCACCATCCCCTTCGACGGCGTCACCCTGGCCGAGCATCGCGACTGGTTCACGCGCCTGGCCGACCTCGGCTACAGCGACGTCTGGTCCTCGGAGGTGGACGGCGTCGACGGCTTCACCCCCCTCGCCCTGGCCGCCGCCTGGGAGGCGCGACTGCGCGTCGGCGTCGCCGTCGCCCCGGCGTTCACGCGCGGCCCCGCCCTGCTCGCCATGACCGTGGCGGCCATGGCCGAGGCCGCCGGGGACCGTTTCCTCATGGGACTGGGCGCGTCGAGCCAGCCGGTGGTAGAGCGCTGGAACGCGATCGCCTACGACCGGCCCTACGCGCACACCCGTGACGTCCTGCGCTTCCTGCGCCGCGCACTGAACAACGAGCGAATCGACGAGGAGTTCGAGACCTTCGCGGTGCACGGCTTTCGACTCAGCCGACCGGTCACCGTGCGACCGCCCCTGCTGCTCGGTGCCCTGCGGCCGCGAATGCTGCGTCTGGCCGGGCGCGAGGCCGACGGCGCCATCCTCAACTGGCTCGCGGCGAGCGACGTGGCGCGCTGTCGCGACGAGATCGGCGCCGACGCCACGGTCGCGGCCCGGCTCTTCGTCATCCCCACCACCGACGCCGACGCCGCGCGCGCGATCGGGCGGCGCCTGATCTCCTCCTACCTGACCGTCGGGGCCTACGCCGAGTTCCACCGCTGGCTCGGCCGCGCCGAGGTGCTCCAGCCCGTGTGGGACCGGTGGTCCGCCGGTGATCGGGCGGGAGCGACGAGGGCGGTGCCCGACGACCTGGTCGACCAGCTGATCATCCACGGCTCGTTCGAGGACTGCCGAGAGCACGTGGCGCGCTACGTGGCCGGCGGCGTCGACGTGCCCGTTCTCGCGGTGATCCCCGCGGGCGTCGAGCTGGCCGACGCGGTGGCCGGGCTGGCCCCGCGCTGACACCGGGTTCCCCGCCGAGTTCCTATCCGAGTTCCTAGACTGGGTCCGAGCAAGGAGAGCTGCGGTGCCGTCCACGAAGTCCCCGTCCCCCCGTCCCCCCGCGCCGGGCGAGCCCGTGCGCATCGGCGTGGTCGACACCATGTTCGCGCGCTACGACATGGGAGCTGCGGCGCGCGACGAGCTGGCCCAGTGTCCCGGCCACGGCGACGCCTTCACTGTCGTCGCCGCCACCGTGCCCGGCTTCAAGGACCTCGCGGTGGCCGCCAAGAACCTCATCGAGCGCGACCACTGCGCGATCGTGGTCGCCCTGGGGATGCCCGGGAGCGCCCCGATCGACAAGCAGTGCGCCCACGAGGCCTCCCAGGGGATCATGATGGCCCAACTGCTGACCTCGACGCCGATCCTGGAGGTCTTCGTGCACGAGGACGAGGCCGACGACCCCGCGGTCCTCGCCCGCGTCTTCGAGGACCGCTCGCGGCGCCACGCACGCAACGCCTACTGGATGCTCTTCGAACCCGAGCAGTTGCGCGCGCGCGCCGGCCAGGGGGTGCGCCAGGGGTTCGCCGACGCCGGGCCGCTGGCCTCGTCGGACGGGGTCGGCCCCGTTAGGTAGGCTCTCTCATTACCCTGCGGTAACCACGAGGAGGATCCCATGCCCGAAGCCGTCATTGTCGCCACCGGTCGCACCCCAATCGGACGAGCCTTCAAGGGGTCGCTCGTCGACCTGCGCCCCGACGACCTCACCGCCCACGTCGTGCGCGCGGTCCTGGACAAGGTGCCCGCCCTCGACCCCCACAGCGTCGAGGACCTCATCGTCGGGTGTGGCGAGCCCGCCGGCGAGGCCGGCTTCAACGTGGCCCGCGTCGCCGCCGTTCTAGCCGGCCTGGACGACGTGCCCGGGGTCACCGTGAACCGTTACTGCTCCTCGTCCCTGCAGGCCATCCGCATGGCGGCCCACGCGATCCGCGCGGGCGAGGGCGACGTCTTCGTGGCCGCCGGCGTCGAGACCGTCTCGCGCTTCGCCGCGGGCACCTCGGACAACCCCAAGGCGATGAACCCGCGCTTCGACGAGGCGCTGGCGCGCACCGCCGAGCGCACGGCGCGCGTCACCACGCCGTGGGCGCCGGCCGCTGGCCTGCCCGACGTCTACATCGCGATGGGCCAGACCGCCGAGAACGTCGCCGAGTTCGAGGGGGTCTCGCGCGCCGAGATGGACGAGTTCGCACTACGCAGCCAGCAGCTCGCGGTCGCGAGCCAGCACAATGGCTTCTTCGAGCGCGAGATCATCCCGGTCGTGCGCCCCGACGGCACGATCGTGTCCACCGACGACGGGCCCCGCCCGGACACGACCCTGGAGAAGCTGGCGTCGCTCGCCCCGGTCTTCCGCGAGGGCGGGACGGTGACCGCCGGCAACGCCTGTCCCCTCAACGACGGGGCCGCCGCGGTGGTCGTCATGAGCGACACCCGCGCCCGCGAGCTCGGCATCACGCCCCTCGCGCGCATCGTCGCCAGCGGCGTCAGCGCGCTCAACCCCGAGATCATGGGCCTCGGGCCCGTCGAGGCGTCGCGCCAGGCCCTGCGCCGGGCTGGCATGACCATCGAGGACATCGACCTCGTCGAGATCAACGAGGCCTTCGCCGCGCAGGTCATCCCCAGCGCCAAGCACCTCGGGATCAGTTGGGACAAGCTGAACGTGAACGGCGGCGCGATCGCCCTCGGTCACCCCTTCGGCATGACCGGCGCGCGCATCATGACGACGCTGCTCAACGGCCTCGAGGACCGCGGTGCACGCTATGGACTCGAGACGATGTGCATCGGCGGTGGCCAGGGCATGGCGATGATCGTCGAACGCCTCTCCTGAGCCGACCGGTCGACTAGCGCGGTCCGGTGGGTCGGACCGAGGGGTCGTGCACCAGGGCCTCGTGCTCGTCGTCGTCGACCTCGAGCGCCTCGTCGACCAGGAGCACCGCGATCGCGTCACGCACGGGGTAGGCGACCCGCCGACGCGGGTTGTAGAGCAGATCGCGGTCCTCGACGTAGAGCAGCTCGCCGTGGTCGACGGGGTCCACCAGCAGCCCCACCAGAAAGTTGTCCAGGGTCATCGCACCGCCTCACTCGTCGGATCCAGCACCGCCACGACCTCGGCCAGGGTCGCGGCGCAGCGCGCAGCGTCACGCGCCTCGACGTTGACGCGCATCAGCGGCTCGGTGTTGGAGGAGCGCACGTTGAACCAGGCGTCGTCGGTCGTCACGCTCAGCCCGTCGACCTCCTCGAGCGTCGCGGACCGCGCGCCCCAGTACGCCGCGAGGCGCGCGGCGGCCGCGGGCGCGTCGGGCACCGCCACGTTCACCTCGCCCGAGCTGGCGTAGCGCTCGAGGGGCGCCACGAGCGAGGACAGCGGGCGCTCGGATCGAGCCAGCGCCTCCAGCACGATGAGGGCCGTGATGATTCCCGAGTCCGCGCGGTAGTTGTCGCGATAGTAGTAGTGGCCCGAGTGCTCCCCGCCGAAGACCGCCCCGGTCTCGGCCATCACCTGCTTGATGAAACTATGGCCGACCCGGGTGCGCACCCCCACGCCCCCGCACTCGTCGATGACCTCGGGCACCGCCCGCGAGCAGATCAGGTTGTAGAGCACCGTAGCCCCCCGGTGGCGCTGGAGCATCACCGAGGCGACCAGTGCCGTCGTCGTCGAGCCGCTCACCGGGCGCGCCCGCTCGTCGATCAGGAACACCCGGTCGGCGTCGCCGTCGAAGGCGAGGCCGACGTCGGCCCCCGTCGCCAGCACCCGGCGCTGCAGATCCACCAGGTTGGCCGGGTTGAGCGGATCCGCCGGGTGGTGGGGGAACGAGCCGTCCAGGTCGCCGTACAGGATCTCCAGGTCGAAGGGCAAGCCCGCGAACACCGCCGGCGCGACCAGGGCGCCCATCGCGTTGGCGGCGTCGGCGACCACCCGCAGGGGTCGCAGGGACGAACGGTCGACGAAGGAGTGCACGTGCGCGACCCACTCGGCGGTGAGGTCACGCGACGCCCGCGGGGCGAGCGGGCCGCTCGCCGGCTGGTCGAGGTAGTGCCGGGTGAGCCGTTCGATCTCGTCCAGGCCCGACGCCGATCCCACCGGGCTGGCCCCGGGGCCGCAGAACTTCACCCCGTTGTAGCGAGCGGGGTTGTGCGACGCGGTGAACATCACGCCGGGCTCGTCGAGGTAGCCCGACGCGAAGTACAGGAGATCGGTGGAGGCCAGCCCCAGGTCCGTCACGCTCACGCCGCGCGAACGCGCCCCCTCGGCGAAGGCTCGGCTGAGCGCGACGCCCGACTCACGCATGTCACGCGCCATCACCAGTGACGGTCGGTCGATGAAGGTGGCGAACGCCGAGCCCAGCGCCCGCGCCAACTCCTCGTTCAGCTGATCGGGGTAGGTGCCACGCACGTCGTACGCCTTGAAGACGGCTCGAGTGTCCACGGGGGCTCACCTTACAGCGCGTCGGTCGTCAGCCGACGCGTGCGGCGCCGGCGACGCCACCACAGGCCCAGCGTCACCAGCGCCGCCAGCGTGGTGACGTCGCTGATCACGTTGCCCGCGGTCAGGGCCGGCGTCGAGGCGTAGGTCAGCGACACCTCGTGTGACGTGGGCACCACCACCATCAGGTTGGGGCTCGCGCGATAGGGCCCCGTCGCGCCGGTGGCGTGCCAGCGGGGGTAGTAGGAGATCTTCACGAGCACCGGCACCCCCACGCGCGACACGTGGAACGAGATCGACTGGGTACCCGTCACGACGTGGGTCACCGCCACCGGCGGCAGTGGGCGGGTTGGGTGCAGATCGGCGACGCGGGCCACGCGTGGCCACGACGCCGGGCCGGCGCCCGCGATCAGGACCGGCCAGTCCCTCGGGTCCATCCACCACGTCACGTTGGCCGCGAGCCAGGTCGTGCGGCCGCCGACGTTGGCCACGACGTTCGGCAGCGACCGCAGCGCAGTCACCATCGCGCTGTGGCGCACCAGGTAGATGCGCCAGCGCACCCCCGGTGACGGCCACGCCCGCGTCTGGGCCACGAAGCGCAGCTGGGGGTCACTGTTGGCCTGCGCGACGATGTACGGCGAGAACGCGATGAAGTAGCGCACCCCGAGCATCTGCAGGTGCTGGACCCCCTCGATCACGTCGGGCGGTCCGTAGGGCAACCCGACCTGCGCCTCGCTCGGGACGGCACTCAGCTCCGCCTGGTCGAGGAAGTGGTAGGGGGTCGTCGGGGACGACTCGAAGAACAGTCCCTCCATCGAGTCGACGCAGTTATTGGTCCAGTAGGGCAGCAGCATGAGGGCCTCGGGGGTACCGAAGCGGTTCTCGCTCGAGTTGTACTCCCACATCGCTCGCCCGCACCCGTCGCGCCGGGCCACGCGAGCCATCGTGGTGATGAGGTCGTGGTACTCGGGCCAGGCGGCCTTGCCCTGGTAGCCGGAGTAGTTCCACTGAGCCCACGCCGTCACCTGGTTGCCGCTCGTGGACAGCCCCAACGCCGACGCCACGGGGGTCACCAGACCCGGCACCGTCGACAGGAGCCCGGCGATCGCCACGGCCACCGTGGCGATCAGCGTCCGGCGCGACGCAACCCCCGACGAGTCCGCGGTCACGACCGGGCGAACCCACACCTCGTAGGCCGACGCCTCGGCCGACGCCGCCGCCACCGGATCACTCGACGCCGGCTCGCTCGACGCCGGCTCGCTCGACGCCGGCTCACTCGACGCCGGCTCACTGGGTACCGACTCGACCGGTGCGACTCGGGCGACGGTCCCACCGATCCGGTCCAGGCTGGGGAGGGCGGTCAGGTCGCCCAGCTGGTCGCCGTCCAGGATCTGGCGCTGCCAGGGCGCCGCCCGTGGCGCCCGGCGACTCCAGAGCAGGGCCGCGTAGCCCACCAGCCACCCCGCACTCAGGTGGATCGAGATGAACCAGAACGGCACCAGCCGCTCGTTCCAGATCACGCTCTGGGGATCGGCCACGTAGGCCACGAACGAGAGCACCGTCACCACCGCGAGGAAGACGCCCAGCCGGTCACGCACCACCACGGCCACGACGATCGCCACCGCGGCCAGGGCGATCACCCAGCGATCGCCACCCACCCCGCCCGTCGCGTTGAACCAGCCCAGTGTGGTGAAGATCGCGTGCAACGAGCTCACGCTGCCGTTGACGTAGCCCATCGAGTTGGTCAGTGACTGGGTGGTCGCGAAGGGCAGCAGCCACCAGGCGGACAATCCCGCCGACACGAGACCCGCCCCCACCGCGAAGCGCAGCGGTCGCGCGCGGTCGCCGGGCGTCGCCGCGCGCTCGTCGTCGCCTCGCGACGCGAACCCCGCGAGCTCGAGCACGACCAGCACCCCGACCGCGCCGATCACGAAGAGCCACGGCAGGACGTGTGCGGCCAGGGTGACGCTGAGCGCGATCGCCGCCCACCAGTACCCCCGCCCGGTGCGCACGCCACGCGCGAAGAGGCCGATCGCCACCAGCCCGACCGCCAGCGAGAGCGCGAAGGCGTACTCCCCCGCCATCGTCGAGAAGAGGTTGCCGCCGTCGATCGTGAAGGACGCGTCGAAGAGGAAGGGCAGTGTCGCCACCGCCAGCGCCGCCGGCACCGGGCGCGGCGCGCGGAAGAGTCGAGCCATCACGTAGGCCCCGACCGGCATCAGCACCGAACCCAGGACCGTGGCCAACTTGAAGGCGACGGCGAAGCCGATCACGTAGCTGCCCAGCACGGCGAGGTAGTCGGGCAGGACGAAGTAGTAGGTGTAGGCGGGCATGCCCGCGAACCAGCCCGGGTACCACGGGGTCAGGTCGAACAGGTTGCCCTGGGTGCGCAGGTACGCCGGCAGCGCCAGGTGCGAGCCGGTGTCGCCCCCCGTGATCAGAGACGACGAGAACAGAAGATTCGGGTGCAGCGACCAGATCACGACGTAGATCACCGCCAGGATCACAAGCGCGTCGAGCAGACCTCCGGCGCTCACCCGCGCCCGCCACCGCCCACGCACTAGTGACCTCCTCGTTGCGCCGCCAGGGCCACGAAGGCCACCGCGTTGAAGGACATGTGCGTGATGATGCTCGGGGTCAGCCGCCGAGTGCGAACCACCAGCACGGCGAGCACGACGCCGAGCGCCGCGAGCCCCGCGAACTGGAGCGGCTCGCCGTGGGCCAGCGCGAAGAGCAGCGCCGAGGCGACCACCGCGCCAGCGAGTCCCCACCGTCCCGCGCCCGCCGTGGCCGCGGCGAGCCCCCGGAAGAGCACGCCGCGAAAGAACCACTCCTCCATGAACGGTGCGCCCACGACCGTGAGCAGACCGAGCAAGACGAAGCTCGGACCCCGAGCCCCGCCGAAGAGGTGAGTAACCGGCTGGTTGAACGTGTGCAGGTGAAACGGCGCGTACGCGAGGTCCACCGCCAGCTGCACCACCACGCCGAGTCCCACGTAGAGCACGTCGGAGCCGCGCAGACGCCACTGGTGGGCCAGGGCGACGAGGCCCGCGTAGCGCGTCGCGACCACGATCGCCGCGGCGAAACCCGTCCACAGGCCGATAAGGCTCAACGCGTTGACCCACCAAGGTGGCGCGCTGGCGTGCGCCAGGGCGTCGAGGCCCCCGGGGTAGTGCGCGACGCCGGCCCCCAGCGCGATCAGCGCCGTGGCGACCAGCTCGCCGAGCACGAAGCCGCCCAGCGCGGCCAGCACGACCGCACCCGCGCGCACCCCGGCGCTCGGCGGGCGGTCGTCGGAGGGGCTCACGGCCCCCCACGCTAACAACGCCTCCGAGCCCACGAGTCCCGCCGGGGCGCAATCACCTCTAGATTGGGTGAGTGAGTTCACTACCCCCCGAACGCCCAGGACTGAAGAAGTACCTGCCCAACGGCGAGCGCCCGATGCCACCGGAGTCGCGACGTCGCCTCTTCACCTTCGCGATCGTCGCCTTCATCCTCGGCATCCTCTTCATCCCCTCGCTCTTCCAGTCCAAGTCGGTGACGACGATCTCCTACTCGAGCCTGCTCCATAATGCCCAGCAGCAGCACGTCGTCTCGGCCCAGATCAACAACTCGAACGGGGTGATCACGGGCCAGCTGGCCGACGGCACGAACTACTCGTCCAATGGCCCCGCCCCCCTGCTGTCCAACGAGGTCGACACCCTGCGCTCGGACAACGTCAACGTCACCTTCGCCAACCCGTCGAGCTTCGCCTCCACCTTCCTGCCCTACCTGATCTGGATCCTGATCTTCGTGGGCTTCATGTACTTCGCCGGCCGCCAGGCTCGCGGCCAGATGAACGGCATGATGTCGGTCGGTCGCTCGCGGGCCAAGCAGTTCAACCAGGACCGGCCCTCGACCACCTTCGCCGACGTCGCCGGCTACCTCGGCGTCAAGCAGGAGATCAGCGAGGTCGTCGAGTTCCTGAAGAGCCCGGGTCGCTACCGCGACATCGGTGCGCTGATCCCCAAGGGCATCCTGCTGGTGGGCCCGCCGGGCACGGGTAAGACCATGCTCGCTCGCGCCGTCGCGGGCGAGGCCGCAGTCCCCTTCTTCTCGGTCTCGGGCTCGGACTTCATGGAGATGTTCGTGGGCGTCGGCGCGAGCCGCGTGCGTGACCTCTTCGCCACCGCGCGCAAGCAGTCACCCGCCATCGTCTTCATCGACGAGATCGACTCGATCGGCCGCAAGCGCGGCGCCGGAGTCGGGGGCGGCCACGACGAGCGCGAGCAGACGCTGAACCAGATGCTGAGCGAGATGGACGGCTTCGACCCGGCCGAGGGCGTGGTCGTCATGGCTGCCACCAACCGCCCGGACGTGCTGGACCCCGCCCTGCTGCGCCCCGGCCGCTTCGACCGCCAGATCGTGGTGCCCCTGCCCGACCTCGAGGAGCGGCTGCCCATCCTGCAGGTTCACTCCAAGAACAAACCACTCGACGCCAGCGTCGACCTGGCGATGGTCGCCCGCGGCACCCCCGGGATGAGCGGCGCGGACCTGGCCAACCTGGTCAACGAGGCGGCGCTGCACGCGGTGCGGCGCAACTCGACCACGATCGACATGGAGGACTTCGAGACCGCCCGCGATCGCGTCATGATGGGCCAGTCCCGTGAGACCATGGTGCTGAAGGACGACGAGCGCGAGCGCATCGCCTACCACGAGAGCGGCCACGCCCTACTGGCCTACGTGCTCAACAAGACCGACCCCCTCCACAAGATCACCATCATCCCGCGCGGCATGGCCCTAGGCGTGACCATGACCCTGCCCGAGGAGGACCGCCACATCATGTCGCGCGAGCACCTCGAGGACTCACTGTGCATGCGCATGGGGGGCCGGGTGGCCGAGCTGCTCGTCTACGGCGACCTCTCGACCGGGGCCGCGGACGACCTGCAGCGCAACACCGACCTCGCCCGGCGCATGGTGCGCGAGTGGGGGATGTCCAAGGAGATCGGCCCGATGGCGTGGGGTCCCAACAACCAGGTCTTCCTGGGCGAGGACCTGATGCACACCCGCGACTACTCGGACCACACGTCCCAGACCATCGACGACGAGGTGGACCGGATCCTGCGCGAGCAGGAGACGCGGGCGATCGAGGTGCTGACCCTGCACCGGCGCGGACTCGAGGCGCTGACGCGCGCCCTGCTCGAGCACGAGACGATCGACGGCGACGAGGCCGCCCACCTCATCGACGAGGCGTTCGGCGAGGCGGTGCACGCCAAGGGCTCCAAGACGATGAGCTCGCTCAAGCTCGCCAGCCGCACGGCGGCGGCGGGCGCGACGGAGAGCACCCCGACACCCGCGCCGTCACCGACCCCCCTCCCCGTCGCGTCACCCGCCCCGGTGCCGACGAGCTCCTGGGAGCCCCCGACCCTACCGTCCGTCTAGCGGCGCCACCACGACCACCCCGGCCGGACGGCCGGGCAGGGTCAAGGTCGCCACCAGCGCGGGGCGCGGGGCGCTGACGAAGAACGAGCGATCGTGGAGCGGCCCGAGGCCGGCGAACAGGGTGCGCAGGGCAACCGTGGCCCCGCCGGGCACCGTCGCGCTGGTCGTGGTGGCCGTTGAGCCCGGCGTGGCCAGGGTGCGCAGGGCAACCGCCAGCGGTCGGGCGCCGACGTTGGTCAGCGTCGCCGTCGCGAATCCCCGTCCCGAGAAGTCGCTGACGAGGAACTCACGCCGCGGGCCGATCGGCGCGGAGAGTGACAGACCCGCCGCGCTGCCGGTCGCCAGCGCGGCTACCACCGGCTGCGAGGAGTGCACGCGAAGGCTGGCGAACCCCGCCGCGGGGATCGCTGGATTGGGCGTGATCGTGACCAGCCCAGTCGCCCGCGCGGCGACGGTGACCGTGCGCGGGACCACGTGGAAGGACCCCAGTGAGACCGCCACCGTGACGTCGGCCGGTTGCGAGGAGGGGTTGGTCAGGCGGATCTCGGCGCGCGCGGCCGCGGCGGTGGTGACCTGGGGGAACCAGGCGAGAGTGCTCGGTGAGGCGGATCCCGTCATGAACGAGGTCACCGCGCCCGAGCGCTGCACCCCGAGGACCGCGACGGCGCCGCGCACCACGCTCACCCCCACGCCCACGTTGTCGGTGTTCACGACCTGCGCGCCGAGGTTGATCTCGACCTGGTCGTGGGGTCCGACGGCGAATCCCTGGAAGGGCGCGGGCGCCGCGTACCCGGTCGAGGAGTAGGTGGTCACGTCGATCACGGCCGGGGTCGCCGTGGGGTTGAAGAAGCTGAGCACGGCGCTCGAACCCACCTTGGTGTCGAAGCCCGACGCGTACCAGCTGGTGACCCCTCCCGCGACGCACGGGGCCAGCGCGCTGGCGCCGGCGCCCACCTCCTCGGCGACGACCCCGCCCCCGTCGACCACCGCCTCGAGGCCGTAGCTGTGCCCCCCCAGCCAGGACGAGGGTGCGACGCGTGCCGTCGACGCGGCCGCGACCGTCAGCCGGCGCGTCACGCGCCGGCCGGTGTCGCTCACCACGGTCACGCTGAGCGTTCGCGCGTGCGGCTGGGTGTTGAGGAAGGACACCACCCCCGCGGCACCGCCCCCCGCGGCGCTCAGCCCGGTGCAGTACACGGCGGTCGACTCGGCGTCGCCGGCGACGCTGAGCGCGTTGGGCAGCGACGTCGGGTTCGACGAGTGCACCATGGCGCTCACCGTCGCGGTGGCCGCCAGGACCAGCGCCAGGGCCACCACCAGGGCGGCGGGTCGCTCACGCGCCATCGGGGACCCCCTTCACGTGACGTCCCGTGCGGCCCCGGCGACGCGCACGCCACGACCCCCGGTACAGCCCGGTGAAGGCCAGCCCCGCCAGCGCCCAGAGCAGGAGCGTCACCAGCGCCAGCAGCCCGTTCCAGGGCAGGTGGTCGAGCACCACCCGCGCCGTGATCGTCGAGCCCGGTGGCTGGTGGTAGGTGGCGACCTGGAAGGTCGGTGCCCACCCGTCGCTCAGCGTGCGCGGCGCCGCCGCGCCGTCGACGTCGAGCGCGAAGTCACTCGCGGGCGCCAGCGCCGCCACGACCGACGCGCCCGACGTCACCGGAGCCGGTCCGAAGAGCTCCCCGCGCAGGGGCGCCCAGCCCGCACCCGGTGACGGGGCGCGCGCGACGACCCCGTGGAAGAGCGAGTTCCCGTAGACCGCCACCGAGCGGGTCTGCAGCTCCAGGGAGAGGTCCGTCTGGCGTGAGAGCGCCGTGACCAGTACCCCGGGAGCGGGGCGCAACGGCGCGGACTGCACCCCCGTCAGCTCGGGCGCCGCGCTGTTCATCACGACGATCGTGGCCACGCCCGCCTGGGCCAGCAGCGCCCCGAGGTGGACCGTACGGCCCTGGATCGCCAGCGTGACGTCGTTCACGAGGACCCCCGCCGTCCGTGCGTCCGGGGTCGCGAAGAGGTTGGCACCGCCGGGCAGCCCGTTGAGCGAGGTCGCGACCTCGAGTCCCGGCTCCACGGACCACCCGGGCAGGGGTACGACCGAGGGGTCGCCCAGCCACAGCACCCGATAGCCCCCCGCGTCCGAGGGGGCGAGGGCACTCATCGACTGGGCCACGCTGGAGGTGGGCAGGTCGAAGCGCCCGCTGCCGACGCTGGCCAGCAGCGGCCAGAGGCCCACGACGGTCACCACGACCAGAACCCCGGCGCCCAGTTGGCGCCAGCCGAAGCTGACCTCGCGCAGGTCCACCTCGACGGCGCTCAGTCCGAGCCCCACCAGTCCAGCGAGCATCACCGCGTACAGCGCCAGCAGCACGTCCAGGTCCGGCGCGAAGGACCCCATCCAGTGCCGGGCGGCCAGGTCGGCCACGACCAGGTCGATCACGGCGATGGTGGCCAGGCGCGAGGCGATCACCCGGCGCGGGCCGCGCGCGAGCAGCAGGCCGATGGCCGCGGCGGCCGGGAGTAGCCAGCCCAGCCACGACCCGCCAAAACCTCCGTCGACGCCGCGCAGCAACTGGGCGAAGCTGGGCGTCGACCAGGGACCTCGAGCCAGGCCGAAGACGTCCAGGGCCCGGCGACCCGCGATGACGACGTCGACGCTCATTGGCGCGAGCAGGATTGCCACCCCGACGACCAGGCGCACGAGGGTGCGTCCCGGTCGCGCCCGCGGGCGATCGCCGTGGTCGAAGAGCCGGGCGACGACGACCCCCACCACGACCACCACGACCGCGACCAGAGTCGCGGGCGCCAGCGCGCAGAGCAGCGCGATGAGCAGCATCGCCACCAGCCGCTGGCCCGACGCGGTGGCGCGCCAACCCCGCCCGCCGAAGGCCACCGGCGCGGCGTAGGGCGTCGCGGGGTATCCGGTCACGCCGAGCAGCTCGAACAGACGACGCACCGCGAAGGGCAGCCCGGCGACGGCGACCAGCACGTCGACGCGACCCTGGCTGATCATGGTGAGCCCGACCGGCAACGCCAGGTAGGCCAGCGCCGCCACCAGCCGCGCCCGGTTCGACACGCGGGCGCCGAGCAGGCGCGCGACGCCCCACGCCCCCACCGGCGCGGCGCCGATGAGCATCAGTCGGGGCAGGATGCCCATGCGTCCCAGGACGAAGGTGCCCGCCACCGCGAGCACGCCGTAGCCGGGCGAGCCGGGCGAGCCGCTGCCCAGCCCGCTCGAGGACCACGTGGCGAAGAGGTGTCGCCACGTCGTCCACCACGAGTCCAGGGGGGCGAGACGACCGATCAGGGGCAGCGGCATCGCCACGAGGTTGCGCGAGCCGATCGCCCACAGCGCCACGGCCAGCACCACCACCATCGCCTGCGAACGGAACGTGGTGAGCACGCGCGACGGGCGACGACGCTCCTCCATCCGCGGATTCTCGGGAATCTCGTCGAACTCCTCGAGCTCGGCGAAGGCCGCCGCGAAGCCCACGCCGGCCTCGGCGTCGTCGAGATCGCTCGGTGCGGGCGGTGGCAGGATCCCGCGGGCTCGGTCGAGACCGTCCCGCACCAGCGTGACGAGAAAGCGCCGCAGTCGGGTGGCCCCGCCCTCCTGGAGCCGACGCAGCTGCGCGTCGCTCAGGACCCGCGTCGCCTCGCGCTGGCGGCGTCGGTGACGCAGGTGAGCTCGGTGTCGCGCCACCCAGCGCCACGACCCGACGATGGCCCCGGCGCGATCGGTGTCGCGCCCCGCCACCGCCACGATCAGCTCCATGACTTCCATCACGGCCAACAGGGTCAGCGTGAGTGCGACCGTGCGACGCCGGCCGCCCGTGGCCACGACCATCAGCCGATGGCGCCGCTGGAGGTCCTGGCGACTCGCTCGCCCGACTCCGACGGCGGTGACCGGCCGCTCCCCGCGCGCCAGCGACTCACGGTGCGCCACCACCGCCGCGGGAGCCACGACGATGCGCGCGCCGGCCAGTTGCGCGCGCCAGCACAGGTCCAGGTCCTCGCCCAGGGCGATGATGAGCGGATCGAACCCCTCCAGAGTCGCGAACAGGTCGGAGCGCACGAGCGTGACGCCGCCGGGGGCGACGAACACGTCGCGCTCGAGGTCCTGCTGGCCGTCGTCGATCTCGCCGGGTTCGAGGCGCTCCTGGACGACCCCGAATCGGTCACAGGTCTGGCCGACGTGGAGCAGGACCAGTCGGTCCTCGTAGGAGACCACCTTGGGTGTGACGACGCCGGCGTTGGTGCGAAACGCCGACTCGACGAGCCGCTGCACCGCGTCCGGGGCGAGGCGGACGTCGTCGTGGCAGAAGAGGAAGAACGCGGACCCCTCGACCATGAGCGAGGCCTCGTTGCACGCGGCGGCGAATCCCCGGTTCTCGGCCAGCACCCGCACGAAGGCGGCGGGCGCCACCGAGGCCACCCGCTCCACGACGTGTGCGTGGTCACCGTTGGCCACCACCAGCACACTCAGCTCGGCGTAGTCCTGCGCCGCCAGTGACGCCAGCGTCGCCTCCAGGCCCGGGCCGGGCGCGGTCGTCACGACGACCGCCACGACGGCTGGGGCACGGGTCTCCATCAGTGCACCAAGGCTAGTAGCCCCGCCACGGGTCGACGGACCGGTGCCGTCACGACGAGCCTTCGACCAGTGACGCGACCACGTCATCCAGCGACCGCGACAGGCTGATCGTCGGCTCCCAGCCGGTGAGATCGCGGATCTTGGTAGCGTCACCGCGCAGGACGGGCAACTCCACCGGTCGCACGAGCGCCTCGTCGCGCACGAGGCGCGCCTCCGGGAGGATCCGCCGAGCGAGCTCGTGGGCCACCTCGGCGATCGACACGTCACGACCCGACGCGACGTGGTACGTCTCCCCGCTCGGCGCGCGGCGAGCGAGCAACCGGTAGGCCCGCACGACGTCGCGTACGTCGGTGAAGTCCCGGCGCGCGCTCAAGTCCCCCACGGCCACCTCGTCGTGGCCGGACTCGCGCGCCGCGAGCAGACGGCGCGCGAGCGCCGGCACGACGAACGACGCCGCCTGGCCCGGCCCGACGTGGTTGAACGGTCGCACGATCACGATCCGCTGCCCCTGGCGCGCCGCCTCGCGCGCGACCCGCTCCGCCTCGAGCTTGGACGCGGCGTACGGATTGGCCGGTGCGGGCGGGTACGACTCGTCCAGGGGCAGGTCTCGCTCGTCGACGACGCCGTACACGTCAGCCGACGAGACCACCACGACCAGCGGGTCGCCCCCGGACTCGCGCGCCGCCGCCAGCACGTGGCGCGTGCCCGTCACGTTCACCCGCGCGTAGGCCCCCGGATCGCGCCACGACTCGCCGACGTGCGAGAGCGCGGCGAGGTGGTAGACGACGTCGGGGGCGACGTCGCGCAGGCGTGCGCCGAGTGCGTCGCGGTCGGTGACGTCGGTCTCACGGTCCAGAGCCACGACCTGCTCGCCCTCGGCCCGAAGGTGGGCCACGAGGTGGCGACCCACGAAGCCCTCGGCCCCCGTCACGACGACGCTCACCGCGCCACCGCCATCGCGTAGGCGCGCCGGTGCTGGGCCAGCGAGGCGTCCCACGTGAAGAGCTCCGCGCGGCGCCGCGCGGCGAGCCCCACGGCCGCGCGCTCGTGCGCGTCCAGGGCCAGTGCGCGAGCCAGCGCGTCGGCCAGCGCGTCGGTGTCGCCCACCGGCACCAGGGTCACCGCGTCGCCCCCGACCTCGGCCATGACGGTGTCGGCGGTGGTCACGACGACCGCGCCGCACGCCAGGGCCTCCAGCACGGGTAGCCCGAACCCCTCGGCCCGCGACGGGTAGGCCACGACGCGGGCCCGACGCAGCAGCACGGGTACCAGGTCATCGTCAACGAAGCCGAGACGACGGATACGCGCCGCGGCCGGGTGACCGGCCACCAGGGCCTCGAATGCGTCGCCCCACCCGCGCTGGCCCGCGATCCACAGCTCGATCTCGCGGTCCTCGCGGGCGAGCTCGGCGAAGGCGCCCAGCAGCACGTCGAGACCCTTGCGCGGCTCCAGAGTGCCCACGAAGGCCACGTAGGGCGTCGGCGCGGGCCAGCCCGCCCGACGCAGCCTCTCGTCGTCGTCGCGGTCGCGGGGGTCGAAGCGCCCCAGGAACACCCCGTGGGGCGCGACCACGACCGGCGCGTGCTCGGCCACGACCTCGTCGAGCACGCGGGCCGTGTACGCGCTCACGCTCACCAGGACCGCGGCGTGGCGCGCCGCGTAGAGGATGGCGCGGCGAAAGAAGCGGACCTTCACCGGCTCGTGCCACTCCGGATTCGTGAAGAACGTGAGGTCGTGGATGGTGACCACGCGCGGCGTCGTCCCGCTGTGGGGCATCGTGTAGTGCGGACCGTGCCACACGTCGGCGTCGCGCGCGGCCGGGCTGCGCCCCGCGACCCACGCCTCGTAGATCAGGCGCGCCGGGCGCGCGGCCGGAACCGGAGCGACCACCCGCGACGCGGGGGACCAGACGCGCCACCGCGCGGCGTCACCCCGGCGCGCGACCAGCGTGACCTCCTCGGCTCCCCGGGGCAGGCGACGCGCGAGCTCCACCACGTAGCGACCGGCTCCCGCGGGGCGCTCGGGCACCGCCGAGACGTCCAGCGCGACTCTCACGACCACCCCGCCAGGTGATCGAGGGCGCAGTTGCGCCAGGTGAGCTCGGCGACCGCGGCGCGACGCCGGGCGCGCGACGCGTCGTCGTCGGCGAGCGCGAGGGCTCGCACCAGTCCCTCGGCGATCGCCTCGACGTCGCCGGCCTCGACCGCGACGACGTCCGCGCGCCCGCTCACGCTCGGCGTCGAGGTGCTGGCGACCACGCGGGTTCCCACGTGGAGCGCCTCCACCGGGGGCAGTCCCCACCCTTCGGCCAGGGGCACGTACGCGCACACGGCCGCGTCGCGGTACAGCCCGAGCAGCAGCGACCGCGCCACCGGACCCAGCACGACGGCGTCGTCGCTGTCGACGTCGCCCCACCCGCGCGGACCCACCAGCACCAGGGGGCCGAGCTCCTCGGCCCGAGCGCGCGCGTGCCGGTGAGCCGCCACCAGCCGGTCCAGGTTCTTTCGGGGCTCGCGCGTGCCGACGTACAGGGTGTAGGGGCCGTCCACCCCCGCCTCGGCCAGCGCCGCGCGCACCCGCGTCGCGGAGTCCGGCGTGACCCCGTCGTCGACGCCCAGGCGTACGGGGTGCAGGCGAGACTCGTCGAAGCCCTCCGCCACCAG
>JAJYNX010000081.1 GCA_021786095.1 Actinomycetes bacterium | reverse complement strand
ACTCGCTACTGGGCCATCGACCACGGACTCTGCTTTCACCGTGACGACAAGTTGCGCACCGTGCTCTGGGAGTTCGCCGGCGAGCCCGTGGCGCCCGACCTGCTCGCCCGCGTGGCGCGCGTCGCCGACGGCCACACCGGCGCGCTGGCGCGCTGGCTGAGCCCCGAGGAGCTGGCGTTGACCCAGTGGCGCGCCCCGAGGAGCTGGCGTTGACCCAGTGGCGCGCCGGCGAACTCGTCGACGCGGGCGTCTACCCGTCACCCGACGAGGACGGTGCGTGGCCCCCGTATCCGTGGCCACTCATCTAGCGGCCGTTGGTCTAGCCGCCGGCCGTCCCGCGCAGCACGCGCCCGGCGCGCGATCGCCGGGGACGCGTCGACGCGTCGACACTCGGCGCGGGTTGCGCAGCGTCAGTCGCGTCGTGGTCCGGCACGCCCGACGGCAGTAGTCCGGCGCTGACCAGCGTCCCCACGGCGAAGAAGCCGGCGGCCCACCAGAACGCCACGGCGTCACCGTGCAGGGTGGCACGGGCCGCGTTGACGCCGGCCGCGGCGCGGCTGGACGTCGACGAGGCGTGCGCGGCGGCCCGGGCGCTCACCGACACCGCGATGGTGTTGAGCAGCGCGACGCCCACCGACCCGCCGATCTGCTGCACGGCGTTCACGAGCGCCGACGCCGCACCGGCGTCGACACGCCGCACGCCCGCGGTGGCGCTCGCGATAGCCGGCGCGAGGATGAGCCCCAGGCCCAGGCCGGTGACCACCAGGCCCGGCAGCACGTTGCCCAGGTAGTTGGCCTGCACCGTCAGTCGGGTGAAGAGGATCATGCCGAGCGTCGCCAGAATCATGCCCGCGGGCACCAACGGCCGGGGCCCCACCGTGGCCAGGAGCCGCGCACTGGCGACCCCCGCCGACACGGCGATGGCCGCGACCAGGGGCAGGAAGGCCACCCCCGTGCGCAGCGGCGAGTAGCCGAGGACGGTCTGGAGATAGTAGGCGAGGAAGAGCGAGACCCCAAAGGTGCCCGCACTGGTGATGAACAGCGCCACCAGTGAGCCCGCGCGGATGCGGTTCAGGATGACTCGCAGCGGCAACAGAGGGTGCGCGGCGCGATGCTGCCAGGCCACGAAGCCCGACACGGTGAGCGCTCCCGCGACCAGTGAGCCCCAGGTCGTTGGCGCCCCCCAGCTCGCCGTGACCGCGTGCGCGAAGCCGTACACGACGAGCAGGAGCCCTCCGCTGCCCAGGACCGTTCCCCCCAGGTCCAGGGGCGTCGCGTGGGTGGCGCGGCCCGCGCCGACGAACACCACGACCCCGACCAGCGCGATCGCCGCGAAGGCGAGGTTGATGAACAGGCACCAGCGCCACGACGCCCACTGCGTCAGGGCACCGCCGAGCAGCAGACCCACCGCGGCGCCCGAGCCCGCCACCACCACGAAGACGGAGAAGGCCGTGGCGCGCTCGTGAGGTCGCGTGAACGTCGTCGTCAGGGTCGCCAGGACGGCCGGAGCCAGGAGCGCCCCGAAGGCGCCCTGCACCGCCCGCGCGCTCACCAGCACCGTGAAGCTGTCGGCCGCGCCGCCGACGGCACTGGCCAGCGCGAAGCCCACCAGACCGATCACCAGGGTCCTGCGCCGTCCCCACAGGTCGCTCAGTCGCCCCCCGAGCAGCAGCAGTGAACCGAACGCCAGGGCGTAGGCCGTGATCACCCATTGGCGATTCGCGGTCGAGAAGTGCAGCGCCCCCTGCGCGCGCGGCAGGGCGATGTTGATCACCGTCACGTCCAGGGCGACCATCAACTGCGTGACGGCCAGCACCGCCAGCACCCACCACCGACGAACCGGTCGTGGGGTTCGGGTCCTCATCGCGCCGAGCCTACCGACGTGCGCGACGAGGCCATCGCGTCGACGTCACCCGTGGGTCTTGACGGCCTCGATCACGGCCGGCAGGATCTTGTGCACGTCGCCCACAATCCCCAGATCAGCGATCTGGAAGATCGGCGCGTCGGGATCCTTGTTGATCGCCACGATGTTCTTGGCGCCCTTCATGCCGACCATGTGCTGGGTCGCGCCCGAGATGCCGAGCGCGATGTACACGGTCGGCTTGACGGTCTTGCCGGTCTGGCCCACGACGATGGCGCGACTGGCGCCCGCGGCCCCGTGCAGGAGCGAGGCCAACTCCTCGACCAGCGCGTAGGACCCCGCATCGCCCAGGCCTCGTCCGCCGGACACCACCACGGTGGCGTCCTCGAGCTGGGGACCGGTGCGCTCCTCGGCGTGCGAGGTCACGATCCGCGCGGTGCCGACTGGCCCGACGTCACCGCTGGGTGCGGCCACGATCGCGGCCGGCGCACCCCCCGTCGGCTCCGCCGCGAAGGACTTGGCCCGCACCACGATGATCGCCGGACCGTCGCCGGTGAAGCGGGCGCGCACCACCTGGGTCCCCCCGAAGACCTGGTGCTCGGTCACCAGCCCGCCCTCGTCGCTCAGACCCGAGACGTTGGTCAGCACGGGACGGTCCAGACGGGCCGACAGGCGCGCCGCGACGTCGCGGCCGTCGTAGCTCGTCGGCACCAGCACGGCGTCGGGCGGAGTCGCGGCGGCCAGGGCGGCCAGGGCGTAGGCGACGGGCGCGCCCGGCAAGGCGCCGGCCAGCTCGCCCACGTCGTAGAGGGTGCTCGCGCCGTACTCGCCCGCGACGCGGGCGCGCGCGTCGGCGTTCGCCCCCCACGACACGGCGGCCACGGTCGTGGCGAGGGTTCGGGCGTGCGTCAGCAACTCGAGGGACGTCGTCGTCAGCGAGTCGCCCGCCGGCTCGGCGACGACCCAGATGGTGTCCAGTGGCATGATCGATTCTCCCTTACAGAACTTTGATGGACTCGAGGAACGCCACGACGCGCGCGGCACCATCACCGTCGTCTACGTACTTCTCACCGGACTGGCGCGCGTCCGCGGTGACCACCTCAGTGATGACCTGGCGAGCTCCCGCGGACCCGACCTGGCCCTCCAGACCGAGATCGGCGACGCTGAGCACCTCGACCGGCTTGGACTTGGCGGCCATGATGCCCTTGAAGGAGGCGTAGCGGGGCTCCACGACGCCGGCGGTCACGGTGACCAGGGCCGGCAGCGGTGCCGTCACCTCGTCGAACCCCGCCTCGGTCTGGCGTTGGACGGTCACCGTCGACCCGTTGACCTCGATCGACTTGGCGAAGGTGATCGACGGCAAGCCGACCAGCTCGGCCAGCTGCACCGGCGTCGTGCCGGTGTAGCCATCGGACGACTCGGTCGCCGCCACCACCAGGTCCGGTTGCAGCCGGCGCACCACGGCCGCGAGGACCTTGGCCGTGCCCAGGGCGTCGGTGCCGCGAAGGGAGTCGTCACTGACGATGACGGCCTTCGCGGCCCCCATCGCCAACGCCGTGCGTAGTCCCGCCACGTCCTGGGCGGAGCCCATCGAGACCACCGTGACCTCGCCGCCGCCGGCCTTGTCGACCAGCTGCAGCGCCATCTCCACGCCGTAGGTGTCAGCCTCGTCGAGGATCAACTTGCCCGTGCGGTCCAGGTTGTGCTGGGCGTCCAGGGACTGGGGAGCCGCCGGGTCGGGTATCTGCTTCGCGCATACGACAACGTTCATACCGACAATCTAGGTCAGAGCGCGTGGGGACCTTTGACCCTGCTCAACAGGGTCAGGGCGGTCGCGGGATCGTCGGTGATCACCCCGTCCACGCCCCACGCCATCTGCGCCGCCAACTCGACCGGGGAGTTGACTGTCCAGGTGTACAGCGCCAGCCCGAGCTCGCGCGAGCGCGCCATGACCTCGTTGGTGATCGTGCTGACCTGGGGGTGCACCGCGTCCAGGCCGGCGTCGTGAGCCTGGTGCAGCGCCTCCAGCACGTCGTGCGAGGCGTCGACCAGGAAGCCCACGCGCACCGACGCCGCGCAGGAGCGCACGACCCGACAGGTGGCCAGGTCGAAGCAGGAGAAGATCACGTCGTGGGTCCAGTGCGCCTGGTGCACGCGCTCGACCACCGCGTGCGCGAACCGGCCGGTGTCGTCGTAGGACTCTCCTGGCTCGCGACTGTTCTTGATCTCGACGTTCACGTGGACCCCCCGGCAGGCCTCGAGCGCCTGGTCCAGGGTGGGCACGTAGTCGGGCAGGTCGCCAGCCGCGCTGGTCGCGATGACGTGGGAGCCGGCCACGGGGTCGTGGTGCACCACGAGCACGCCGTCGGCGGTCTCGCGCACGTCGAACTCGACGCCGTCCACCCCTAGGTCGACCGCGGCGCGAAAGGCGTCGACCGTGTTCTCGCGCAGCGCCGTGTGGAGCCCTCGATGGGCGTAGACCTGGGTCACGCGACCAGTCTCGCAGGCGCGAGCGACAGCCGCAAAGTTTCGCGTAAATTACCCGTTCCAGCCTTGTTTTTGGCCGCCGCGTCCGATAAAATCGGTTTCCCCGCCCACGGCGGCTCTGTGGGAACAGCGCAGCGTGGGTGATTTTGTAAAGGAATTGTCATATGTCGTTGATGTGGAACCGGACCTACGCGTGGGATGACGCGGACTGGCGCTCTCACGCCGCCTGCCGCGACACCGAGCCGGAGTTGTTCTTCCCCGTCGGCACGACCGGCATGGCCACGGACCAGATCGAGTCGGCCAAGCGCGTGTGCGACAAGTGCGACGCGCGCAAGGCCTGCCTCGAGTTCGCCCTGGCCACCAACCAGGAGTCGGGCGTGTGGGGCGGCACCACCGAGGACGAACGGCGCAAACTGCGCAAGCAGTGGCTGGCCGCCCGCCGACGCGCGGCCGCCAGCTAGGCCGCGATCACGACCGATCGCTCGTGGGGACCGTGACCCTCACGTAGGTCCCGCCCCCCTGATCCGTCGGCACCGAGTGCATGGTGATGGTGCCGTGCAGTTGGGCGCGGATGATGTCGCGCACGATCGACAGCCCCAGGCTGGTCGGGACCTCCAGCGAGAAGTCCTCCCGCAGGCCGCGGCCGTTGTCGCGGACCTCGGCCACCGCGTCGGTGCCGTCGAGGTGCAGGTTGAGCGTGACGACGCCCACGTCGCGCGAGTCCTCGGTGAACTGCGTGAAGGCGTGCTCCACGGCGTTGGTCAGCAGCTCGGCCAGCGCGATCGCCAGGGGCGTCGCCAGGTCGGTCGCGAGCACCCCGAGCGTCCCGTTCACGACGATCTCCACCGGGTGCAGCGCCAGGACCGTGTCCTCGACCAGCAGCACCAGGGAGCGCACGATGTCGTCGAAGACCACCTGCTCGCCCGGCTCGCGCGACAGGACCTCGTGCACCACCGCAATCGAGCGCACGCGCCGCTCCGCCTCGAGCAGGGCGACGCGCGTCTCCGCCTCGTCGCTACGCCGCGCCTGAAGGCGCAGCAGCGACGAAATCGTCTGCAGGTTGTTCTTGACGCGGTGGTGCACCTCACGCACCGCGGCTTCCTTGTGCAGCACCACACGATTCAGGTGGCGCAGGTCCGACACGTCGCGCACGAGGATCACCACGCCACTCACGCGCCCGTCGGCCAGCAGCGGCAGGCTCTGGACCAGGATCGCGATGTCCTGGCCCCGATCGATCTCCTCCATCGCGGGCATCGCGAAGGCCAGGGAGCGCTCGACCTCGCGTACGCGCAGACCCAGCTCGCGCAGGCGTCGCCCCTCGGGATCGGCGTAGACCCCGAGACGGTGCAGGGCGTTCACCGCGTTGGGCGTGGCGAACTCGACGCGGCCCTCGTGATCGAGCAGGATGATGCCGTCGCCCACCCGAGGCATGCCGGGGCCGGCGACGTCGTCCTCGCGGAAGGGGAAGGTGCCCTCCGTCACCATGTCGCACAGCCGCTCGAAGATCGACAGGTACGCCGTCTCGTAGAGCGACGCCGGGCCGCGCAGCGGTCCCTGCAGGCGCACGAGCACGGCCACGATCGTGCCGTCCACCCCCACCGGCACACACCACGTCGGCACCGGCTCGCCCGGCGCCAACGCCAGATCCGACTCGCCGACCACCCGCACGCCCTCGACCAGTGCGCGCGTCACCAACGGCCAGTCCGCCGCTCGCTGGGTCGTGCCGACCAGGTCCTCCTTGATGAGCGTCGAGCGATTGTTGGGTCGCACCTGGCCGAGCACCACGTACGGAGAGGGCGCGTCCGTCGCCGCGTGGCTGATCGGCGCCATGAGCACCATGTCCGAGAAGGACAGGTCCGACAACAGCGACCACGAGGCGGTGAGTCGCACCAGATGGTCGATCTGCGCCGCGACGAGGTCGGTGCGCTGGGCGGCCAGCTCGCTCAGCGTGGCCACTTAGGGAGTCCGCAGGTCGACGAGGCGCCGCTCTCGACCGCTGTAGCTGGCCAGCTGGGTCACGCCCCTCGCCTCCAGCAGTGTGGCGAGGTCGTCCGCGCGCGACGCCACCCGCTCGAGGCGGTGCGCGTCACTGGCGGTCGTGAGCGTCACCCCGCGCGCCACGAGCCGATCGAGGAAGCCCTGCGCCGGGTACTGCTCCCCAGCGGGCTTGAACCACCCCGCCGAGGAGCACTCCACGGACACGTCGGCCCGCGCGGCCGCGTCGGCCATGCGGTCCCAGAACTCGGCCGGGTCGCTCGCGCGGTACCCCGCCACCTTGATCACGTCGGGGTGCGCGAGCACGTCCACCGAGTGGGTGGCGGCCAGCTCCTCGAGCGCCACCGTGTAGTCCGCCCAGCACTGGTCCACGTCGCGGGTACGCCACTCGTGCAGCGACTCCTCGCTCTCGAAGTCGTCGAAGGTCCAGGTCCCGAGCCAGTGCACCGAGCCAATGAGCACGTCAAAGGGGTACTGGGCGAGGAGCGCGGCGACGTCGTCCATCTGATCGCGGAAGTAGTCCACCTCGAGGCCGATCTTGACGGGCAGCCCCTCGTCCTTGGCGCGCTGGGCCAGGCTCACGTAGTCGTCCAGGGAGTTGCGCGCGTGGAAGTCGAAGTAGTCGATCATCACCTGGGTGGTCGGCTCGTGGCCGTAGCGCTGCCAGAACGGGCCCACGGTGGCCATCACCTCGACGAAGCGGTGGGCGTGCTCGGTCAGCGCCAGCTCGGTGACGCCGTGGGTGGCCGCCTCCTCGCAGTACTGGGCCACCTGGTCCAACTGGTACCAGACCGACGACTCCTCGTGGGGCCAGAGGTGGAGGTGGTAGTCGAGCACGTCGGGACTACGCCGTGCCGAACCCGACGACGCGCTCGTTCGCCGACGTGAACTCGACGTAGGCGACCCGCGAGGCGGGCACGCCCACGCGACGGCCCTTGCGATCGGTCAGCCAGAGCACCTGGTCAGCGGCTAGGGCGGCCTCGACCTCCTTCATCAGGGCGTCACGATCCGTGCCCTCCGCCAACTCGACCTCCAGCTCCCTCATCGACTGGACGATACCGATTCGAATCTCCATCACCACTCCTCACGCCGCGGGCGACTACGGCCATGTTACGGCCTTGGGGCACAATGATGGACGTGAGCAGCGATGAGTAGCGACCAGTCGTCCACGCGTGCCGTGACCTGGGCGGCGACGATGGAGGGATTCGGCGACACCGAGGCCGACGTCACCGTCGCCCACCGCGACTCGAGCGCGCGGGTGCGCCCGCGCCAGTCGGCGCAGCACACGGCCTCCGGCCGCCGCGCGGATCGCGAGGCACGCCAGGGCGAGCTCCTGGCCCCCCTCGCCACTCGCGAGCACGGCGCCGGGAACCGGGAACGCCCCGAGGAGCCCGACGAGTACCGCACGTGCTTCGAGCGCGACCGCGACCGTATCCTGCACTCCAGCGCCTTTCGGCGGCTGGCGGGCAAGACCCAAGTCTTCATCTTCCCCGAGGACCACATGCGCACGCGCCTCACCCACGCGCTGGAGGTCGCCCAAGTGGCCGTAGGCGTGGCACGGGCGGTGGGACTCAACGTGGCCCTGACCGAGGCCATTGCCCTAGGTCACGACTGCGGCCACGGCCCCGGCGGCCACGCCAGCGAGGAGGCCCTCGAGCCCTTCGTGGCCCACGGCTTCGACCACGCGACCTGGGGCGCGTCCGTCTCGCTGCGCTCGCTCAACCTCTGCGCCGAGACGCTCGACGGCATCGCGAACCACTCCTGGTCGCGTCCCGCACCGTCCACGCCCGAGGGCGAGGTGGTCAGCTGGGCGGATCGGATCGCCTACGTCTGCCACGACTTCGAGGACGCCCTCGCTGCCGGGATCGTCACGGACGCCGAACTGCCCGGCGTCGTGCGCGAACGGTGCGGCGCGCGGCGCGGCCAGCAGCTGGGCGCGTTCATCAACGCCATGATCGCCACCATCGCGACGACGGGCGTGGTGGGCATGGACGCCGCCCACGCCGAGGCCCTCGCGGCGTTTCGCGCCTTCAACTACGAGCACATCTACCTGCGCCCGGCGGCTCGTCAGCAGTCCGCCGCCGTCGTGGGCATGCTGCGAGCCCTCGTCGAGCACTACGCGCTTCGCCCCCACCTCCTGCCCGACGCGGGTGAGGGCGCGTCACCAGGCTCGTCCGAGGCCCTGCACGACGCGGTCGCCTACGTCGCGGGCATGACCGACCGCTTCGCCTGCCGGCGCGCGGTCACGCTCCTCGACTGGCCCATCGATCAACTGCC
>JAJYNX010000032.1 GCA_021786095.1 Actinomycetes bacterium | reverse complement strand
CCGAGCCGACCTCGCGCATCCACTCGATCACGCGGCCCTCGGCGTCGGGCACGCCCTCGAGGCCCACGTCGGCCGCCACCTTGATGTCAGCGGCGATCTTCAGCACCTCCTCGAAGCGCTCGCGCTCGTACTGGCTCTGCGTGAAGCCGAGCCCGGTGCGCGCCACGCCGGCCAGCGCCTCGGCCCAGCGGCGCAGCGTCTTCTCGGGAACGACGCCGTCCACGGCTACCGGCCCCGCGCGGGCGACGTGGCGGCGAGCACCTCGTCCACCGTGCCGACGAGTCCCGTGTAGAACGCACCGAACTCCCCGTAGAGGGTCGACGCCTCGTCGTAGCGCATCGTGTAAACGCAGTCCTTGAGGTCGTCGACGTGCACGGCGAAGAGGGTGACACCCCACTCCCAGTCGTCCAGCCCGGTCGATCCCGTCACCACCTGCAGGACCCGCCCGCGAAAGTTCCTCCCCGACAGCCCGTGCTCGCGCATCAACTGCTCGCGTCGCTCGTAGGGCAGGGCGTACCAGTTGTTCTCCTCACCGCGGCGCTTGGACATCGGATAGAAGCAGAAGGCCGACATCCCCTCGGGCGGCAGCACGGGGAAGAGGCGGTCATGGATCATCTTCTCGGGCATGCCGCCGGCGTACTCGCTCACCTCGGTCACCGACACGTAGCTCTCCGCCACCGCCAGCCCCGCACTTTGCAGGCGCGTCTGGAAGCGGCGAAGGTCCCAGAGGTCCTCCCCGAGGACCATGACGCACAGATCCGCCTTAGCCCCCATGATCGCCGCCGTCACCACCTGCAGGCCCCCCGAGCGCGCCTCGTCGACCGCCTCGTTCACCTCTTGCGCGTCCACCGGCGCGGTGACGTGACAGAAGAGGTGGAGCACGTTGAGACCCCGCGAGGGGCTAAGGGGTGTCGGTGACGTCATGACCCCATGCTACGGGTCGTCCTCGCGCCCGTCGCGAGGGCCACAACGCACGATCGCGGGGCCCGAGGGCCCCGCGATCGTGCACAACGGCGCAGTGTGGCGAGGACTAGTAGTCCTCCATACCGCCGCCGGGCATGGCGGGCGCCTTCTCCTCGGGCTTGTCGACGATCACGCACTCGGTCGTCAGGAAGAGCGCCGCGATCGAGGCCGCGTTCTGCAGAGCCGAGCGGGTCACCTTCGCCGCGTCGATGACGCCGGCCTTGATGAGGTCCTCGTACTCGCCGGTGGCCGCATTCAGGCCCTCGGTCGCCTTGGCCAGGTTGCGCACCTTGTCGACGATCACGCCACCCTCCAGACCCGCGTTGACCGCGATCTGGTTCAGGGGCGCCTCGACGGCGCGGGCGACCAGACGAGCCCCGGTGGCCTCGTCACCCTCCAACTTCTCGGCCGCCTCCAGGATTCGGGCCTGGGCGCGCAGCAGCGCCACGCCACCACCAGGCACGACACCCTCCTCGATGGCCGCCTTCGTCGTCGAGACGGCGTCCTCGATCCGGTGCTTCTTCTCCTTGAGCTCGACCTCGGTGGCCGCGCCGACCTTGATCACGGCCACGCCACCGGACAACTTCGCCAGACGCTCCTGGAGCTTCTCGCGGTCGTAGTCCGAGTCGGTGTTCTCGATCTCCGCCTTGATCTGGCTGATACGTCCCTTGATGTCGTCCTCGGTGCCGGCACCCTCGACCACCGTCGTCTCGTCCTTGGTCACCACGACCTTGCGGGCTGTTCCGAGCAGGTCCAGGGTGGCGTTCTCCAGCTTGAGGCCGACCTCCTCGGAGATCACCGTCGCGCCGGTCAGGATCGCGATGTCCTGCAGCATGGCCTTGCGCCGCTCGCCGAACCCGGGCGCCTTGACCGCGACTGACTTGAAGGTGCCACGAATCTTGTTCACGACCAGGGTGGCGAGGGCCTCGCCCTCGACGTCCTCGGCGATGATCAGCAGCGGACGACCCGACTGCATGACCTTCTCCAGCACCGGGAGCACGTCGCGCACGGCCGTGATCTTGCTCGACACCAGCAGGATGTAGGCGTTCTCGAGCACGGCTTCCATGCGCTCGGTGTCGGTCGAGAAGTACGGCGAGATGTACCCCTTGTCGAAGCGCATACCCTCGACGAGGTCCATGTCCATGCCGAACGACTGGCTCTCCTCCACGGTGATCACGCCGTCCTTGCCCACCTTGTCGATGGCGTCGGCGATCATGGCGCCGATCTCAGAGTCGGCCGCGGAGATCGAGGCCACCTGGGCGATCTGCTCCTTGGTGTCGGCCGGCTTGGCCAGGTCACGCAGCGAGGCCACAGCAGTCTCCACCGCCGACTCGATGCCCTTCTTCAGCGACATCGGGTTCGCCCCCGCCGCCACGTTCTTCAGACCCTCGCGGACCATCGCCCAGGCGAGGACCGTGGCGGTGGTGGTGCCGTCACCGGCCACGTCGTCGGTCTTCTTGGCGACTTCCTTGACCAACTCGGCCCCGATGCGCTCGTACGGGTCCTCGAGCTCGATGTCCTTGGCGATCGACACGCCGTCGTTGGTGATCGTGGGGGCGCCCCACTTCTTGTCCAGCACGACGTTGCGGCCCTTGGGTCCGAGCGTGACGCGCACGGCGTCCGCCAGCTTGTTCATGCCGCGCTCGAGTGCGCGACGGGCTTCTTCATCGAAAGCGATCAATTTCGCCACGGTGATTCCTCCTAGTGCGATCCTGCACCGTTGTGGTGCGGAATCGATATTAGCAGTCTCACATGGCGAGTGCTAACGCGGTCAGCCTCCGGCGACCGCCGGCACCAGCGAGACCGTCTGGCCGGGCTCGACCACGGTGTCCAGCCCGTCGAGGAAGCGGACATCCTCGTCGGCCACGAACACATTCACGAATCGCCGCAGTGCCCCGCGATCGTCCAGGACCCGAAACGCCACCCCGGGGTACTGGGCGTCCACCGCGACGATCGCCTCGCGGACGGTCCCGGCCTCGACCGGCACCTCACCGACCCCTCCGACCAGGGAGCGGAGCTGACTAGGCAGTCGGACGACGACGCTCACGAGACCGCCACCAGCTGGTGGAAGCGCAACGCCTCCTCGGCGTCCGCGAGCGAAGGGCGAATCGTCGAGCTGACCGTGGCGCTGTCCACGATCGCGTCGAGCGTCTTGAGCCCGTGGCCCGAGATGATCGCCACGATCGACTTGTCCGGGTCGATCGTGCCGCGCGCCAGCATCTGGCGCAGTGAGGCGATCGTGACTCCCCCGGCGGTCTCGGCGAAGATCCCCTCGGTGCGTGCCAGCAGCGAGATGCACTCCAGGACCTCGTCGTCGGGCACCGACCCGCAGTCGCCCCCGTGGGCGCGTAGCTCGTCGAGCACGTAGAGGCCGTCGGCGGGGTTGCCGATGGCCAGCGAGCGCGCGATGGTGTGCGGACGTTGGGGGGTCACGACGTCCGCACCGCTACGAAACGCCGTGGCGACGGGCGAGCACCCTTCGGCCTGGGCTCCGAAGAGGACGGGGGCGGGCCCGTCGATCAGTCCCAGGGAGACGAACTCCTCGAACCCCTTCGCCACCTTGGTGAGTTGGCTGCCCGAGGCCACCGGCACGACCACCTGATCCGGCGCACGCCAGCCGAGCTGCTCGGCGATCTCGAACGCCAGCGTCTTGGAGCCCTCGGCGTAGTAGGGGCGCAGGTTCACGTTGACGAAGGCCCAGTCCTCGTGCTCGGCGACCAGTTCGACGCACAAGCGGTTCACGTCGTCGTAGTTGCCCTCGACGCCGAGCACCGTCCCGCCGAACACCGCGGCCATCGCGATCTTGGACTTCTCGAGGTCGGAGGGGATGATCGTCACACTCGGCCAGCCAATGGCGGCGGCGTGGGCCGCCACCGACGTCGCCAGGTTGCCGGTGGAGGCGCACGCCGCCGTCGTGAAGCCCAGGCGGCGCGCACTCGACAACGCCACGGACACGACGCGGTCCTTGAACGACCCGGTCGGGTTGCGTGTGTCGTCCTTCAGCCAGAGCTCGCGCACGCCCAGCACCTCGGCCAGTCGCGAAGCCCGACGCAACGGCGTCCATCCAGCCCCGAGGTCGACGGGCGACGGCCCCGGATCGGGCAGGAGCGGGGCGTAGCGCCAGATGGACGCCGGACCGCTCTCAATCAACGCGCGCGTGACCACGCCCCTGGCCGACTCGAGGTCGTAGGACACCTCGAGGGGACCGAAGCAGAACTCACAGGCGTAACGGGCCTCCGCGGGGTAGGCCGTTCCACACTCTCGACAGATAAGACCTGTGGCGAAACTCATAACTCCTCTTCATCGATCGGGCTTTGGCACCTGGTGTGACACGACGTGCTCACACTGGTTGTCGCGACTTCAAAGGGCCCGTCCCTCAGTCGCTCTTGATGACCCGTCCATCATGGCCGACCGGCGGGGCGGGTGTCAAGTGCACCAGCCGCGAGCCGTAGTGTGCCTTGCATGGTCGACGTCGACGCCCCCTGGACCCTCGACCGCGACGACTTCTCCCGCGACTCGTTCCACGACCGCCGCGGGACGACCACCATCGCGGTGATCGTCCCCGCGCGTAACGAGGCGGCGACGATCGGCGCCGTACTCGACGCCGTGCTCGACGGCGTGGCGTCGGTCGACGAGCTGGTCGTGGTGAACGACCACTCCAACGACGACACCACCACCATCGCGCACCACCACGGTGCGCGCGTCGTGACACTGCGCGGACCCGGCGGCAAGGGCGAGGCCATGCGGGCGGGGCTCGAGGAGACCAGGAGCGAACTCGTCGTGTACCTCGACGCCGACGTCATCAACACGGCGGACGACTTCGTCGCCCGCCTGATCCAGCCCCTCCTCGAACGTCCCGAGACCCAGCTGGTCAAGGGCTACTACGAGCGCCCGCTCCACGACCTGCCCACGGGAGGCGGGCGCGTGAACGAGCTGGCGGCGCGACCCATTCTCTCCCTGCTCTACCCCGGCCTCGGGGAGGTCCGCCAGCCACTCGCGGGCGAGACGGCGGGCCGCCGGTCCGCGTTCGAGGCGATCGACTTCGAGTCCGCATACGGGGTCGAGATCGCCCTTCTGATCGACGTCGCGCGCAAGTTCGGCGTCCGGTCTCTCGCCCAGGTCGACCTCGGCGTCCGCCGCCACCGCAACCGGCCCCTCGACGAACTACGCCCCATCGCGGTCGACGTGCTGCACGCCGCCCTGGTGCGCTTCGGGGTCGAACTGCCGGACCCCGAGTCGTAGCTCACCCAATGATTGCGGCGTCCGGTCCCAGGACCACGACGATGTCGTCACCCGCCGCGTTCGGCACCGGCACGAGATGTCCGAGCGGCTGTGCCGCACTCTGCGAGATCTTGATCTGCGCCGCGATCTCCAGTGCGGCCCAGCGGAATCCCGGCTTGAAATAGATGATGGTGGCCGCCACGTGCGCCGCGTTGAGAGCCGGGAGCACATCCCAGCCGAGCGTGGTCAACTTCTGGGAGTAGTTGCCCGCCAGCCCCGTCACCGAGGTGCTGTTCGCCACCTGAACGCGCACGCTCGCGCGCGACGGCAGCTTGGTGGTCGTAGTGTGCACTCTCGGGCGCACCGTCGTCGTCGTGACCGAAGGCGAGGTCGCCGCACCGGGCGAACGCAGCATGACGAAGGCGCCCCCTACGAACAACACGAGGATGACCAGTACCACGCCCAGCGACGGCTGATAGTGCGATCCGGGAGACGGCTCAGTCGGCGGCGAGGTCGGGGCGCTCATTGCGCCTAGCCTAGGGCTACGGGCACGCCGTATCTAGCCTCGGTTGGCCGTCTGCCGGTGTGGCGCAGTGGTAGCGCAGGCGATTTGTAATCGTCAGGTCGTGGGTTCGAATCCCTCCACCGGCTCGCCGTCGATTCGACGTGGCGAGGTCCCGCTCACGGAGCCCCGCCACGTACGCGGTCCACCACGTCACTGCGCCGCGACCTCGACGCGCCGGGAGTTCGCCGCGGACAGCCCACGAACCGATCCTTCGCCGATCGCTCGGACGCTCACGGCGCGGTCACCCCGCCGATTGAGTGCCACACGCAGCAGGCGGGCGACGTTTCGGGCGCGTGCCGTACTGGTCGCGTGCTGGCGCGACCTCGAGCCCATCTCCGTCGTGAACCCGTAGACCACGACACGCGAGAAGCCCCGCCTCACGACCGCCGCGGCCAACCTATCGACCTGAGCGACGAGCTGACCCGGCAGGGCCGCGACGCGAGCCGGGAACGGTTCGACCGATCCCAGCATGACAATCGTCGTGTTCGCACGCCACTGCGCATAGAGGACCATCGGGGACGTCAGCGTCAGCGCCTCGCCGGCGCGATAGGCGGTTCCCGCGCCCGTCGGTGACGTGTTCCACCCTACGAATCGGTAGCCCGGCCGCGTCACGGGCGCCCGATCGGGGACCGCCACGGTGGCACCGGAGTAGCTCGACACGGGCGCCATCGCCCCCCGGCCGCCGTTGGTGCTGAATCGTACGGCGATGGATGGCAGCTTCGTCCACTGGGCGTAGAGGGAGGTCGGCGAAGTGGGGGTGAACGCCGTGCCCGCGGGTCCCACGAAACTGCCGCCGGTGGGTGCGCTGAACCACCCCGCGAACGAGTAGCCGGGAAAGGTCGGCGTGGGCAGGGTCACGGGTGTCGAGCCCGTCGTGTAGCTCGCCTGGCTCGTGCTCACCACGCCGCCGTTGCCCGAGAAGCTCACCGCCACGGTGGCCGGCGTCCACTGGGCGTAGAGGGAGGTCGGCGAAGTGGGGGTGAACGCCGTGCCCGCGGGTCCCACGAAACTGCCGCCGGTGGGTGCGCTGAACCACCCCGCGAACGAGTAGCCGGGAAAGGTCGGCGTGGGCAGGGTCACGGGTGTCGAGCCCGTCGTGTAGCTCGCCTGGCTCGTGCTCACCACGCCGCCGTTGGCCGAGAAGCTCACCGCCACGGTGGCCGGCGTCCACTGGGCGTAGAGGGAAGTGGAGCCGCTCACGAAGTCGTAGGTCGCTCCATTCCCGTACGACGTGCCGCTGCCGTTCTGCCCGGTTGTCCAGCCGGCGAAGTTATAGCCCGGATTAGAGAATCCGGGACTCAATGCGGAGACAAGCGTCAACGGCTCTGAGGTGCTGCCAGACTGGACAGACTGAACGACATCACTTCCCGAACTATTCTCATAGAACGTCACAGAATTCTCAATCCATTGGGCGTACAGAGATATGGAGCCGCCGGTGAAAGAATACAGTTCACCGTCTACATATGACGTTCCGCTACCATCCGGAGCCGTGTTCCACTTAACAAATGTATAACCAGGATTAGTCAGTGCGGGGCTCAAATTTGCAAATAAAGTCAGTGGGGTCTGCGTATCTGCTGTTTCCGTCGCATACACAGTACAAGATGATGAAGGCGAATTACTGCAAAAAAATACTGAGTAGAACTGTGCTATTGTGTGGCTGCTGAGGGCGTAACTATTACTTGCCCATGTTAGCGAAAATGAAAGTGCTACTGCAACAGATAGCAAGAGCTGCAAGGACCTAGTAGACCGATATGTACCGTGATAATTGGTTTTCAAAGTTCCCCCCAGATTTGTTAGCTTCACCAATATGCGACTACATTCGCAGATATGATTGGCTGCAATACTCTACTTAAAACTCACCGTTTATTTTCGACACAGTCCACTATCGTATTGAGTACCAACTCTAAATCTTGACTACTTTTGCGTGATCATTTATCTCCGTCATTTCGGGCGTAAACACGGAATTACTTACTAACAAATAAATTGTTCCGTGTTGACCCAATCAGACGTATTGATCGCTATCACAACTGTCGCTTGAATTGCGGATCAGTTGACCCCAAACAAATATTGTTTCGGGACGGGTGGGTCCACCCATCCGACGTCGGCGCTAGCTGCGCGGGCGCTGCGCTCGTTGTCGAGCCACCTCGAAGGCCGCGATCGAGACGGCGACACCGGCGTTGAGCGAACTGATGTGCCCCCTTTGAGGGATGGCGACGACAGCAGCGCAGCGCTTGCGCACGAGACTACTGAGTCCCCTCTCCTCACCGCCCACGACGAGTGCCATCGGCGTGTCGCGCAGATCCAGGTCATAGAGCGATGCCGCGGACTCACCGGCCAGTCCGACGGTCAGGAGGCCCGCCCGATTCATCTGATCGATCGCGGATGGTATCCCGCCCACATCGCTGAATGTCAGGTACTCGATCGCGCCCGCGGCAGTCTTGGTCACGGTGGGCGATATGCGCGAGGCCCGGTGACGGGGCAGGACGACGCCCGTCACGCCGGCGCCTTCGACACTACGCAGCATCGCACCCAAGTTCCTCGGGTCGGTCACGCTGTC
The DNA here is from genome assembly GCA_021786095.1 of Actinomycetes bacterium. Taxonomy (GTDB): domain Bacteria; phylum Actinomycetota; class Acidimicrobiia; order Acidimicrobiales; family RAAP-2; genus RAAP-2. Next base: position 32,257 of record JAJYNX010000032.1, on the reverse strand, counting down.
GCCCACGAGGAGGAAGGCGTTGTCAACCTCGAGCAGCTCGTCCAAAGTGACGGTCGGTATGCGTCGCGCGAGCGCCATCACGCCCTGGTGCCCCTCGGTCCGCGCCTCGCGGTCCAGACGAGCCATCGAAACCACCTGCACGGGCACGTGCTGGCGCCGGGCCTCCCGCTCGATTTCGTCCAGGATGTCAGAAGGGTCCTGCGCGTCGGCCAGCAGCACGCGCTGGACCGGACGGCGCTGCGCGCGTAGCAGCTCGAGCACCGCGTGGCGGCCCTCGACCTGCTCACCTCCGAGACCGTCACCCCGATCGCCGCGTGGGCGACCTACCGCCGCTCGCGGTGGCGCTCCCCGGCGCGGCGAGCCCGACGCCACGGACCGACTTCCCGGGCGCCTCGAAGGCCGCGGTCCACTCATACTCGCTCCTCCACCAGTGCCACGGCCAGCGCCCCGATGCCTTCGACGCGCCCGAGGGCTCCTAGGCCCTCGGCGGTCGTTGCCTTCACCGACACGGGTGCCCCGACCGCCGCGGACAGTGCCGCGCTCATCGCGTCCATGAACGGACTCAAGCGCGGCTGCTCCGCGATGATCGTCACGTCGGCCGAGACCGCTCGCCATCCCGCGCCGTGCACGAGCGACACCGTCGAGGCGAGGAGACGCGACGAGGCGATGTCCGCCGTGGCGGGATCACTGTCGGGGAACTGACGTCCGAGGTCGCCGAGGCTCGCGGCACCGAGCAGTGCGTCGCACAACGCGTGCGTCGCCACGTCGGCATCGGAGTGGCCCTGGAGGCCGGGTGCTCCCGGGATCCGCACGAGGCCGAGCCACAGCTCGCGCTGGGGGTCATCACTGCGACGGTGCACGTCGACACCCTGCCCGATCCTCACCCGTCACCTCCCGCCACGCCCACGCCCAGGTCCGCCGGCCGTGTGATCTTGACGTTGGCCTCCTCGCCGGGTACGACCACGACGCGTCCACCCAGTCGTTCCACCAGGGCCGCGTCGTCCGTGGCCGGTTGGCCCGCCGCGTGGGCGCTCACCAGCGTCGCGTAACGAAAGGCCTGCGGCGTCTGCACGGTGACGAGCTGATCACGCTCCTCCGTCGCTCGCACCACGGTCACCGTGCCCTCGACATCCACGCGCTTCACCGTGTCGGTGATCGAGAGCCCCGGCACCGCCGCGTCCGCCCCGGCCTCGACCGCGGCGACCACCGACTCGAAGAGCGCCCGGGTCGCCCACGGACGAGCAGCGTCGTGCACCACCACGATGTCCACCTCGTCCAGGACCTCGAGTCCCGCACGCACCGACTCGGTGCGCGTCGCCCCGCCGGTCACCACCAGATCAGCCCCCTCGCCGTCACCCCCGTAGGGGTCGGGCACGACGAGTACCACGAAGGGCGCCACCGAGCGCGCGGCGGACACGCTGTGCGCCGACACCGTTGCCCCGTCGAGGGGCGCGAACTGCTTGAGGCCCCCGAAGCGCTCCCCTCGGCCGCCAGCCACGACGACGGCGGCCACGCGCACGGCTAGGGAAGGACCGAGGCGAGCTTCTGCTCGGCCGCCTCGGTGTCGACGTTGAGCGCGAAGGTCAACTCCGACACGAGGATCTGACGAGCCCGCGTCAGCATCCGCTTCTCGCCGGCGGACAGGCCCTTGTCCTTGTCACGGATGGAGAGGTTGCGCACGACCTCCGCGACCTGGTAGATGTCGCCCGACCGGAGCTTCTCGGAGTGGTTCTTGAAGCGCCGCGACCAGTTGGTCGGCATACGCGCCTCCTTCTTGCGCAGCACCGCGAACACCTCCTCGACCTCCTCGTCGTTGATCACGTCGCGCAGTCCCACCGACTCGGCGTTGGCGACGGGAACCATCAGGACCAAATCGGTGTAGGCGACCTTGAGCTTGAGGTAGTCCTGTTTCACGTCAAAAGCCGTCATCTTCTCGATCTTTTCGACGGTGCACGCTCCGTGGTGGGGGTACACGAGACGATCACCTTTTTTGTACTTGCGAGCGGCCATGCAGTCGAATCTCCTCTGCTCCGGAGCATTCCGGGGGACTAGATAGTTTACCAGATTTCGCTCATTTCGAAGCGGAGCGTGCCGCCTCGATCGCCTCGATCAGGGACCCGCAGCGCACCACGTCGATGTCGGCCACCTCGTCGAGGTCGCCCTCGACCGGCGCGATCACCAGAGTCGCGCCCACGCGGCGCGCCTCGCGCACCCGGCGCGTGAGCCCCACGACCGCGCGCAGTTCGCCCGCCAACCCCACCTCGCCGACGACCACGAGTGAACGCGACACGGCGAAGCCCGCGACGACCGAGGCGATCGCGAGGGCGAGGGCCGCGTCGACGCCGGGCTCGGTGGCCGCGAGCCCGCCCGCGGTGCTCGCGAATACGTCGAGGCTCCCCGTGGCCACCGCGCACCGCGCGTCGAGGACGGCGAGCAGCAGCGAGAGGCGCTGCGAGGAGACCAGGTGCGCCACCCGGCGCGCCGTGCCGGTCGGTGCGGCCACCAGAGCCTGCACCTCGACGACGAACGAGCGCGAGCCGTCGAGGGTCACCGTCCCCACGACACCGGGCACCTCCAGCGCCGCGCGACGCCCGAGGGCGTCGTCGGGTGGCTCACGCAAGCCCCCCGCCACCATCTCCAGCAGTCCCACCTCATCGGTGGGCCCGAAGCGGTGCTTGAGAGCGCGCAGGAGGCGTAGGGAGCCGTGGCGGTCCCCTTCGACGCGCACCACGGTGTCCACGAGGTGCTCGAGCGCTCGGGGGCCCGCGAGCTCGCCGTCCTTGGTCACGTGACCCACCAGGATCAGGGCGGTGCCGGTGGACTTGGCCACCCGACACAGCCGCTCGGCGGCTTGGCGAACCTGGGGCACCGACCCCGGCGCGGTCGTGAGTCCCCCGTCGCTCAACGCCGAGACCGAGTCCACGACCGCGACGCGCGGGTGGTGAGCCAGGGCGGCCACGGCCTCGTCGACGTCGGTGGTGGCGACGAGGCCGAGCCCCGCGGGCACCGGTCCCAGGCGTCGCGCTCGGCGAGCGACCTGGGCGGCCGACTCCTCGCTGGCGATGAGCAGGGCGCCGTGGCCCGCCGTGGCGACGGCGCAGAGCACGCTCAGGGCCAGCGTGGACTTTCCGACGCCGGGTTCGCCGAAGAGCAGAGTCGTCGAACCGGGCACCAGGCCGCCGCCCAGCACACGGTCGAGTTCGCTCACGCCGCTGGGCGTCGCGGGATCGCCCGACACGTCGACGTCGCGCAACTCCTCGAGCACCGGAGCGACCTCCGCCACGCGGCGGACCTCGAGGGAGTTCCACTCACCGCAGCCGGGGCAGCGCCCCGCCCAGCGCAACGCCGTCGTCCCGCAGGATCGACAGACGTGGACGTCCTTGCTCTTCACGCCGGCCACCCTAGGCGGCCGCTGTGTCACCGATTCGGCGTCAGGTCCTCGAAGTCCACCGACGGCGGGAGACCCTCGACCCCCTCGAAGGTGAGATACGTGCCGTCGTCACCCTCCGCGGTGTCCACCACGATGGTCTGGCCGACTCGGAACTCCTTGAAGAGGATCTTCTCGCTCAACACGTCCTCCACGTACTGCTGGATGGCCCGGCGCAGCGGCCGCGCCCCGAGCTCGGGGTCGTAGCCCTTCTCCGCGAGGAAGTTCTGCGCGCTCGCCGACAGCTCCAGGCCGAGACCCTGCACCGCCAACTGCTCGCGCAGTCGTGCGACGAACAGGTCCGCGATCAGGATCACCTCCGCGCGAGTCAGCTCGTGGAAGACGATCGTGTCGTCGATGCGGTTGAGGAACTCCGGGCGGAAGTGCGCCTTCAGCGCCTGGTTGACCTTCTCCTTCATGCGCTCGTGGGTCAGGACGTCCGAGCCCTTGCCGAAGCCGATCGCGGCGCGGCGCAGGTCCGCCGTGCCAAGGTTCGAGGTCATGATCAGGATGGTGTTCTTGAAGTCGACCGCGCGACCCTGCGCGTCGGTCAGGCGACCATCCTCCAGGATCTGCAGCAGCGTGTTGAACACGTCGGGGTGGGCCTTCTCCACCTCGTCGAAGAGGACCACGGAGAAGGGCTTGCGCCGCACGGCCTCGGTCAGCTGCCCGCCCTCGTCGTAGCCGACGTAGCCGGGGGGCGAGCCCACCAGACGACTCACCGAGTGCTTCTCCATGTACTCGCTCATGTCGAGCTGGATCAGCGCATCCTCGTCGTCGAACAGGAACTCCGCCAGCGTCTTGGCCAACTCGGTCTTGCCCACGCCAGTGGGGCCCAGGAAGATGAACGACCCGCCGGGGCGCTTGGGATCCTTCAGGCCCGCGCGGGTGCGCCGGATGGCGCGGCTCAGCGCGATGATGGCCTCGTCCTGGCCGATGATGCGCTTGTGGAGCTCGTCCTCCATGCGCAGCAGCTTGGACGTCTCCTCCTCGGTCAGCCGGTAGACCGGGATGCCGGTCCAGTTGGCCAGCACCTCGGCGATCGTCTCCTCGTCGACCAGATCGAACGTGCTGCCACCCGAGGCGGCCACCGTCACGTCCAGGGCCTCCTTCTTGGTCACCAGCTCGCGCTCGCGCTCCTCGAGGGCCTTGGCCTGCTCGAGAGCGCCGCTGTCCATCGCGCTCTCCTTGTCGGCGCGCACGCGCGCCAGGTCCTCGTCGATCTTCACCGCAGCGGGCGGCGCGTCCATGCGCCGGATGCGCAGACGGCTCCCCGCCTCGTCGATGAGGTCGATGGCCTTGTCGGGCAGGAAGCGATCGGCGATGTAGCGATCGGCCAGGTTGGCCGCGGCGACCAGCGCCTGGTCGGTGATCTTGACCGCGTGGAACTCCTCGTAGACCTCGCGCAGGCCCTTGAGGATCTCGATGGTCATGGCCACCGAGGGCTGCTCGACCTTGACCGGCTGGAAGCGGCGCTCCAGCGCCGCGTCCTTCTCGATGTGCTTGCGGTACTCGTCGATGGTCGTCGCGCCCACGGTCTGCAACTCGCCGCGAGCCAGCATCGGCTTGAGGATCGACGCGGCGTCGATGGCGCCCTCGGCCGCGCCGGCGCCGACCAGGGTGTGGATCTCGTCGATGAACAAGATGATGTCGCCGCGCGTGCGGATCTCCTTCAGCACCTTCTTCAGGCGCTCCTCGAAGTCGCCGCGGTAGCGGCTGCCGGCGACCAGCGCGCCGAGGTCCAGTGTGTAGAGCTGCTTGTCGGCCAGCGTCACCGGAACCTGGTTGGCCACGATCCGCTGGGCCAGTCCCTCCACGATGGCGGTCTTGCCGACCCCCGGCTCGCCGATGAGCACCGGGTTGTTCTTGGTGCGCCGCGACAGGACCTGCATCACGCGTTCGACTTCCTTCTCACGACCCACCAGCGGGTCGAGCTTGCCCTCGCGGGCGTACTGGGTGAGGTTGCGCCCGAACTGGTCGAGCACGGCCGACCCGCCCGACGCGTCCGTGTCACCCTTGGGTCCGCCCGAGGACACGGCCGAGCCGGTCTCCTTGGTGCCCTGACCCGACATCATCTGGATGACCTGCGCGCGCACCCGCGCCATGTCGGCGCCCAGGTCGTTCAGCACCTGGGCGGCGACGCCGTCACCCTCGCGCACCAGTCCCAGCAGCATGTGCTCGGTGCCGATGTAGGAGTGGCCCAGCTGCAAGGCCTCGCGCAGCGACAGCTCCAGCACCTTCTTCGCCCGAGGCGTAAAGGGAGGCGAGCCGGGCGACGGGTTGGTGTTGGTGCCGATGGCCTCCTCCACCTTCTCGCGCACCACGTCGTAGGTGACGCCAAGGGCGTCCAGTGCCTTGGCCGCGACCCCTTCCCCCTCGCGAATCAGCCCGAGCAGGATGTGCTCGGTGCCGATGAACGCGTGATTCAGGTCACGAGCCTCCTCCTGAGCGAGTACCAGGACTCGTCGGGCACGGTCTGTAAATCGTTCGAACAACTCTCATCCCTTTTCGGCTGACTAGTAGCAGTGTACCGGTACCTCGGCCGCGATCGCCCCCACCCCCGAGCTCGGCGAGCCGCCTCCTCTAAGGTGTGTGCGTGAATCCGCTCGAGTTCCTGCGCCTGCCCACGGTCGACGCCGACCTGGCCCGACTCGAGACCCTGCTCGCGGACTCGGTGGTGATCGGTGACGACTATCTCGACGCGGTCACCACCCACCTCATCTACGCCGGCGGCAAGCGCCTGCGCCCGACGCTGGCGATCGCCGCGGCGACCAGCGGGGCCCGGCCCGCGACGACCGACGACCTGATGGGCGGCGTCGCGGTGGAGCTCATGCACCTGGCCTCGCTCTACCACGACGACGTCATGGACGAGGCCATGGTTCGACGCAACGTGGACAGCGTCAACGCCCGCTACGGCAACCTGGTGGCGATCGTCGCGGGCGACTACCTGATGGCTCGTTCGGCCGGCATCGCCGCGGACCTAGGCGTCGAGTCCGCCCGGCTGCTCGCCCACACGCTGGCCTGGCTGACGCGCGGTCAGGCCAGCGAGGTGCGCACCGCGTTCTCCACCACGCGCACCGAGCAGGACTACTACGAGGCCATCGAGGGCAAGACCGCGTCGCTGATGGCCTCGAGCTGTCGCATCGGGGCGATCACCGCTAGCCTCGACGACGCCCAGACCGAGGCGCTGAGCGAGTTCGGCCGGTGCTTCGGCATGGTCTACCAACTGCGCGACGACATCCTCGACGTCGTCGCGGTCGAGAACCAGTTGGGCAAGCCCGCGGGCCAGGACCTCGCCGAGGGCATCTACAACCTGCCAACCCTCTACGCGCTGCGCGATCCGGCGGTGGGCGACGAGCTGCGCGCTCTCCTCGGCCGCGTGCTGGGCGACGAGGACCGCGAGCGGGCGCGCAAGCTCGTCGTGGCCACGAACGCGGTCGCCGAGACCGTCGGGGCCGCGCGACGCTTCCTCGACCTGGCCAACGAGGCCCTGGACGTCCTGCCCGACCCGGGCCTGCGCGCGGGCTTCAGCGCGCTGATCACGTCGCTGCTCGACGACCTGCCGTCCTCCTAGGCGCCACCCGCCCCCTCGGACCCGCCCACCTCGTCGCGCCACGGCTTGAGCGTGGGGAAGGCGATCACCTCGCGAATGTTCGACTCGTCGGCGACGATCATCGCGAGCCGGTCGACCCCCACGCCGAGGCCGGCGGTCGGCGGCAGGCCCCACTCGAGGGCGGCGAGGTAGTTCTCGTCGACGCTCATCGCCTCGTCGTCGCCGGCGGCACCCAGCGCGGCCTGCTGTTCGAAGCGAACCCGCTGCTCCACCGGATCGTTGAGCTCGCTGAACCCGTTGGAGAGCTCCCAACCGGCCACGTAGGACTCGAATCGCTCCGTCAGCTCCGCGTCGCCGCGGTGACGCCGGGCCAGGGGCGAGACCTCGACGGGGTGATCGGTCACGAAGACCGGCTCCCACAACGCGGACTCCGCCGCACACTCGAAGAGCTCGGCCAGGCACCGCCCCGGACCCCACGCCGGCGGCGCCACCACGCCGCGCTCCTCGAGCAGCGCCGCCAGGCGCTCACGGGGGGTGTGCACCGAGACCGCCTCCCCCACTGCCTCGCTGGCCAGCTCGGCCATCGGACGGCGCGGCCACGGCGGCGCCATCGACAGCGCCCGGCCCTGGTAGGTCAGGGTGGTGGTGCCGAGCACGTCGCGCACCACCCCCGCCACGAGCTCCTCGGTGAAGGCCATCATGTCCTCGTAGTCCCAGTAGGCGCTGTAGAGCTCCAGCGACGTGAACTCCGGATTGTGGCGAGGGCTCACGCCCTCGTTGCGAAAGACCCGCCCGAGCTCGAAGACGCGCTCGAAGCCGCCCACTACGAGGCGCTTGAGCCAGAGCTCGGGGGCGATGCGCAGGTAGAACTCGCTGTCGAGGGCGTTGTGGTGCGTCACGAAGGGGCGCGCCGCCGCCCCGGTGGCGATGGGGTTCAGCATCGGGGTCTCCACCTCCATGAAGCCCCCCGCCCAACACCGCTCGCGCAACGCGCGCAGCACGGCGCTGCGTAGCGCCAGGGACGTGCGCGTTCGCTCGTTGGCCCACAGGTCGGCCTCGCGGTGACGATAGCGCACGTCGTAGTCGGCGATCCCCGCCCACTTGTCCCCGAAGTTGCGCCGAGCCTCGGCCAGGCGAGTCCAGGACCCCACCTTCACCGACAACTCGCCGCGGCGCGTGCGCACGACCTCGCCGGTGACGCCCACCCAGTCGCCGAGGTGCAGGTGGGTGAAGCCCTCGAAGTCCTCGCTCGCCGCGCTCTGCGCGAACAACTGCACCTCCCCCGTGGAGTCGCGCATCGTCGCGAACGCCACGCGGCCCTGGGTGCGCAGCAGCATCACTCGACCCGCTACGCTCACCGACGACCCCGACTCCTCACCGGCCTCGAGGTGGTCGAAGGTGGCACGCACGTCGCGCGCGTAGGCGCCGTGGGCGAAGGAGTAGGGCGTGCTCACAGATCGTCTCCCGAATGGTTGCGTCCATGCACGATACGCAATCCGTGCAGGGTGAGCCACGGCTCGACGTGCTCGACGTGTCGGGTGTGCGGCGCGATCAGCCCCGCCAGCCCCCCGGTCGCGAGGACCGTCGAGGGGCCCAGCTCCTCGCGGATGCGCTCCACGATGCCGTCGACCTGCGCGGCGAACCCGTAGAGCACGCCGGACTGGATCGACTCGACCGTGGAGCGCCCGATCACCGAGCGCGGGCGCACCAGCTCCACCGAGCGCAGCGCCGAGGCGTGGGTGAAGAGCGCCTCGAGGGAGATCGCCACACCCGGAGCGATGGCGCCACCCAGGTACTCGCCGCGCGCGCTGATGACGTCGAAGGTGGTGGCCGTGCCCAGGTCCACCACGATGGAGGCGCCGGGGTAGAGGTCGTAGGCACCCACCGAGTTGGCGATCCGGTCGGCGCCGACCTCTCGGGGATTGTCGTAGAGGATGGCCATGCCCGACTTGGTGCCGGGCCCCAGCACCGTGACGTCGAGGTCGGCGAACCACCGGTGGGCCATTCGCCGCAGTTGGGTCGTCACCGTCGGCACCGAGGAGGAGATGGCCATGGCCCGCACCGTCGTGCGCAGGTCGAGGCCCTCGAGGTCCAACAGCTGGGTGAGCACCATCGCGTGCTCGTCGGGCGTGCGCTCGGGCACGGTGGACAGCCGCCAGTGGAACGCCAGGCCCCGCTCGTCCACGGCCCTCGCGAATCCCATGGCGTCGGGCTGCTCGGGGCCCGCCGACCCGAAGAGCCCGATCACGGTCTCGGTGTTGCCCACGTCGATCGCCAGCAGCATCAGGCCTCCCGCGCCACGAGCGTGACCGGCCCGTTGTCGATCAGTCGCACGCCGTCGATTATGCCCGCCACCAGCGCACGACGCTCGCCCGCCTCGTCGTCGCCCGCGGGGACGAGGCGCACCGGATCGACGACGTCGGCGTAGGCGACCTCCACGCCGGCCTCCTCCAGCGTCGCGCGCAGCGTGGCGCGAACCTCACTGGCTGTCGCGGGCTCGCGCGCCGCGCGGGCCAGCGCTCGCGACAGGGCGGTCGCGCGCTCGCGACCCCGCGGGCTCAGTCGCCGGTTACGGCTCGACAGGGCCAACCCGTCGGGCTCGCGCACGATGGGGCACGCCACCACCGTCACGGCGAAGCCGAGGTCGCGCACCATCGCGCGCACCACGGCGACCTGCTGGAAGTCCTTCTCCCCGAAGTACGCGGCACAGGGGCCGGTGATCGTCAGCAGCTTCGCCACGACGCTGGCCACGCCGTCGAAGTGCCCCGGCCGCCCGTCGCCCTCGAAGCCGTCGCCCACCCCGCGCACGCTCACGGTGGTGGCGGTCGGTCGTGGGTAGTCCGGCCACATCTCGTCCAGGCGCGGCTCCACCAGGCAGTCGACCCCGTGGCGACGGGCCATCGCCCGGTCGTCGCGCGGCGTGCGCGGGTAGGAGCGCAGGTCGCCGTCGTCGTTGAACTGTCGCGGGTTGACGAAGATGGTCGCCACCACCACGGTACCGTCGCGTCGCGCGCGCTCGAAGAGCGACGCGTGGCCCTCGTGCAGCGCGCCCATCGTCGCCACCAGACCGACTCGGCCACCGGCGCGGCGCACCTCCTCGCAGTAGGCCCGCCACTCCTCGATCGACGAGAGCGACCTCACGCAGGCGTGCGCGCTCGCTGGCGCTCGGCGACGTCGAAGGCCGCACGCGCCAGCGCCACGTAGGTCGCCCGCTGCGCCGCGGGCATGGCCGCCAGGTGCGCGTCGATCGTCGCCACGTCCCCGCGCGAGGCCGGTCCGGTCAGCGCCGCCGTCGGTCCGAGCTCGGCCACGTCGGCCAGGGCCAGGCGGGCCAGCGGGAGGAAGTCGTCCAGGTCGAGCCCGGCCGCCTCGGCCAGATCGCCCACCTGAGCCATCAGCGCCACCAGGTGATTGGCCGCCACCGCGGCGGTGGCGTGGTAGAGGGCGCGCTGGTCGTCGGCCAGGGTGATCGGGCGCCCGCCGAGTGACGTCACCAGGTCCGCGGCGGCGCGGTCGCCCGCGACGCAGTACGTCGCGCCCACCAGTCGTGCGGCGCCCCGCTCCCCCGTCGGCAGGGGCACCAGCGGGTGCAGCGACGCCACGCGAGGGTGGCCCGCCAGCGCCGCGAGCGTCAACGACCCCGCGACGTGGGCCACGACGCGCGACGCCGAGGGTGCCAGACGCGCCGACGTCGCGGCGACCTCGCCGTCGGGTACGCACAGCAGCACGACCTGCGCGTCCTCGAGGGGGATCGGGTCGTCGTGGTGGACCAGCGTGACCCGGTGCCCGGCGCGCGCGAGAGCCAGCGAGAAGGCGCTGCCCGCGCGGCCCGCGCCGACGATGGTGATGTTCATGAGAGTCTCCGTTCCGGCCCACCAGGGGTGCCGTTCGGTCCTACCGCACTGACTCCAGTGTACCCAGAGCCACGACGCGTCCGACGGCGGCTCGTAGCTGTGCCGCGCTGACCAGGTCGGGCGCCAGTTCACGGAGGGGCACCAGCACGAAGGCGCGCTCCCAGAGCCGCGGGTGCGGCACCAGGATCTCCGGGTCGTCACTGACCAGGTCGCCCACCAGCAGGACGTCCACGTCGAGCGTGCGCGGGCCCCAGCGCACCTCGCGCGTGCGCCCGCAAGCCCGCTCGGCCTCACGCGCGCGCTCCAGGAGCTCGCGCGGCGACGCCGTGGTGCGCACCTCGAGCACCAGGTTCCAGAAGTCGTCCTGGACGACGCCGCCCACCGGCTCGGTCTGGTAGACGAGCGACGTGCGCGACGGGTCGGCGCCGGCGACCATCGCGACGCCGGTCGCGAGACACGCGCCGCGCTCGCCCTGGTTCGAGCCGAGCGACAGGTACGCGCGGCGCGTCACGGGCGCGAGAGTCGCCACCGCACGCCGATCGTGGCCACGTCCTCCTCGACCGGCGGACGAAGCTTGCGCACCGCGACCACGACCGCCTCGATGGCGGGGTCCAGCTCGAGCAGGCGCTCGCCGACCCGCTGGGCGAGGGTCTCGAGCAGCACGAAACGGCCCTCGGTGGCCACCGCCACCACGAGAGCGGTGACCCGCGCGTAGTTCGTCGTGGCCGCGAGGTCGTCGTCGCGCGCCGCCGCGGCGAAGGGCCGCTCCAGGTCCACGTCGAACTCGAGCGGCTGGCGCGCCTCGCGCTCGTGGGCCAGCGCGCCGACCACACACGAGCAGCGCAGCCCACGCACCTCGATCACGTTCACGACGGCGCCTCGGGCAGATCCAGCAGCACCGTACGGCCCTCGGGGCCCACCGAGCGCCGAAAGAGGCGCTCGACCAGAGCCAGCGACGCCGGGGCGGTCTCCACGCGCCCGGACCACACGAGGTACCCGGCCACGACCCCGAGCAGGCGGTCGGACACGTCGTCCCCGTGCAGCAGCACGGTGACGTTGCGGTCCATGGAGTCGGCCAAGTCCCGGTAGCACGACGCCAGCACCTCACGCTGCTGGGGCCCGCCGCGCAGCGCGTAGTGGCGCACGTCGAGCCCGTGCTCGAGGTAGGCGGCGACGTTCTGCATGTCGGGCAGGATCGAGATCACCCTCGCGAACCCCTGGTGCGCCAGCCACAGCAACTCCTCGTCGCGGCGCACGCGCCGGTGCACGGTGGTCGATCCCCCCGGTCGCTCCGAGACCGCCAGGATCCCCCGGTAGACCCACGTGAAGCCCCGCGGCTCGATGCCCGACGCCCATCGGCCCTTCACGAGGCGACCTCGTCGAGCGGTCGCGCGAGCAGGTCGCGCACCTGCACCGCGACGCGCACGTCGTGCACGCGCACCATCGTCGCGCCGTTGACCAGGGCCCAGGCCGCCGTGGCGAGCGAGCCCTCGAGCCGCTGGTCCACGTCGAGCACCTCGCGGCCCAGGTGGGCCAGGAAGCGCTTGCGACTGGTGCCGATCAGCAGGCCGGCTCCGTACTCGTGCGCGAGCTCGGCCAGCGTCGCGCAGTCGCCCAGCAGGGCCAGGTTGTGGGCGACGTCCTTGTTGAAGCCGATGCCGGGATCCAGCCACAGCGGGTCCACCGCCGCGGCCCGAGCCCGCTCGGCGACGCCGCGCAGGTAGTCGCGCACCTCGCCGACGACGTCGTCGTAGACGGGCCGCTCGTCCGCAGCGATGCGCGTACCGCGTCGGTGCATCGCGACGTAGCCCACGCCCAGCTCCCCGGCCAGCTCGACCAGGGTGCCCGAGACGTCGTTGATGACCGTCGCACCCGCGTCCACCGCCGCGCGCGCGACGCTCTCCTTCTGGGTGTCCACCGACACCGGCCCGACGCCCGCCAGCTCCTCGATGACCGAGCGCACCCGCGCCACCTCGTGGCTCGCGCGCACCGGCGACGCGCCCGGGCGCGTCGACTCGCCCCCCACGTCGACCAGGTCGCAGCCCGCCTCGAAGAACGCGCGACCGCGCGCGACCGCCGCCGCCGCGGTGGCGGCGCGCGAGTCGGGAAAGAAGGAGTCGGGCGTCACGTTGATGACGCCCATCACGCCCGGGCTCAGCGCCACGTCGACCGTCGCTGGTGGATGTACTGCAGCGCCTCGGCCCGGTAGAGCGGGTCGTCGCGAAAGACGCCGCGCACGGCCGAGGTGACCGTGGTGGTGCCCTCCTTCTTCACACCGCGCATCGACATGCAGAAGTGCTCCGCCTCGAGCACCACGATCGTGCCCTTGGGGTGCAGCTCGCGCTCCATGGCCTCGACGATCTCGGTCGTCATGCGCTCCTGGACCTGGAGACGGCGCGCGTAGCCCTCCACGAGGCGCGCCATCTTCGACAGGCCGGTGACGCGACCCTGCGGACCGGGGAGGTAGGCCACGTGGGCCACGCCGGTGAAGGGGACCAGGTGGTGCTCGCACAGTGTCGTGAAGGGGATGTCGCGCACCATCACCATCTCGTCGTGGTCCGACTCGAAGGTGACCCGCAGGTGGGCCCCGGGGTCCACCTCGAGGCCCTCGAAGAGCTCGACGTACATCTCGGCCACCCGGCGCGGCGTGTCCACGAGGCCCTCGCGTTGCGGATCCTCGCCGATGGCGTCGAGGAGCTCGCGCACCAGTGCCTGGACTCGCTCCCGGTCGACCATCTACGCCTCCCCGACGAACGTGTAGATCGCGTCGAGGTTGCGGTAGCGCTCGTTCACGTCCAGGCCGTAGCCCACGACGAAGTCCGAGGGGATCGTGAAGCCGACGTACTTGAGGTCCTGCTCGACGCGCTGCTCCCCGGCCTTGAGCAGCAGCGCGCACACCTCGAGGCTGCGCGGGTTGCGCGCCCCCAGGTACTGGCGCAGGTAGTGCAGGGTCAGTCCCGAGTCGACGACGTCCTCGACGATCAGCACGTCGCGGTCCACCAGGTCGACGTCGAGGTCCTTCACGATGCGCACCACGCCGCTCGTCTTGGTCGCGGCGCCGTAGGACGACACCGCCATGAAGTCGACCTCGACCGGCAGGGCGATGGCGCGCATCAGGTCCGACACGAAGTTGACCGCGCCCTTCAGCACGCACACCAGGAGCGGGGGGTGGGTGGCGTAGTCCCGGGTGATCTGCGCACCCAACTCGGACACCTTCTCGCGCACGTCCTGCGCCGAGACCACCAGCTCACCCAGGTCGTGGCCCGCCCAGTGCCCCGTCACGTCGGGCGAACGATCACTGTCCATGTCTGGTCAGCGTAGTGGCCTGGTCAGCGTGGTGGTCGAGCTCGAGGTCCGGGTCGTGGCGCGGAGCCTCAGGGCCGACGGCGGTCTTCCTGCATCCAGAGTCGCGACGCGCGACGCGCGACGCGCCGGCCCCCGGCGATCTCGGTGGCGACGGACTCGCCGCGCACCACCGCGATCACGCGCTCGACCTCGTCGAAGGACGGCGGGTGCGAGCCGTCACCCCGGTCCGGCGACGCGAGACGCGCGCGCAGCCAGCGGCGCAGGCGAGCCACCGGCCACCCGCGCAACTCGCGGCAGTCCACGTCGCCCAGGGCCCGGTCGTCGGACCCGACCAGCTCGTCGAGCCAGCGCCGCTCGTCGTGCACCAGCCCGGCCTGACGCGCCAGCACGGGCACGACGTCGCGGCCACTCACGGCGTCCAGCAGGGGAAGGACCTCGTGGCGCACCCGGTTGCGCAGGTACTGGGGACTGTCGTTGGTCTCGTCGTGGCGCGCCACCAGACCCGATGCGGCGACGTAGGCGTGCAGGTCGGCGCGGCGCAGGCGCACCAGTGGCTTGGTCGGATCGCCGATCATTGGGGAGAGCCCGTCCAACCCGGCCCCGCGCAGCAGGTTGAGCACGATCGTCTCGGCCACGTCGTCCATCGTGTGTCCGGTGAGGGCCGTAGCCGGCAGGACCGCGCGGCGCGCCGTGCGGGCCCGCGCCTCGAAGTTGGGTCCCGGCGCGACGCGCACGTCGTGCACCTGACAGGACACCGCGAACCGCGCGCACAGCTCGCGCACGAAGTGCGCGTCGTCGGTGCTGGTGGGTCGGGCGTGATGATCCACGTGGTGCACGCGCGCCACCAGCCCCGCCTCGCGCGCCAGCAGCAGCAGCCCGAGCGAGTCCGGCCCGCCCGAGACCGCGAGGTCCACCGGTCCCGTCGCCGGGAAGTGACAGGCGTCCACGAGGCGCACCGGTTCCACGCCCCGTAGGTTACGTAGCCGGACGGGTGACCCGACGTCGCGCGGCGACGCGCGCGCCGAGGTAGAAGACGGCGCCCAGGGCGCCCACGAAGAACCCGATGGGCAGGTTGAGGGCGTAGGACGCGCCGATGGACACCCAGACGGTCACCAGGGAGAGGCCCACCGAGCCCGCCACCGCCCAGCCCGGCCGCGCCACCAGGATCCTCGCGGCGGCCGGCGGACCGATCATGAGCGAGAAGGTGAGCAGTGCCCCGACCACCGGCACGGTCAGCGCCGTGGCCAGCGCCACCACGACCAGGAACGCCACGTCGACCACGGTGGCGTTGACGCCACGCGCCCGCGCGAGCTCGGGCGCCACCGACGTGAACACCAGGGGACGGTAGAACCACCCGAGCACGGCGACGCTGACCACGCCCAGGATCAGCACCGGCGCCAGCTGACTGCTCGAGACGCCGAGGATCTCGCCGAAGAGCAGGGCGTTGATCGTCGGCTCGTAGATCAGGCTCACCGACAGGAACGCCGCGCCCAGGGCCAGCATCGCGACCAGCGACAGGGCGGTGGCGACGTCGTTGCGCGTGCGCCGACTGGTCACCCCGATCCCGAGCGCCGAGAGCAGGGCGAAGGAGACCAGACCCACCAACGGGCTGATCCCCACCAGGTACGCCCCCGCGGCACCGGCGAAGGCCCCGTTGGGGATGGCGTGCGCCGCGAAGGACGCACCACGCAGGACCACGAAGAACCCGACCGCCCCGGCCAGCATCGCCACGATGGTCCCGCTGATCCAGGCGTTGGTCATGAAGCTCGAGAACACTAGGTCCACCCCTCGGGTTCGGAGGCCGCGACCGGCGCCGGTCGGGTGCGGCGTCGCAGCACGCTGGCCACGAGGTACTCCACCACGATCGCGGCGACCACGAAGAAGCTGACGGGCAGGCTGCGGTGCGACGGGAACCAGTAGTAGCTGTCGTAGGCGAACAGCACGCCGACCCAGGTGGCCAGCACGCCGAGCCCCGCCGCCAGGGCGACCGCGCGGCCCACGCGTCGCGCGACGCGCAGCGCGCTCGCCGGTGGGCCGATCAGCAGGGCCGTGGAGAGGATCGCACCGATCACGATGGCCGACATGCCGACCGCGACCGCCAGCACCACCATGAAGATCAGGCCCACCGACCGCAGGCGCACACCCCGGGCCGCCGCCAGCTCGACGCTGAGCGAGCTGAGCAGGAGCGGCCGCGCCACGGCGGCGAGTGTGACCAGCACGGCACCGCTCAGCCACGACACCTCGGGGAGGGTGGAGGGGCTCACGGTGAAGATCGAGCCGAAGAGGACCAACTGGGTGGTGCCGGACGCGGAGCTGCTGCGCGCGGAGAGGAAGAGGAAGAGGGCCGCCAGGCCCATGGCGGCACCGAGCACCACGCCGGTGGCGATGTCGCGGCCCTTGACCCGCTGCACTCCGATCGCGTCCATGGCGCCCGCCCCCAACACCCCGCCGCCCACGAAGCCCACCAGGGGCGCGACGCCGGCCAGGAACGCGCCGGCCCCGCCCGCGGTCGCCACGTCGGTCAGGGCGTGGCCCGCGAAGGACTGACCCCGCATCACCGTGAAGATCCCGACCACCGCCGAGGTGACGGCGACGACGAAGCCGACCAGCAGCGCCGTGCGCACGGTACCGTTCGCCCACCACCCGGGTTCGAAGAGCCAGCCCACGGTCGCCTACTCGACCACGAACTCGGGGTGCTCGTCGTTGGGCGCCGGACCCACCGGGAGGGCCGTGGCCACCACCAGCACGCGGCCGTGCACGCGCAGGACGTCCACGTGGTGCCCGTAGAGCGCACTGAGCACGCTCGGGCGCACCACCTCGTCGGTCGTCCCGCTCGCGACGTGGCCGTTGGCCACGTAGACGATCCGGTCCATCACCGGCAGCAGCGGGTTCATCTCGTGCGCCGAGAGCAGGATGGCGACCCGCTGGCGCTGCGCGACGCGGTGCAGCAGCGCGATGATCTCCTGCACGCTGCCCGGATCCAGGTTGGCCAGCGGCTCGTCGAGCAGCAGCAGCT
This sequence comes from Actinomycetes bacterium, assembly GCA_021786095.1. GTDB lineage: Bacteria > Actinomycetota > Acidimicrobiia > Acidimicrobiales > RAAP-2 > RAAP-2. Next base: position 15,101 of record JAJYNX010000032.1, on the reverse strand, counting down.
CGGGGCGGCTGATCAGCGAGTGGGCGATCAGGACGCGCTGCTGCTCCCCGCCCGAGAGGCTGCCCACCCGACGGTCGGCGAAGGCGCCGGCGTCCACCGCGTCGAGCATCTCGTCCACCGCGTCGTGCAGCGCACGGGGCCGGCGGCGCAGGCCGTAGCGGTGCCCGTCGGCGCCGAGCGCCACCAGGTCGCGCGCCCGTATGGGCAGGTCGGGGTCGAACAGGACCTTCTGGGGCACGTAGCCGATCGACCGGTTCGACCTCGTCAGGGGCTCGCCGTGCAGGAGGACCTCACCCGAGGCGTGCTCCTGGATACCGAGGATCACGCGGAACAGCGTCGTCTTGCCGGCACCGTTGGAGCCGATCAGCCCCGTGAACTCGCCGTGGTTGATCGAGAAGTGAACGTCGCGCAGGATGTCGCGTCCGTCCGCGCTCACGTTGACGTCGCGCACCTCGAGCAGTGCCGTGGAGGGTTCGTGGTCGCTCATCGCAACTCCGTCGTCGAGTGGTGCGTGGTGAGGGCCAGAGTCAGCGCGTGGATCTCGGCGCTCATCCAGGACTGGTAGTCGTACCCCGGCTCGGGCATCGTCTCGTAGACCGCCACGATCGGCACGCCCGCACTCTGGGCCAGCGAGCGAAGCGCCAGGGTCACCGAGCTGGTGACCTGGGCGTTGTAGCACAGCGCCGCCACGTGGTGGTCGCGGATCATCGTCTGCAGGGTCGCCACGTCCTCGGGCGCCGGGTCGATTCCGTTCATGACGTCCGCCTGCAGCCGCCAGGGCGTCGCGTCGACCAGGCCGAGCGCCGTGAGCAGGTAGTCCGCCACCGGCTCGGTGGTCGCCACCACGTCGCCGGCGAAGCGGGCGCGAAAGGCGCGGATCTGCGCCGTCAGGGGCGCGAAGGACGAGCGAAAGCGCGCCAGGCGCGCGGCGAAGTAGTTCGCGTGCGTCGGTGCCATCGCCGCCAGATCGCGCTCGATCGCCGCAGCCACGATCGGCATGGTCGTCGGCTTGTACCACAGGTGCGGGTTCGGGGTCGCGTCACTCAGCGTCAGCAGGTGCTGGACGTCGATCACCCGGCGCGACGAGGAGGGCGAGGCCGACTCGAGCTGGGTCATGAACTGGTCGTAGCCGAGGCCGTTCTGCACCACCAGGCGCGCCTGGGACACCACCTGGGCGACCGAGGTGGACACCTCGAAGGTGTGCGGATCGACGCTGGGGTTGCTCATGATCGCCGCGACGTGGACGTAGCGACCCCCGATCTGCGCGATGACGTTGGCGTACTGGTTCTCGGCTCCCACGGCCGCGATCACACCGCTGGCGCTCGATCCGCCCGAGTTGCACCCGCTCAGGCCCACCGCCACGACGGCCATGGCCAGGGCGATCCCGACGCGATGCCACCGGCGCGGGTGCTGCGCTGTCGCTCTCATTGTCGTCCCCTTGTGTAGAACCGTTCTAGATAGTATAGTTGGAATCATTCTAGAGAACAAATCCCCCCACCCGCGGTGATCGTGAGCCCACGCAACACCACCCAGCGACGCGCGATCCTGGCCGCCCTCGATCAGGCGGCGGGCTTCGTCAGCGCGCAGGAGCTCTACGCGCGTATCGCCGCGGTGGGGGACCGCGTGGCCCTGGCCACGGTCTACGCCCAACTGAAGAAGCTCGCGGCGAGCGGCGACGTCGACGCGGTGATGAACGAGCGCGGCGAGAGCCTCTACCGGCGCTGTGCGGCCGAGACCCACCACCACCACCTGGCCTGTCGGGTGTGCGGAGCCACGTGGGAGATCGACATCCCGCCCCTGGAGGGCTGGACGCGCGCGGTGGCCGTCGAGCACGGCTTCTACGACGTGCACCACGTCCTCGAGCTGACCGGAGTGTGCCCCGCGTGCCACGACGCGCCGCGCTGAGCCCGTCGCGCCGAGGCCGCCTGGACGTGCTGGTGGTCGATGACGCCCGCGCCCTCGGCGTGGACGCCTTCGTCACCACGCGCGCGGGCGGGGTGAGCGACCCCCCCTACGACTCGCTCAACCTGGGGGACCACGTCGGCGACGACCCGGCTCGAGTGCGCGAGAACCGACGACGCGTGGCCGACGCGGTGGGTGTCGCCGAGGGCGACCTGATCGTGGTCGACCAGATCCACGGGCGCGAGGTCGTCGAGGTGGGCGACGCCCGCGACGCCGCGTCGGCGCACGCCGACGCCCTGGTCACCTCCTCGCGCGACCTCGCCCTCGCGATCCTGGTCGCCGACTGCGTTCCCGTGCTGCTCGTGGATCCGCGCCGCGGGCGTCTCGCCGTGGCCCACGCGGGCTGGCGGGGACTCGCCGCGGGCGTGCTCGAGAGCGTGCTGGCCCACTTCGAGCGCCCCCAGGACGTCCACGCCCTCATCGGACCGGCGATCTCCGGGGACCGCTACCAGGTCGGCCCCGAGGTCGCCGGTCACTTCGCCGACGTGCCCGGCGCGCGGCGCCGCGACGGTGGCGACCGTTGGCTCCTCGATCTGACTCGCGTGGTCGAGCACCGACTGGCCGAGGCCGGTCTCGACGGCGAACACGTCACGGCCTGCGTCGAGCGCACCGACGACGACGCGCTCTTCTTCAGTGACCGCGCCGTACGGCCCTGCGGCCGCTTCGCGCTCGTCGCCCGACGCCACGTAGCATGAGTCGCGATGGGAACCGTGATGGGAACGACGACCCCACGCGCCCGTCGCTTCACCTACCTCGGGCTGGCGGTCACCGACGACACGCTCACGGGACACTTCGACCTCGACGGGCGAGTCTTCCGTGAGACCGTCGTGTTCGAGGGTGCCGGGTCCCTCCGCTCGCCAGCGGTCACCGCGGTGGCCCACCTGTGGTACCTGCTCGCCGGACTCTCCTACTACAAGGTCGGCGCGCCGCCCCTCATCGACCTGGGCGACACCCCCGTGGGCCCCCACGGGGGCGCGCTGGTGCGCGCGGCGCTGATTGACGGCCTCGGCGAGTTCGCCTACCGCAACGCGCTGACCCTGGACGACGTCGTCATCGAGGGCGGGCGGTCACTCGCCCTCGCACCCCCCTTCGCGCCGGCCACGCTCGACCCGTCACGAGTGCTGGTCCCCTTCGGCGGCGGCATCGACTCGGTGGTGAGCGTCGAGACCCTGCCTGCGCACCTGGACCAGACCCTCTTCGTCGTCAGCCCAGCGAGCGGGCGCTTCGCGGCGCTCGACCAGACCGCCGCCGTCACCGGTCGCCCAGTCGTGCGCGCCACGCGCGCGATCGATCCCCAGGTGCTGCACGGAGGGGACGGGCAGTTGCGCGGCCACGTCCCGGTCACCGCGATGATCACCCTGCTGGCCGCGGTGGCGGCGGTGTCGACCGGCCGCGGGGGCGTCGTGATGAGCAACGAGCACTCGGCGTCGGTGCCCAACCTGCGCGTCGCCGGGCGCGAGGTCAACCACCAGTGGAGCAAGTCGCTCGCGGCCGAGGAGCTGATCGGCGCGGCGCTCGAGGAGACCGTCGGGCCGTCGCTCACCGTGGCGAGCCTGCTGCGCGATCGCAGCGAGCTGTGGGTCGCCGAGGCGTTCAGCCGTCTCCCCCAGTACCACCACGTGTTTCGCAGCTGCAATCGCGCCTTCGCTCAGGATCCGGCCGCGCGCGCCGCCACGTGGTGCGGCGAGTGCGACAAGTGCCTCTTCATCGACCTGGTCCTCGCCCCCTTCATCGAGCGCTCGACCCTGCGCACGGCGCTGGGCGTGGAGCCCCTGAGCGATCCCGCGCGCCTCGGTGCGCTGGCCGACCTGGTGGGTCTCGGCGAGCACCACAAGCCCTTCGAGTGCGTCGGCGACCCCGACGAGAGCGCCGCCGCGCTCACGGCGATCGCGCGGCGCGGCGCGTGGCGCGACGTCCCCGCCCTGGCCGATCTGGCGGCGCGCGCGCCGTCGGCCCCCCTCGAGACTCTCCTCACGCCCCAGGGACGCACCCGTGCTCCGGCCCACTGGCTTCGCTGACCTCGCGGGGCGACGGGTCGGAATCTTCGGCTACGGCGTCGAGGGCCGCGCCACCCACCGACGCCTGCTCGGACTCGCGGACTCGCTCGTCCTGGTCGACGACGCCCCCGGACGGGGTCGCGACGTCCTCGTGACCACCGACGGCGGCCACGAGGCCCTGCTCACGTGCGACGCCGTCGTGAAGAGCCCCGGCATCCCCCGGCGCCGACCCGACGTGCTCGACCTGGAGGAGCACGGGGTCGTGGTCTGCTCGGCGCTCAACCTCTGGCTGCACGACGTCGACCGGTCACGCGTCGTGACCGTCACGGGCACCAAGGGCAAGTCCACCACCACCGCACTCATCGCCTTCCTCCTCGAGTGCGTCGGCGACGACGCCCACCGCGTCGGCAACAGCGGCCTGCCCCCCTACGACCCCCAGGTGGACGACCGCCACGGCTGGCTCGTCGTGGAGGTCTCGAGTTACCAGTGCGTGGATATCGACGTCGCGCCGTCCCTCGTGGTCGTGACCTCGCTCGGCGCCGATCACCTCGACTGGCACGGCTCCCTGGAGCAGTACCACGACGACAAGCTCTCACTCACCCGCGCCGAGGGGTGGCACCGGACACTGGTGGCCGATCAGCCGGCGCTGCGCGCGGCGGCGGACCGTCTCGGGGGCGACGTGACCTACGTCGCGCCCGACGATGGGGGCCTCGCGAACGTGTTGGGGCTGCTGGGCGCGCACAACGAGAGCAACGTGGCCCTCGCCCTGGCGGCCGTCACGGCGATGACCGAGCGGCCCCGCGACGAGGTGATCGCGGCCGCAGCCGGGCGGGCCGCCTCCTTCAGCCCCTTGCCCGGGCGCCTGACCCTCGTGGCGACGCGCGCGCGCCACGAGGGAGCGCTGCGCTTCGTGGACGACGGGCTGGCGACGGCGCCCCTCCCCACGCTGGCCGCCCTGGCCGTCTTCGCCGACGAGCCGGTGGCGCTCATCGCCGGCGGCTTCGATCGGGGCGTGGACTACGCGGAGCTGGGCGAGGCGCTGGCGGCGCGCCAGCCCGCCACCGCCCTGATCACCATGGGCGAGGCCGGACGTCGCCTGGCCGACGTGACGCGCGAGCGAGCGCCGCGCGTGCGCCAGTACCGAGCGGACACGATGGAGGAGGCTGTGGCGCACGCGGTGGCCGCGCTCGGCGAGCACGGCGTCGTGCTGCTCTCTCCCGCCGCGCCCAGCTTCGATCGCTACCGCGACTGGGAGGAGCGCTCGCGGGACTTCGCCCACGAGGTGCACCGGAGCCTGGGAAGGGATTCGAACCCTTGACCTGCGCATTACGAATGCGCTGCTCTACCGACTGAGCTACCCAGGCGCAAGCAGCAAGATTACCCGACCGCACGACCAGCGCCGCTACACGTCCACCAATGACAGCAGAAGGTCGTGAACGAGCAGCGTTTCGTCGAGGTTGCTCTCGAGACGTCGACTGGCTTCCGCCACGACGTCCAGCGCGCGTAGCGCCGCCTGGGCCCGGCGCCGGTCACGAGGAGCCGCGTCAGCTCCCGCCGCCAGGGCCTCCACCAGCCGGTCGCGGTAGGCCCGCGCCAGCGTCGCGCACCCCAGGCGCAGTTCGTCGACGCGAAAGCGACGCTGTTCGCGGCGGCGGCGCGCGTCGAGTTCCTTGCGCGACGTCACGCCGCGCGACGAGCCCGCTTCCGGTACCTCGCGCGCGGCCTCCTCGCGCTGGCGCGCCGCCAGTGGCTCGCTCGCCGCGTCGAGCGCACGCAGCAGTTCGCCGGCCAGTGCCGACGCCGAGGCCGACGTGCCCCCGAGGTGATCGGGCACCGTGCGCCAGCGCTCCAGGCGCGCCGCGAGACCCGGGTCACCGACGAGCACCCGAGCCCGGCCCAGGTCCCCGTGGGCCGCGCCGACCGCGAGCGCGGCGACCTCGGGAGCCGCTCCCTCGCCGACCAGCGTGGCGGTGAGCTCGACGTCGGACGGAGCGCGCAGCGCTACCCGCACGCAGCGCGACGCGACCGTGTCCATCTCGGGCGGGGTGTCGTGCGCGCTCAGGAGAAAGATCGTGCGCGCCGGCGGCTCCTCCAGCGACTTGAGCAGCGCGGCGCCAGCCGGCGACGCGCCGGCCACCGCAGCGTCGACGTCCTCGATGATCACGATCTGATACCCCCGCGACAGGGGCCGGCGCCGACTCACGCGATCGGCCTCGCGCAGCTCGTCGACCCGCCACGCCAGCCCGGCCCGCGGCGCCACGTAGACGTCGGGGTCGTGACCCGAGAGCACCAGGCGGCACCGCTCGCAGTGCCCGCACCCGTGCTCCGCGCACTGCAGCGCCGCGGCGAAGGCCACCAGGGCGCCGCGCAGGTCGGCGCCGCGCGGCCCCGTCAGGAGGTACGCGTGCACCGGGGAGCGCGCGTACTGGCGCAACGCCCCCGCCGCCCGCTCCTGGCCCGCCAGCGTCGAGAAGACGTCAGCCATCGTCCCCCCACGGCAGCGCGTCGAGGCGGTGCGCCACGATCGCGGCCACCTCGTCCTCGTCGCCGGCACCGTCGACCACGGCCCAACGATCGGGGTCCCGGGCGGCCAACGCGGCGTAGCCGGCGCGCACGCGCTCGTGAAAGTCGAGGTCGGCCGACTCGAATCGGTCGCGCGCGTCGCGGCGTCGACGATCGTTGGCCACCTCCAGCGGCACGTCGAGCCACACCGTGAGGTCCGGCCGGCACGCACCGATGGCCAGGTCGGTCGCGGCCTCGAGATCGCCGAGATCGACGCCCCGACCGTAACCCTGGTACGCGAGGGTCGAAGCGAAGAACCGATCGCTCACCACGGCGGTGCCCCGCACCAGCGCGGGTTCGATGACCGTATGGACGTGGTGGGAGCGATCCGCGAGCATCAGCAGAGCCTCGGTGGCCGGCGCCATCGGTGGGCCGGCGTCGAGCAGCCAGCGACGCAGATCGACGCCCAGCGCGGTGTCACCGGGCTCGAAGGTGAACAGGGCGCCGCGCTCGCTCGCGGCACGGCGCGCCTGCGTCGACTTACCGCAGGCGTCGACCCCCTCGAAGACGACGAAGGTCCCCCGGCGCGCGCTCATCCGTCCCCGTCGACCCGCGAGACCAACGCGGCGTTGTCGCGCGAGCCGAGCGCGCGCGCCGCGCGCGCGGCGGTCGGGGTCGCGGCCGCCGTGACAGTCCCCTTCGCGGTCGCCTTCTTGGCGGCCGCCTTCTTCGCGGGTGCCTTCTTCGCGGCCGTCTTCTTCACGGCCGCCTTCTTCGCGGGTGCCTTCTTCGCGGGTGCCTTCTTCGCGGTCGCCTTCTTCGCGGCGGCGCGGCGCGGACGCGACGAGGGCTCGGCGTCGCGGCGCTCGGCGAGCAGCTCACTGGCCCGGTCCAGGGTCACCATCTCAGGGGTGTCGCCGACGCGCAGGGTCGCGTTCGTCTCGCCGTCGGTGACGTAGGGACCGAAACGGCCAGACTTGACCACGACCGGTCGACCGGTCACCGCGTCGGTCCCCAGCTCGCGCAACGGGCCCGCCGCGCGCCGGCCCCGGGCCTTGGGCTGGGCCAACAGGGCAACCGCCTCGTCGAGGGTGACCGTGAAGATCTGCTCCTCGCTCTCGAGTGACCGCGTCTCCTTGCCCCAGGTGAGGTAGGGGCCGAAGCGACCATTCTGGGCCTGGATGATCACGCCGTCGTCGGGGTGGGGACCCACCTCGCGCGGTAGCGACAGGAGGCGGAGTGCGTCGTCTAGGGTCATCGTCTCGGGCGACATCGTCGAGAACAGCGACGCGGTCTTGGGCTTGTCCTTGGGGTCAGTCATCTCGCCGACCTGCACGTAGGGTCCGTAACGGCCGGCCTTCAGCAGGATGGGCTGTCCGGTCGCCTCGTCCACCCCCAGCTCGCGATCGCCGCTCGGGGCGGCGAGCAGGTCCAGGGCGCGCTCGACGGTGAGCGAGTCCGGCTCGGTGGCCTCGGGGATCGACACCCGGTCCTCGCCGTGGACCAGGTAGGGACCGTAGCGACCCGAGCGCACGCTCACCGTCTCGCCGTCGGGCGCCACGCCTAGGACCAGCGAGTTGATCGCGGCGAAGTCGAAGTCGTAGGTCTCGTGAGCCAGACGCGCGAGCCCCAAACGGGCAAACTCGGTCGCTCCCTCGGGGTCGCCGAAGTAGAACTTGCGCAGCCACGGCTCGAGATCCTGGCTGCCTCGCGCGATCTCGTCGAGCTGCTCCTCCATCTCAGCGGTGAACTCGTAGTCCACCAGGTCGGCGAAGTAGCGCTGCAGGAGGTTCACCACCGCGAAGGCCCGGAACGCCGGGACCAGGGACTTACCCTTCTTCCAGACGTAGCCACGCCGATCGATCGTCTTCATCACCGAGGCGTAGGTCGAGGGTCGCCCGATCCCCAGGTCCTCCAACTTCTTGATGAGCGTCGCCTCGGAGTAGCGGTCGGGCGGCTGGGTCTCGTGGCCCTTCGCCTCGGTCGCGCGCACGGCCACGACCTGCCCGACGCCGAGCGCGGGCAGGATGCGCTCCTGCTCGGCCAGCTCGGCCTCGGGGTCGTCGGTGCCCTCCACGTAGGCCCGGCGGAACCCCGCGAACTCGATACGCAGTCCCGTCGCGACCAGCCCCACCGCCACGTCGCCCGCGAAGCCCGCCACGCCGCGCACCGTGGACGCCAGACTCACGCGATCCTGGGTCAGACGGGCGTCGACCATCTGCGAGGCGATCGTGCGCTTCCAGATGAGGTCGTAGACCGCGAGCTCGTCGCCGCGCAGGTTGGCCTGGGCGTCGTCGAGCGTGCGGAAGGACTCCCCGGCGGGGCGGATCGCCTCGTGGGCCTCCTGCGCGTTCTTCACCTTGCGGTCGTAGCGGCGCGGAGTGTCGGCGACGTAGTCATCGCCGAACATCGCCGCCGCCATCGAGCGCGCGGCCCGCAACGCCTCGTCGGAGAGCGTCGTCGAGTCGGTGCGCATGTAGGTGATCCAACCCTGCTCGTAGAGGCGCTGAGCCGCGCGCATGGTGCGCTCGGGATCGAAGCGCAACTTGCGGCTGGCCTCGATCTGCAGCGACGAGGTCATGAAGGGGGGCTGGGGACGCTGCGTGCGCGGCGTCGAGGTCACTGCGGCTACCGTCACCGTGGCCGTCTCGAGGGCGCCGGCGAGGTCCCGGGCCGCCGTCTCGCTCAGCACCTGGACCGCGATCGCCGGATCGAGCCGACCCGTGGCGTCGAAGTGGCGCCCGCTCGCCAGCGGCGTGCCGTCCAACGTCTCGACCGTCGCGTCGAAGTCGGTACCGGCGCCGAGGGTCGCGGTCACGTCAAACCACGTCGCCGAGCGGAACGCCATCCGCTCGCGTTCACGCTCGCACACCAGGCGGATGGCCACCGACTGGACGCGACCAGCGGAGCGCGCCTTGTCGACCGCGCGCCACAGCACCGGCGACACCTCGTAGCCGACGAGGCGGTCGAGGAAGCGGCGACCCTCCTGGGCGTCCACCAGGCGCGTGTCGAGGTCACGGGTCTCGTGCACGGCCCGCTCGATCGCCGCCGGCGTGATCTCGTGGAAGACCATGCGCTTGACCGGGACCCGGGGGTTGAGGAGCTCCTCGAGGTGCCAGGCGATGGCCTCGCCCTCGCGGTCCTCGTCGGTCGCGAGATACAACTCGTCCACCTGCTTCAGCGCGGACTTGAGCTCGCTCACCACCTTACGGCGGTCGCTGGAGACCACGTAGACCGGCTTGAAGTGGTCGTCGACGTTGATCCCCAGTCGTGCCCACTTCTCGCCCTTGATCGCCGCGGGGATCTCGGCCGCGCTCTGGGGCAGGTCGCGCACGTGACCCACCGACGCCCGCACGATGTAGTCGGGCCCCAGCATGGACTGGATGCGGGTGGCCTTCGCCACCGACTCCACGATCACCAGTGCTCGGGCCATGCTCACCGCCTCTCAACGCGTTCCGACGTGGGGCCGTGCGGCCACGAAACTACCGACCTACAAGATAGACAGACTCGCCGGACCGGCGTGCGCGACGGGCGCGAGGCGAGCGAAAACCCGTACGTCGTCCGGCAACCGTCACTCGTCGCCGTGCGGGGCCGCGACGATCTCGTACTGGGGATTCAGGATCACGGCCTCGCGGCGCAGGGATGTCACGGTGCCGCGCACCAGCAGCCGGGTGCCCCGCTCGATCCCCGGCACCGCCGTGCGCCCCTGGAACACGAGGGTGACCGAGCCGGTGTTGTCGGCGATCACGCAGCGCAGCTCGTGCGAGCCGCCTTCGTTGCTGATGGCCATCGCCCGGACCCGGCCCGCGATCTCCGCGAACTCGCGCTGGTGCAGGCCACCGATCGGGGCGGCGCCCGTCGAGCGCTCGGCCAGCTTGACGTCGGCCTCGAGGTGGGCGTCCTCGCGTACGCCGCCGCGCACGACCTCGTCACTCATGGGCTCCTCGACGTGCTCCCCCTCGATCAGGCGGCTCTGGCCCATCCGGTAGGGGATGATGGTGGCCGCCGTGCGCGGCACGTGCATCACCGCCCCGGCGATCAGGTCCGCCGTCCGGTCGTGCAGCAGGCGCTGCAGGCGCGAGGAGAAGCCGCGACGCGGCAGGATGACCATGCAGAAGACGTCGGGGTCGCGCACGACGTCGGCCACCAGCTCCAGGGCGGCGCGGTCGACCCGGCGGTCCTCGCAGTCCACCACCTCGAGGCTGATGCCAGCCGAGGTGGTGTTGGGCGCCCCCCACGCCGCCTCGAGGCGACGCGTGGCCATCGGGTCGATGTCGAAGTGCACCGCGCGGATCGAGTAGGCGTTGAGCGTCATGCAGTAGCGCAGCGAGCGCTCGGTGACGACGTCGTAGTTGTCGACGAACACGACGACCCGGTTCATGCGGATGTTGGGCAGACCCCTCGCGGTGACCGCGGCGAAGGCCTTCTCCTCGCGCTCGTACTGGCGGTTGAAGCGCAGCAGACCCACGTACATGATCGGCCCCACGACGACGATGATCCACGCACCCTCGGTGAACTTGGCCAGCACGAACACCAGCACCACCACCGCGGTCACCGTGGCGGACATCACGTTCACCGCGACGCCGACGCGCCAGCGGCCCGTGCGCTCGCGCAAGTGGCGCGCCACCATGCCCGCGCCAGCCATGGTGAAGCCGGTGAAGACCCCGATGGCGTAGAGCGCGACCAGCGCGTTGACCTTCGCCTGGAACACCACGATCAGGGTCAGCGACACGACCCCCAGGACGATGATCCCGTTGGAGAAGGCCAGCCGGTGGCCCCGCTTGGTCAGCTGGCGCGGGAGGTAGTTGTCCGTCGCCACGTAGTTCGCGAGGAACGGGAAGCCGTTGAAGGACGTGTTGCCGCCGGTGTAGAGGATGAGCAGTGTCGCCAGCTGCACCAGGTAGAAGATGACCTCGCCCACGCCGTGCGACCCGAACACCGCGTGCACCTCCTGACTGACCACGGTGGGCGTGCCGGCGGCGTAGGGCAGGGCGTGGGTCCACGCCGCCAGCAGCGTCACGCCCAGCAGGAGGAAGGCCAGGATGCTCGACATGGTGATCAGCGTCGCGCGGGCGTTCTTCGACTCGGGACGGCGAAAGCTCGCCACGCCGTTGGAGATCGCCTCCAGACCCGTGAGCGACGACCCCCCGTTGGCGTAGGCGCGCAGGAGCGTCAGGAACGCCAGGCCCATGAGCAGGCCCGACCCCCTCTGGCCAAGGTGCCCGTCCACCAGCAGGTGCACCGGGGGCTGGGCGATGTAGTGCAGCGATCCCGCGATCTTCTTCGCGTACCCCACGACGATGGTGAGCCCCATCATCAGGATGAAGAAGTAGGTCGGCAGCGCGAAGTAGCTCCCGGCCTCGCGCAGGCCCCGCAGGTTGCCGTAGATCAGGATCAGCACCACGGCCACGGTGATCGGCACGGTGTAGGGAGTCAACGAGGGGACCGCGCTGGTCAGCGCGGCGGTGCCCGCCGAGCACTGCACCGCGACGGTCACCGTGTAGTCGATCAGCAGGGCGACCGCCGCGATCTGGGCCACCCGGGGCCCGAAGTTGTCGCGGGCCACCACGTACGAGCCCCCGGCCGAGGTGTAGTACTTGATCACGTCCATGTAGGACGTGGTGACGAAGAAGAGCACCCCGAGGATCACGAACATGATCGGTACGACCAGCGCGAACGCGGCCAGACCGATGAAGGGGGTCAGCTGGGTCAGGATCTCCTCGGTCCCGTACGCCGACGAGGAGATGCAGTCAGGCGACAGCACACCCAGCGCAGTCGTGCGCCCCAGCCGCTCGCCGCTCAGCTGCTCGGTCACGTAGGGGCGCCCGAGCAGGATCCGCTTGATCCGGTAGCCGAGCGTCTCGGGGTAGACGGTCGACACGTTGGCGTGCGACGTCAGCACGCGCGTGCTATCCACGATCTGCTTGTCGGCCTCGGACACCACGTTCACACTAAGGCATCGCCCCACCCTGCTCCGTGACGCCGCCCAGTTGCGTCGCCGCGGCCACGTGTGCTCTGATACCCGGGTGCATATCATCGTCATCGGCTGCGGCCGAGTGGGATCAGAACTGGCGATGCAGCTCTCCGAAGATGGCCACTCGGTGGTCATCATCGACAAGAACCGCGACGCCTTCCGCCGCCTGACGCGCTTCCACGGCTCGACGCTGCTGGGCTCGGGGTTCGACCGGGACATCCTGATGAAGGCCGACGCCAGCCACGCCGACGCCCTGGCCGCGGTGACCAGCGGTGACAACACCAACATCCTGTGCGCACGCATCGCGCGCGACACCTACGACATCGCCAACGTGGTGGCGCGCATCTACGACCCCCAGCGCGCCGACATCTACATGAAGCTCGGCATCCCCACGGTGGCGACCTCGCTGTGGACGACCCAGCAGGTGAAGCGCTGGCTGCTCCCCTCGGACGAGTCGATCGAGTGGACCGACGGAACCGGCTCGCTGCACCTGGTCGAGCGCATCGTGCCCGACGCGCTAGCGGGTCGCCCCCTCGCCCACTTCAACCTCACCGACCACGTCCGCGTGGTGGGACTCATCCGGGGCGGGCAGGGACGCGTCGACATCGAGGGACTCTTCGCCCAGGAGGACGACATGCTCGAGTTTCTCGTGACCAACCAGGGCGTCGACGCGCTGCGCACCCTGCTCGCCGGAGAGCCGTCGTGAGGGTCGTCGTCGCTGGCGGCGGCTCGGTCGGCACCGCCATCGCCACCGACCTGATCGATCGGCACCACGACGTGACCCTGCTCGAGCAGGTGACGGCGACCGCGGAGCGCCTCAAGTCGCTGCTGCCCGGCGTGAACGTCATGGCGGCCGACGCGTGCGAGTACGCGTGCCTGGCGGCGGCGGACCTACGCGGGGCCGACGTCGTCATCGCGGCGACCGGCGACGACGAGGACAACCTCGTGGTGAGCTGGCTGGCCAAGCAGGAGTTCGGCGTGCCGCGGGTGATCGCGCGCATCAACAACTCGCGCAACGAGTGGCTCTTCAACGAGCGCTGGGGCGTCGACGTCGCCGTGTCGACCCCCGCCCTCATCACGTCGCTGGTCGACGAGGCCGTCGAGGTCGGGTCCATCGTCAAGCTCCTGGACCTGGCCCAGGGCCGCATGCGCCTGATCGAGGTGACCCTCGCGGCCGACTCGCCGGCCGTGGCCCAGGGCCTGACCCTCGACGAGCTGCGCCTGGCCGACGGCGTGCGCGTGGTCGCCGTCGTGCGCAGTGACCAGCCGCTCACCCCAACCCCGACGATGCACTTCCTCGAGTACGACCACGTCATCCTGCTGGCGCGCGACACCGCCGGACAGGACTGCGCCGACGCCTTCATCGGCTGAGGCGCCCCGGCGCGGGCCTCGGGCCTAGCATTGCCCCGTGCGGGCCGCCTTCTTCGATCTGGACAAGACCGTCATCGCCAAGTCCTCCATGGTGGCCCTGGGCCCGGAGTTCCACGCCCGCGGGTTCCTGCACCGGCGCACCCTGATTCGCGCCGCTCTGGTCCAGCTGTTCTTCATGCGCTTCGGCGCCAACGAGGAGCGTCTGGCCAAGATCCGCGAGACCACCCTCAAGATCACGCGGGGCTGGGACCGCGACGAGGTGCGCACCCTGGTCGCCGAGACCCTCACCCACGTCTTCGAGCCTCTCATCTACGAAGAGGCGCTCGATCTGATCGACTTCCACCGCGCGCGCGGCGACGAGATCTGGCTGGTCAGCATGTCGCCGCGCGAGATCGTCGAGCCCTTCGCCGAACTGCTCGGCATCACCGGCGCCATCGCCTCGCGCGCGCGCGTCGACGCCAACGGGAAGTTCACTGGCGAGATGGAGTTCCTCGCCCAGGGCGACAACAAGGCGGTCGCCATCCGCGAGCTGGCCGAGGAGCGCGGCATCGACCTGACGCAGTCCTACGCCTACTCCGACTCCGCGACCGACGCGCCAATGCTCTTCACGGTCGGTCACCCCTACGCGGTCAACCCGGACCGCGCACTGGCGCGAATCGCCCACGAGCAGTCGTGGCCCATCCTGAGCTTCACCCATCCGGTGCTGGCCCGCGACCGGACGCGATCGCACACGCCCTACTTCATCAGCGCTCTGGTCATCACGGTCGCCGCGATCCTCGGACGACTGCGACTGCGTCCCCGCTAGCGGTAGAGCTCGAGGCTCAGGAGTTCTGAGTGCTCACCCGTGAGCGGCTCGTGAAAGGCCTGCCGCATCCGAGGCGAACCCTCCAGCCTCATGAGGAGACTGTTGCGTCGTTCGGCTCACAAAGCCGAGTTCTCGAGCGCCGGTCGTCGAGAAGTGACGAGGGCGAGGACCCAGCGAACTCAACCGCGAACTGCTCGACGCGTCGACGCTCTGCGACCACTCGTGCCCCGAGGCCGCGTCCAGGCGTTCCTGGTCGACCACCACCACGACCTGTTCCCGACGCGGTGTTCCTGGACCTGTCCGCCACGAGGCGGTCGTCCCTCGGTCCCCGCTGGCGCGGTGGCCCCGGTCATGGTCCTCCAGGCCTCGAGGGGCTCTCGGACCTGTCACCGCACGGGCGTTGACCGACCGGGTCAGCTGGAAGGTGGTCTGCGGTCTCGCCCTCGACAAGGCGGGCCTCGATTACTCGGCCCTCACCTACTGGCGCACG
>JAJYNX010000076.1 GCA_021786095.1 Actinomycetes bacterium | reverse complement strand
CGAGCCGCCCGAGCAGTTACGGGCCTTTCGCGACGTCACTCTCTCGCCCGGCGCGTCACGACGCGTGTCACTGGTGCTGCCCGCCAGCTCGTTCCAGATCTACCAAGGCTCCTCGTTCGTGACGCTTCCCGGCTCCTACCGTGTCGACGTCGGCTCCTCGAGCGCGTCGCTGCCGCTGCGTCTCGCGCTCACGCTGACCGGCTCACCAGGCTGAGGTCCGCGACGATCGACGCGCGACAGGCACTAACCTGAACGGTGATGGCCGCCATTGACGTCGCTGGGTTCGTCGCCGATCTCAAGGATCACGCCGTCACGCACGGGTTTCACGTTCACGACGAGCGCCACTTCGTGGAGACCTACTCCCTTCGCCAGACTTGGGAGGTCGACTTGCACCCGGAGGACGGCTGCGGCGGCCCGGTTGACCTGCACGTCGAACTCGACGTCGACCCGCGGACGCTGCTCGCCTTCGAGGACGCGGTTCTCGGATTGCCCGACGAAGTCGACCCGCCCGACGAGTTCCACTTCCCCCTCGTGCTCACCTGGAGCCTCCCACCGATGCCCCACGGCCCCGACCTTTTGCGCCTCGCCATCGACCTCGCTCCCGTGGGCGGCCTCGACATGCCCCTTGAGATCACCGCGAGCGACTCCTTCTCCTCTCCCACCGAGTCGAGTGAGCGGCGCATCGCGATCGTGGCCCGGCGCTCGATCTCGCTCACGCAGGTGGCACGGGGGGAGGACCCCCTCTGCGACGTGTTCGATCACGGCCGGGCAGTGAGCGACTTCCTGCTGCAAGCCGCCGACTCGTGGCTCGGCTGATCCGACCGGCCTCGCTCACCGTCGCCCTGCTCGCCGCCGCCGTGACGCTCAGCTCGTGCGGGACCGGCGGCGCCACCGCCGACGCGCGTCAGGCCTGCCGCTCGGTACACCGTTCCCTCGCCGTCTACGCGCGTAGCCGCGTACCCGGTCTGCGCGCGGCGCAACGTCACGCGCTCGAGGGCCACGCGCTCCAACTGCTGTTGAGGGCGACGCCGGCCGCGGCCGCGGCCACGTCGATCGACGGCAGCTGGAATCCCCTGATGACCACCATCAACGAGGCCGAACGCGTCCCCATCACCTACCTGGTGCCGGCGCTGACCCGTCTCTGCCAGATCGCCGACTCCTCGACCCCCTACCCCTGAGCGGACGCGCTCTCCGGCGGAAATCGCTCGTAGAGCCAGGCCAGCGAGTTCTCCTGGGCCATCGCGTCCTCCCAGCCCTGGAGCCGGTCCTCCAACTCCGTCAACGACGGGACCCGTGCGATGACCACCACCGTCAGATCGCTGACCAACTCGTCCGCGACGAGGAAGTCGCCGAACATGTCCTCGTTGATCGAAGCGTCAGGCTCGACCATCAAGTAGAGCTCGCCCGTCGCTTCGACCCACGAGAGCTCGTACTCGTTGTCCGCGGCGTCGGTCCATTCGCTGCCGAACTCGAACTCGGCGCTCTCGCGACGGGCCTCGTTCTGTTCGTAAAACGTCTCGATGTCCATGCGCGCAGCCTACGTCGCCACTATGTGCGTGCGACAGTGCGCAGCGTGGTGCACGGTACCCGTCATGGAAGAAGGAGCCCGACGGTGCACCCCGACCAGCGCTCGGCGGTGCACGCGGTGGTCTGGACTGCGGCCCATGACAACACACCAACAGACCAACCCGACCAGACCGACCAGCCCGACCAGTCGCGACCTCGGCACTGCCGGGCGCTCGACCGACGTCCTGGCCCAGTTGCGAGCCGACTGGCGTCACCGCGGCCGCAGCGCCGCGTCGCGTCGTGCGCTGGCGCGGCTCGCCGCGCGCCACCCCGGACTCGACCTCGCGCGCCTGGATGACCTGGGCGACGTCGTGGACGCGCTGGACGTGCACGGTGGGCGAAGCGTGCTCGAGCGCGCGTCGCTGGTCACCGCCCTGCTGGAGGACGCCGGTGACCCCGCCGTGCACCGTGCCCTGCTCCAGACGCTTCTGCCAGGGCTAGTCAGCGTCTGTCGCCAACTGCGCTTCGGCGCGGGTGCGGTGAGCGACACGGGTGAGACCGTCGCGGTCGCGGTCGCCATGCTCAGCGAGCTCCTCACCGATTGGGCGGGCCAGTCGCGCGCCTACGCGGCCCCCGACCTCCTCTCCGCCCTGCGGGGACGGCTGCGTCGTTGGCTGATGCGCGAGAAGCGCGAGCGCGGCCTCGTCGCCCCGATCGAGCGACTGGACCGGGCGGCGCCCGCGGCCTCGTCGCTCGACGCGCGCCTCGCGACCTTCCGCGGTGGCGACCGAGATCGGATCGCGCGCCTCGCCTACCGACGGATCATTGGGGACGAGTCGCTGGCCGACCTCGCGCGCGAGGACCACAGCTCGCCGCGTTCCCTGCGCGCGGAACTGCGCCACTTCGCCGTCCACTGCCTCCTGTAGTGACGACGATCGTGCCCCCCAATGGCAATCGCCCTCGCGGACCACTACCTTGTGAAGTTCATGGCTCGTCGCCCCCTCCCCCCTCGTGGCACCCAACTCGTGATGTGGTCGAGCCCAATCCTCCTACTCGTCCTGGTCTTCACCCTGACGGCGCACCCGACATCGGCGTCGCGTCGCGTCGCGCGCACCCCGACGCGAGCCCACCACCGTGCGACCACGCTGGCGGGGACGCCGACCACCGCGTCCACCACGACGGTGGTGACGACGACGTCGACCACGGTCCCCCCGCCGCGTCCCTCGAGCGGCGCGACGAGCGGCGCGACCTACGCCGCGCCGATCGCTACGACCGCGAAGTCGTTCGCACCCGACGCCAGCGCGAACGCCTCGAGCGGCGTGATCGCCGGTCACCTGACGATCACGGACAACGTCGCCGTGGTTCCCCTCGACGGCCCGGGAACCTGGACGCTGGCCGCCAGCCATCCCCTGGTGGCCCAGCTGCAGTGCCCGTCGGCCTCGACGCCGGTGAACCAGCAGATCACAATCGACGCTCCGCTCTCCTGTCAGCTGGAGCTCATCGCCACCACGGCGACGGCGTGGACGCTCGCGCCACGGCCGTGAGGCGATTCGCGAGCGGACCGCTGCACGGCTCGGCGCTCGCTCTCTACTTCGTCCTCCTACCCTTCGTCGTCGTCAGCAAGTGGCGGGTGAGCGCCCACCAGTCGAACGGGCTCGTCATCCGTGTTCTGCTCGTCGTCCTCGCCCTCTTCTGGATCGGCTTTCTCCTGCAGACCGCACGCAACGTGGCGCGCCTGCACCGCGGGGGCACGGTGTCGCGCGGCGGCAGCGCCTGGCTCGCCGGTCTGGTGGTGGCCGTGGTCGCTCTCCTGGCCTCGGCGCCCGCGGCCCGCGCGCAGTCGTCGACCCTCGCCGCGTCGCGCACCAGCGCCGCGCTGGCCCACGTGGGCGGACCAGCCGCGGGTCCCGCCCCGCGCGAGCCGGTGCCGTACCATGCCGTGCCCCCGTCAGCCGCCACGGGACTGGCCCTCGCGCTCGGTGCCCGGCGCCGCGCGAGCGCCCTGCGTCTGGGCGACGAGGACGTCGCCGAGGACGAGGTCGACGACGTCATCGACCTGCTGCGTGACGCGGACCCCCAATTGGTCGAGGGGCTGATCGCCCTCGCGGGCGAGCGGCGCGACGGCGTCGTGCGTCCGGCCGCCCTACCCTGCACGATCGGGTCGAGCGACCGCGGCGAGCCGCTGGTCGCCGTGCTGATCGAGGACTTCCGCGAGCCACTGGTCGCCTTCGCGCGCGAGGGCGGCGCGCTGCGCGTCCCGGCGCACTG
Organism: Actinomycetes bacterium; assembly: GCA_021786095.1. GTDB lineage: Bacteria > Actinomycetota > Acidimicrobiia > Acidimicrobiales > RAAP-2 > RAAP-2. The sequence continues at coordinate 4,858 of JAJYNX010000076.1, read as the reverse complement.
GTCCTCCGCTCACCTCACGGCATCCCTGACGGGCCTGCACGACGGACCCGTGCGGGTGACCAGTGTCGTCACCGAGCTGGTGCGGCTCCTCGCGACGCGCTCACTTCGCCGCACCCTGGTCGTGTTCGACGGGTCCGACGACGAGCTCGACGACGACCTGCGCGCCTGCTGCGTGGTCGTGCGCCGCCTGACCACTGTCGACGCGCCCGACCCCGTCACGCCCGAGCGAGCGGTGTCGCGTTACCTGGCCCCCGGCGCGGCCCCCAGCGCCGCCGTCGACCCCGCACGCGCCACCCTCGGCGTCGTCCACGTCGAGATGCTGCGCGCCGACCCGGTCGTCAGCGGGCTCCTCGAGCCCTTCACGACGACGCTGCGGCGACGCTGCATCGAGATGGTCGCGTACCTGGCCCTGCACCGTGACGAGCCGGTCACCGGTGAACGGCTGCGCGCGCGCGTGCTCGGACGCGGGGACGAGGACGCGTCGACGAGGACCCTCGCCAACACCGCCACCGCGGTGCGACGCAGCCTCGGCGTCGACGAGCGAGGACCACGACTGCACCCCGTCTCCTCGTCGGGTCTCTACGTGACGCACGGCCTCACCAGCGACGTCGAACGATTCCACGACCTCGTCGGGCGCGCGCGCGTCGCGACCCCCGCCGACGCCGCGGCGCTCACCCGTGAGGCGCTGTCCCTGGTGCGCGGGGAGCCCCTGGCGAGCCAGCTGCGCGGCTTCGAGTGGTTCCTCGTCGAGGGGCACTGGAGCCGGCTGCGCCGCGACGGCGAGTGGGCGGCGCTGGCACTCGGCGACTGGGCCGTGGCCGAGCACGACCCCGAGTTGGCGTACTGGGCCCTGGCTCGCGGGCGCCTGCTGGACCCCGACAGTGACGCCCTCGTGGACGCCCTGGCGCAGGTGCCGCGGCTACGCGAGTTTGGCGGCGATCGAGCCGGCCGAACGCAGCACCGATCCGTCGGCGCCCTCGGCGCTGTAGCGATGGGCGGGCCGGGCCAGCGCCTCGTCGAGTAGGCCCGTCAGCAACGACGTGAAGGCCAGGGGTGGGTCCACGAAGAGGTGCTTGGCCAGCGAGCCCGGAATCGTATTGATCTCGTTGACGTAGAGCTCGCGTTCGTTCGCCAGGAAGTCGATGCGCGCGACCCCGCGCACGGAGGCGGCCTCGGCCAGGACCCGCGCACAGTGCTCGATGAGCGACGCCTGTTCGGTGCTGATCACCGCCGGCAGCTCGCGCGGCGCGCTGACCATCCCCTCGCCCCCCACGTACTTGTCGCGGTAGTCCAGGATCTCGGCGGCCGACGATCGCCGTAGAGGTCGCTCGACCTGCGACAGGCGCACGTCGGGGTACGTGGTCACCGCGATCTGCAGGTCCGCGAGGTCGTCCCGGTACGGTTCGATCACGCAGCCGCGCGCCAGGTGCGCATTGGCGCTCAGGCGAGCACGCGCGGTCTCGAGGTCGGCGACGACGTCGATGCCGATCGACGATCCCCCGAAGCGCGGCTTGAGGATGTAGGGCCCCTCGAAGGCCAGGGTGGAGGTCGCCGGCGTCAGCAGGGCCCGGGCCAACGTGGGCAGTCCCGACTGGGCCGCCAGGGCGCCGAAGGCCCACTTGTCCATTCCCAGCGCCGCGCCGGCCACGGTGGGGCCGGTGTAGGCCAGGCCGGCGAGGTCCAGCGCGGCCTGCAGCGTGCCATCCTCGCCGGGTCCGCCGTGGGTCGCCAGCACGACGACGTCGACGTCGAGGCGTCGCTCACGACCGAGACGGCCGCCGGGGGCGACGAAGCCGCCCCCCTCGCCCACGCGCAACGTGATCTCACTCGATCCGCGCGGGACTCCCTCGAGGAAGGCCTCGGCCTCCACGTCGGGGGCCACCGTGAAGAACGCACCGGTCGTCGTCCAGTAGATGCCGGTGGGACGACGATCGGCCAGTGCTCGCAGGGCCTGGAGACCCGTCAGGATCGAGACGTCGTGCTCGGGCGACGGCCCTCCGAACAGTACTGCCGTTGTCACGCCACACCTCGCCGTCTCGGTCGTCTCGCGGTCAAGGTATCAAGGGTACCGCCTGGCCCACACGGCGCGAGCGAACGGCGCGGCGCGACCACGTTCCGGGAGGGGGCCACGACCATCGGCCGCCAGGACGACTCGGCGGCGCCGGACGGCGCCTCGGTCCCACGGTCTGGGTGCCCGCGCTGCGCGCGACGTCACGGGTAGTGGTCGGGGAGGTCATTCAGGTACAGCACCGCGTCGCCGGGACCCAGGTGGGACCGCACCCACGCGACCGCCTCGTCACGGGTGTCGACGCGCATCGCGCCCCGCTCGGCGCCGACGCTCAGTGGCACGGCGTTGGTGCGCCCGACCACCACCAGCTCGGCCCCGTGAGCGAGGACCTGCTGAGCCAGAACGAGGTTCTCGCCGTACTGCAACGAGCCCAGCTCGATCATCCCCGGCGTCACCACGACGCGGCGCCCACTCACCGCCAGCGACGAGAGCAGCGCGAGCGCGGCCCGCGCGCTGGCGGGATTCGCGTTGAAGGTGTCGTCGATGACCAGCACGCCCGACGGCGCGGTCACGACCTGCGAGCGGTTCGACACCGGTTGGAGGCACGAGAGGCGCGGCGCCAGGGTGCGCGGATCGACGCCCAGCTCGAGGGCCGCCGCGATCGCGCAGGCCACGTTGGTCGCCTGCAGCCCCGCCACCGCGTCGACGTCGGCCACGACGTCGCCGTCGACCAGAACCCGCCACCGCCCCGTCTCCTCGACCACGCGCACCGCCGCGTCGGGCGTGCGCGATCCCGCGGTGCGCACTCGTCGACCCTGCGCGAGCAGACGCGGTACCCAGCGCGCGAGGCGCGAGTCGTCGACGTTCACCACCACGATGGACGCTCGCTCGGTGATCTCGAACTTGGCCGCGTCGATCACGTCCAGCGAGCCCATCCGTTCCAGGTGGACCGGACCGATGGCGCTGACCACAGCCAGCTCGGGCGGGCACCAGTCGCACAGCGCCCGAATCTCACCCGGGCCGTAGGTTCCCATCTCGGCGATGAACACCCGGGTCCCGTCCGCGAGGTTCTCGTTGATCGCCCGCGACAGCCCCGCCCGATTGTTGAAACTGCGCGGCGACGCCACGACCGCCCCGTCATCGCGCAGCAGGTCCAACAAGTGGTTCTTCGTCGAGGTCTTCCCGTAGGAGCCGGTGATCGCCACGACTCGCGGCGCCACCGCCGCCACGCGAGCGCGGGCCCGGTCAACGTACTCGCGCGCGTGGCGCTCCTCCAAGGGGTGCAGCATCCGCGTCGTCACGTCCAACAGCAGCGGGACCGCCCAGACCATCGCCACGGGCGCCAGCCAGGGCCGAGTGCTCCACGCCCCGGCGGCCGTGATCACCAGCGCCACGACCGTCGCGAGCACGGCGATCGTGCGCAGACGCCGCGTCCAGACCAGCGGACTCGTCCGACCCCGCACCGACAGCCCCCACGGACAGACCAGACCGTAGGCGATGGCGCTCAGCACGACCAGGACGTCCGCGCGCAGCACGACCGACACGACGAGCACCACGAACAGCACGTGGCTGAGCGTCACGGGGCGCCGATCACGCACGGCCTGTGGGGCCGTGGCCGACGCCACGGGCGGCGTCGACCACCGGGCGAGGAAGCGACGCATCGAGGACGGGTCGTAGTGCTCGCGCTGGAGCACCCGCAGCCAGCGCGCCATCTGCGCGGCGAAACCGAGAGCCAGGCCGAGACCCGCGAGGACGCTCAGCACCGTCTGGGCCAGGGTCACGCCACCACCGTGCCCAGCGCCCTCACCAGCTCGTCGGGCGCCTCGGTCGGTACGAGGTGACCCACTCCGGCCAGGATCGTCACGCTCGCCGACGGACCGATCAGGTCGGCGGCCCGTCGCGCCACCGACGGGGCGACCACGTCGTCGCGCTCGCCCCACACCAGCGCCACCGGAAGGCGCAGGCGAGAGAGCTCGTCGCGGTAGTCCTCGTTGACCGAGGCGACCAGGACGTCGCGCACCACGCCCGAGGCGCGTCGGTAGTCCGTCGAGCCGTACTTCTGGCGCGCGGCCTCGAGGCGGGCGTCGCTCACCACGCCTCGCCGGTGCAGCCAGCGCACGGCCCGATAGCCCCGCGGCGCCGCCGCGGCCCGCGTGTCGCGCAGCAGCGGCACGCCACACAGCACCAGCGCCCCCACGCGGTCGGGGACGCTGGCCGCGAGCACCGTGGCCACCCGCCCACCGAAGGAGTGGCCGACGATGACCGGCCGAACGGCGAACTGGTCCAGGACCGGCGCCACCAGCTCGGCGTAGTGGCGAGCCCCGCCCGGCTGCGCGGGCGGTGGCGACGATCCGAAGCCTGGCAGGTCCAGCACCAGTGACGCGACGCCGGCCTCGGCCGCGAGCCGGGCGCACGTCGCGAAGTCCTCACCCCGTCGAGCCCATCCGTGCAACCACAGCACCCGTGCGGGCCCGTCGCCGTAGGTGCGCGCGAACATCGTCACGTCGCCGTAGGTCCGCAGCACGTCACCACGTTACCGATCCCCCATCGCGGGAGCGCCCGTCACCCTCGACCGGTAGCGTCGGGGCGTGGACGCCGACGCCTTTCCCCGCGACCTCCTGGTCGGGCTCACCCCCGAGCAGCGCGAGGCGGTCATGTCGCCCGAGCGCCGGCTCCTGGTGCGCGCGACCGCCGGCTCGGGCAAGACCCACGTCCTGACCCTTCGCCTGCAGCGCCGGATCGCCGCGGGCGAACTCGATCCCGACCAGGTCCTGGTCATGACCTTCACCCGCAAGGCGGGCGACGAGCTGCGCCGGCGCCTCTTTCGCGCGTCCATCCGCGACGTGCGCG
>JAJYNX010000019.1 GCA_021786095.1 Actinomycetes bacterium | reverse complement strand
CCATGCCCGTGCCGATGAGCAGATGCGACTTCCCAGTGCCCGAGTCGCCCAGCAGCACCACCGGGTCGCCGCGTTCGATGAAGGCGCCGGCCCCCAGTGCGGCCACCGTGGCCTCGGTGACCGCAGAGCGGGAACAGTCGAACTGGTCGAGCCGCTTGACGCGGGGGAATCGGGCGTCGGCAATGCGTCGCTGACGCCGGCGCTCGGCTCGCTCGTCGACCTCGGCCGTTAGGACGTCGGCGAGATAGGCGCGGTGGGTGAGACCGGCGGCCAGCGCGCCGTCGGCGATAGTTGACGCCTCGGCGCGAACGGTGGGCAGCTTCAGCTCCCGGCACGCGGCGTCGATGGTGGCCGCGGCCGCCTCCTCGGTGCGTACGCTCATCGCCCCACCCGCCTTTCACCCAGCAGGTCGTCGTAGGCGGCGAGATCGGGAGCCGGCCGATTGTCTCCCGCGAGCGACGTGAGGGGGGTCACCTCGGCTAGCCGCTCACCGGCGGCCCGGCGGGCCTCGATGGCGACGACCTCGGGGGCGACGGTGCACAGGGCCAGAGCGGCTGACATGCCCGCCACGACGGCGTCGCGGGGCAGCGTGCGAGCCAGCAGCAGGGCGTCGATGAGCCCTCGTGCCCTTCGCGTCGCCCAGCCGTCGGCGGGCCTCGGCCCAGTAGGCGTCGTGGACGGGGCCGAACGTCCGGGCCGCCCTCGCCTGGGCGAGCGGCACCGAGGCCGAGCGCCCCCGGCTTGCGCACCAGGACCTCGAGGTAGTGGTCGAGACAGAGTGACTCGGCTCCGCCTCACCAGGCGTTCGTGGGTGGCGACGACCGAGCCCTTGGCCGAGACCACGATCTCGCTGGCCCCGATGGCCACGTCGAGGCGTGAGCCGATGAACGAGACCGGAACCGAATAGCGGCACTGGCGCACGCACACCCGGGCCTTCGCGTCCACGCGCGCACTCACGTGACGGGCGACGTCGAAGCCCTCGCTCGGCAACGCCGACAGCGCCGAGGCCTCCGCGGCGAACTCGACGCCAATGGTGGCCCGGTGCCCCTCGATCACTCGGGTGAGATCCTCCTCGTCGAAGGCCGCGATTATCTCGTTGAGCTCGGCGATGCTGGCCGCCGTGGGCACGGGCACGAGATGGTTTCGCCGAAACCATCCGATGTCCCCCTCTACTACTCCGCCCTTCTCGTGGGCCCCCTCGATGCCCGGGTGACAGTAGAAGGAGTCAAAGCCGTAGTGGCTGCGCAGCAGGATGAACCGCTCGGACTCGATGCGATCTCGCCCGAGCAGCACCCGCGCGACGGCCGGCTTCAGGTTGTCGTAACGGATTCGGCCGGGTACACCCCCCAGGCGCTCGAAGGCGTGGACGTGGCCGGCGAAGAACGCCTCCTGCGCCTGGGTGGGAAACGCCCGGTGGCACGCCCGTCCCGACGCCGACAGTCGTAGCGAGAAGAGCCAGAGCTTCATCGTGACCCCGGCGATCACCGCAAAGAACTCGCCGAAGTCGACCTCGCCCTCGCGACCGGGCTCGTGGACCTGGGGCACCGTCGCCACGGTGGCGGGTTGGTCGATCTCAGCCCTGATGCGCCGCACGGCGTCACGCACCGTCGACTCGGCGAGCGACGCCCCCTGTTCACGAACGAGCCGTTGCCAGACTCGCCGCGCGGTGTGGCGTTGCTTCTTCGGTGCATCCTGGTCGGCGAGAAGCCACGCGCGAATCGTGGCCTCGTAGGGGCCCATCACTGGTGCCCGGCGAGCCGTTTCCTTTCGCGGTGGTGGAATTGCCGAGGCCAGCGCCTGACGCCCGACGCGCCGGTGGACCCGGTACTTCTTCGCCAACTTGCGGATCGACGTTCCTTCCAGACGTCGGTCACGGCGGATATCTGGATCTTCGGAAATGCGCGTGGTTTTGAGATTCGGTCGGTCTGAACTTAGGAGTTAGCGAAGGGCGGGGGCCCTGCAAGTCTGTTGTTTCTCTACGACAACGGATTGGAAGGCCCCCGTGATCACTGACCCTACCCTCATGAACCTGTTCTTCGTCAACCTCGATGGTGTTCGAGTGCTCGGCATCGACGACGAGGCCACGATTCCCGAGGTCCACATCGAACTCGAGCATCAGGTCGCTGGCTGTCCGACCTGCGGCGTCGTCGCTCGCGTGCAGGGCCGCAGTCCAGTGCGGCTCATTGATCTGTCCATGGCCGGGCGAAAGATCGCCCTCGTGTGGAACAAGCGACGCTTCATCTGCCTCGATCCAGTGTGCGAGAAGATCACCTGGACTGAGGTTGACCACCGAATCGCCGCGCCACGCCTTGCACTGACCGATCGGGCCGGGCGTTGGGCCACCTTCCAGGTCGGTGCCCAGGGACGTCCGGTCTGTGACGTGGCCGAGGAGCTCGGCTGTGATTGGCACACCGTCAACGACGCCGTCCTCGCCTACGGTGAGGCGCTGGTTGCGCACCCCGAGCGCTTTGGTGACGTTGAGTCCCTCGGCCTCGACGAACACCTGATGGTGCGCACGGGTGCGAGGCGCCGCCAGAACTTCGTGACGACGATTGTCGACGTGCAACGCGGCCAACTCCTGGACGTCGTGCCTGATCGAACAGGCAAAGCTCCGAAGGCATGGCTAAAGGGGCGTGGTCCAACCTGGTGCGCTGGCGTCTCCGCCGGCGCCATCGACCTTTCGGCGACCTACAAGAGCGTCTTCGACGAAGTGCTGGCGCACGCGACCCTGGTGGCCGATCCCTTTCACGTGATCAAGGTGCGCGACGAGGCGCTGCGTTACCGGGGGCGGGTGAGAGACCCACCCCGCCGGGCTGTCGCAGCAGTCCGGTGAAGCAGGGGGCAGTCTGAGCGAGGAGATGCTCGCGAGGACGGGAAGCAGCCCCGACAAAGACGGGACGGGTTTGGAACTACCAGACGGCTCGGGCCCGGCAAGCAAGACAGAGAGGTGTAACGAAAGTGAATCAGTGGTTGAACCTGCTTAAGCGTGGAACCAACTCCAACCTGGTGGATATGGGTTGGGCCGCGGTGCGTACTGTCCTTGGGCAACCAGCGGGCATAACTCGAACGTCGGTTATTGATGTCGACGTTCGAGGCCACGACGAAAGCCTGCGGCGTAGTCGTGGCGAGGCCGCAGCAGAAGAGCTGGACACCGATCCTGTCAACCGGAACGCAGTGAACGTGGGAACCGTCTCGGCGTCGCCCTTCTCTTTGTGCATCCCGCACGAAGACGGGCAGGTCCATCGTCGACTGATGTCGCCGAGACGGGGCGGAGGATCCGTAGTAGTCCGAGGTCGGGAAAGCCGGCTACATGGCGAAGGGATCCAGCAGGACCGCAGAAGAGGTATTGACACGCCAGGAGGTCGCCGGTGAATATCGACGCACCATGGCCCACGCTTGATCAAGCGCAGGCCCGGGTACTGGGAATTCAGACCAAACTGCACCGCTGGGCGACTGACAGCCCCCAACGTCAGTTCAGTGACCTGTTCAACCTCGTCTGCGACCCCGCCTTCCTTACGGTGGCGTGGTCGCGGGTGCGGGGGAATCGAGGCGCACGATCGGCCGGGGTCGACGGCATTACGCCGCGCGACCTCGACTCGGTCGCGGAAACGATTCTGTTCTTGCTGCGAGGTGATCTCAAGGCGAACAGGTTCACTCCGCTGGCCGTGCGTGAGCGGATGATTCCCAAGACGAACGGAAAACTCCGACGTCTGGGGATTCCCACCGCCACGGACCGCATCGTCCAAGCCAGCCTCAAACTGGTTCTCGAACCGATCTTCGAGGCGGACTTCAAGCCGTGTAGTTACGGCTTCCGCCCTCGTCGCCGGGCTCACGACGCGATTGCCGAGATTCACATGTTCGCCACCCAGGGTTACACCTGGGTGCTCGAAGGTGACATCACGGCGTGTTTCGACGAGATCGACCACACGGCCCTGACGGACCGGGTGCGACGTCGCGTTGGAGACAAGCAGGTCGTGGGACTGGTGAAGGCGTTCCTACACGCCGGCATCCTTTCGGAGGACGGCGTGACCAGGGACACCAAGAGCGGTACTCCCCAAGGCGGCATACTCTCGCCACTGCTGGCCAACATCGCTCTCTCGGTGCTCGTGCGTATTCCGGAGTTTTCGTACACCCATTCCGGAGTTTTCGTACACCCTCCGGTGAAGCCGTGGACCGTGTAGCGGCCGACGCTGTCGTGGGTGGGTGATTCCCTTAGCTCACCTCCTTCGCGGTCATCGTAGAGCAGTGCAACGAGGGAGTGACGGGACGGTGGTTGCGGGTCACGCCGCCCCCGTGGTGCGCGGGCCGGTGGGGGGCGTGGTTCGCTGGCGTCGAGAGTCGCCCACGAGCTCAAAGCGGTGTGAGCGCTCGAGCAGACGGTCCAGTGTGGCGTCGGCCAGAGTTTCGTCACCCAGCCCCTCGTGCCAGTGGGTGACGGGCAGCTGGGAGGTCACGATCGTGGACGCGGCCGAGCGGTCCTCCACGATCTCGAGCAGATCCGCGGACTGATCGGTGGTGAAGGGCCTCAGGAGGAAGTCATCCAAGACCACGACGTCAAAGCGCGCCAGGGAGCTCATCATGCGCGCGAGACGTCCGTCACCGCGCGCGACGGCCAGGTCGTCGAGCAGTCGCGGCGTGCGCACGTAGAGCGCGCTGTGCCCGTTCATGATCGCGCTGTGGGCGAGCGCGCAGGCGAGGAAGCTCTTGCCGACCCCGGTGGGCCCGACGATGATCACGTTGTGGTGGTGCTCCACCCAGTTCGAGTTGACGAGCGACACGAAGGTCGTCTTGTCGAGCCCGCGCGCACTCGTGTAGTCCACGTCCGCGACCACGGCACCGGCCATGAGGCTGGCGGCCTTGAGCGCTCGTTGTAGGCGCCGGTTCTGGCGCTGGAGCAGCTCGGCGTCGACGAGGAGTCCGAGGCGTTCCTCGAAGCTCAGCTGGGAGTAGTCGGGGTTCTCTCGCTGGACGAGCAGCCCGCTCGCCATGGCGGGCAGTCGCAGGCTCCTCAGCCCCTCGATCGTGTTGTAGTTCAGCATGCCTCCTCCTTCACTGGTAGTACTTCGCCCCGCGGATGTTCGAGTGGGTCGGGTTGGCCCGCGGCTCTGGTGCCGTCAACGGCTGTCGGTCGAGGCCGTGGCGGAGGATCGACGCGACGGACTTGTAGGCGAAGGAGCGGATCGCGAGCGCCCGCGCGCAGGCGGCCTCGAGGCGCTCGGGGCCGTACTTCTTCTCGAGTCCGCGCACGCCCACCGCCGAGCGGAACCCCTGCTCGGGGTGGGGCCGGCTGGTCAGCAGCGCCTCGATGAACTGGACCGTGGCGGGCCCGTTCGTCTGCGCCCAGAGCACGAGGCGGCTCGGGGTCCACTCGGCGTAGCGACGGTGCGAGCTCGGCATGTGGGCCGCGTCGGTGACCGCGACCCCCTTGGCGTAGCTGCGTTGGTGACTGGCCACGCGGCGGTTCCTCCAGAAGACCTCGACCACGTTGGCACTCAGGCGCACGTCGAGGACCTGACCCGCTAGGTGGTAGGGGACGCTGTAGACGTTGTGCTCGACCGCCAGGTGGTAGTCACGGCTGGCCCGCACCCTGATCCAGGTCGCGAAGTCGTAGCGCGTGGCCGGCAGGGGGCGCAGCGCCGGCTGGTCGATCTCGGCGAAGACGCTGGCGCGAGACCCCGCCATCTTCTTGAAGGGCCGGTGGTTGATGACCTCGACGAGCTCGCGGATGCGCTCGTTGAGGGCCCCGAGCGAGGTGAAGCGTTCCTTGCGCAGGCGCATGATGATCCAGCGTTCGGCGACCTGCACACCCGCCTCGACCTTGGCCTTGTCGCGTGGTTTGTAGGGGCGAGCGGGCACGATGGCGGTCTGATAGTGCTGGGCCATCTCCTGGTAGGTCGCGTTGAGGTCGGGCTCGTAGCGGTGCGCCGCGGCGACGGCGCTGCGCAGGTTGTCGGGCACCACCATCTCGGTCGTGCCACCGAAGGCGGCGAAGGCGTTCTCGTGGGCCGCGATCCAGTGGACGAGCTCCTGAGAGCGCAGCGCCTCGGCGTAGAGGTAGGAGGAGGCGCCGAGCACCGCGACGAACAGCTCGGCCTCGAAGCTCACCGCGAGGGTGGTCTCGTCGTAGATGGGGACCCGGAGCCCGGGGAAGTCGACGAAGAGCTTCTCGCCCGCCTTGTGGTCCTGGCGCATGGTGACGTCGAGCCTCTGGCGCCACGTTCGATAGAGCTGGCAGAACTGGCTGTACTCGTAGCCGTCGGGGTGACTCTCGCGATACTCGACCCACAGCAGCATCAGCGTCATGCCCTTGCGGGCGAGCTCCTTCTTCATCACCGCGTAGTCGGGTGCGGGGCGAACTCGTGGGCTGCTCGCCGGCGAGGCGAACAACCGAGCCTCGAGCGCGTCGTCGTCACTCAACTCCACGGGCAGTGGCCACGCGGTGATCCCCGCGGCCGCGGCGCGACGCACGTAGTCGGCCACCGTCGTGTGGGGAATGGCCAGGGACAGCGACACCTGGCGCAGGCTCAGCTGGTCGGCCAGCCGCAGTCGAAGAACATCACGGATCTTGCGCATGGTTGTATGGGGGCGGGGCACCGGCAACTCCTCTCGAACTTGGTCGTTCTAAGAAGTGTTGTCGGTGCCCTCACCTCACCAGAGCGTCAGCGGTCGGCTGGCTCGGTGTACGAAAACTCCGGAATCGGTGTACGGAATCAATCGGAACGAGTGTACGAAAACTCTCGGAATCCGCACGGACGTCGATGACGGCCTGAAAAGAGGTCCGACCAGCACCGAGCAAGATGAGGTCGTCCAGTTGCGTCGCGACAATCGTCGCCTTGTGATGGAGCGTGAGATCCTCCGGCGAGCCGCCGCCTACTTCGCCAAGGACGCTCCCAAAATGAAGTTCCCGCTGGTCCGAGAGCTCGCGAACGAGGGTCTCTCCGTTTCGCTGACCTGCAGGGTGCTGGGCTTGGCCCGTGAGTCGTTCTACGAAAGCGACGTGACGCCATTCTCCAAGCGCGCCTGGCAGGACGCCCACCTGGCCAACGAACTCTTCGACCTGCACCGCGATGATCCGCCCTTTGGCTACCGCTTCCTCGCTGACAAGCTGAAGGACCGGGGCCATGCGGTGGGCGAGAACCGAGCGACCGGATCTGCAAGGAGCACCAGATCTGGTCGACGACCACGAAGAAGGACAGGAAGGTCACCGGCAAGACTCCCGGACCGGTTGTGTCTCTCCATGAACGGGCTCGCGGGCTCGATGGGACGGGTCGCCTCGGTCGCGGACAACACCGCCATGGAGACGTTTCACTCGCTACTGCAGAAGAACGTTCTCGATCAGCGGCGCGTCTGGGAGAGCCGCGAACAACTCTACCTCGCCATCATCACCCGGATCGAGCACACCTACAACAATCGACGTCGCCAACGCCGCCTCGACAAGCTCACGCCGGTCGAGTTGGAACAGGCGTTCGCCGTCACTCAAGCAGCATGATGTTCAACACCGGTGTCAAGGGAACTGGGGGCAGACCCTCCGCCAACCTCGACTATGGCTGACGAGGCGAGTCCACGATGGCCGAGCTCCGGCGCCGACGCCGCGATGCCCCGCGCCCGTGCGCGGGGACCGGAACCACCGGCGACGCCCACGGCAACCGGGACCAGCTAGCCACGAGGGGAGACAACGTCGCACGGCGACTCAACACGCGCCGTCTCGCCAGGGTTGACCGGCACCACCGTGGATGCCGCCTAGGAGTCACTCCGCTCCCATCGAAGCCGGTCCCAGGGACCGTCTCGACGGCCCACTCCGGTCCAGCCGCCTCCAGCGTCCACTCGCTCGTACCCACGCCCCGAGGGCGCCGGCATTGAGCCGCGAGAGCTGCGTCCGTGCACCGCCCGGACTGCGGAGCGGCCCACCGCGATGGGCACGCTACTCGGGGCCGGGCTCGTCGGTGCCCGCGCTCGCCAGATCCCCGTGTCACCAGCGACCGCGGCCGTGTCACCACGAATGGCACCAGGAATGGCCGCGTTGGCCGATCCACGATAGCGAGCCGACGTCGGGCCGGCACCCTACGGACTCCCAATCCTTCGTATCGTCCGGTGTTCGGCCTACTTCAGCAGGTGCTTGGCCACGACGACGCGTTGGACCTGGTTGGTTCCCTCGTAGATCTGGGTGATCTTGGCGTCGCGCATGAATCGCTCGACCGGGAAGTCCTTGGTGAACCCGTACCCGCCAAGCAACTGCACCGCGTCCACCGTGACGCTCATCGCGGTGTCCGAGGCGAACGACTTGGCGGCGGCGCCCAGGTAACTCAGGCTGTGATCGGGATCGCCCGCGTCGATGGTCGCGCACGCGTGGTAGACGAGCGCGCGCGCCGCCTCGGTGCGAATGGCCATGTCGGCGAGCATGAAGCGCAGGCCCTGGAGGTTGCTAATCGGCCCGCCGAATGCTTGACGGCCCCGCATGTAGTTCCCGGCGTAGTCGATCGCCCCCTGCGCGATGCCGACGGCCTGGGCGCCGATGGTGGGACGTGACCGATCCAGCGTGTGCATGGCAATCATGAAGCCCTCCCCCTCGGCGCCGATCCGGTGACTCACGGGGACGCGCACGTCGCGCAACACCACCTCACCGGTGGGCGAGGCGCGCAGCCCCAACTTGTCCTCGTGCTTGG
>JAJYNX010000053.1 GCA_021786095.1 Actinomycetes bacterium | reverse complement strand
GGGTGGGGGATCGTGCTCACCATCGTGGCCGCCATCTTGATCGTCACCGGTGCGACCGCCTACTGCCCGCTCTACAGCGCGACGGGGATCAGCACCGTCGGCGAGGGCGAGCGTCACCACCGCGGAGTTGGCGCGCACTGACGACGGGTGCCGCGCGGCGACCCGGTAGGGTCGCCTCGTGGCGCCCGTGTCCGGCTCGGCGCACTGGACTCGGCCGAACCGATCGCGGTGGGCGAAGCCGGGGTGCGGATTTTGGCGACTCTGTGGCAGTTAGGGGACCGTCGGCCGGATCCACCGCACGTCGGGGAAGCGTCCGAAGTCGTTGTCGAAGGTCGCGACCGTGGCATCGTACTGAAGGGCGAGAGCGGCGAGGTGGGCGTCGTTGGTGAGATTGCCGCCAGTGCCCGTCGCCGTGAGCAGGTGCCGCAGTCGACGATGGTGGTATCGGTCGGCCTCGGTGGTCAGGACGTTGGGTGCGCTGAGCCAGGCGTCGACGATGTCGAGCGCGTCGTCGACCCGAAGCGGGTGCTCGAGCAGTGAGGCGTGGGTGCTCAGTCGGATGAAGGCCAGGAGGCAGATCCAGGGAAGGGCCACGCTCTCGGGCCCCGAGAGCGTGGCGTCCAGCCACGCCTTGGCAGCCGCGTGGTGCTCGGCGTCCTCGTTCACGGCGTAGAGCAGGACGTTGGCGTCGACCACCTTCATTTGCCGAGACGCACCTTGCGCAGCAACTCCTCGTCCTCGAGATCGCCCGCCATGCGTAACGCCTGGTCGAGCGGCTGGCGGGATCGACCGAGGTGGTACGTGGGCGTCACGAAGGCCATAGTGGCGCGATCGGCTCCGAGGCCTCGGCGCAGCGCCTCGTTCACCGCCTGCTTGAAGCCGATGCCACGCTCGCGCATCACCCGACGCACGAGGGCTTCCACCTCGGGCTCGAGGGTAACCGTTGTTCTCATGGATACATCATAGCATCAAGATCAGTGGTGCGGCGATGCTACGATCGCCGGGGGTCGTCGAGGGCGGTCTCCCCGGCGACCGCCGCGCCGGCATCGTCGAGAACTCGTGCGAGGCGGGCGATCGCGTCGGTGGTGCGCACGCCCCACCAGAACAGGTCGCGGCCGTCGACGAAGGTGACCGGCCCGGCCACCTCGAGCTCGGTGCGGTGGCGCTCGGCGAAGGGGTAGGGCTCACTCGGCGCGATCACGCGCGCCACGGCGCCGGCGACGTCCTCGGGGCTCGCGGCGGGGTAGGGGCCGGCGTCGTCGGGCACGACGGCGACGCCGAGGCGGGCGAGGAGCGACGCGCCGTAGGTGGCGGGGCCCAGGGCCCGCCACGGTCGCCGCCAGATCGGGACGTAGGCGCGCCCCCGGGCCGGGCGGCTCGCCGGGAGGGGCGCCGCGCGCCAGGTCGCGCCCACGAGCTGGCCCAGCTCCTCGAGGGTGGCGTCGACGTCGTCCACGCTGGTCACCCGGGTGGCGTGGACGGTCACGCCGCGCGCCACCAGCTCGTCGTAGTCCTCGCGGCGGTTCTCCTCGGCGTCGAGCACCACCAGGTCCGGGCGCAGGGTCACGATCGCGTCGAGGTCGGGGTTCTTGGTCCCCCCGACGTGAGCCAGGTCGGGCCGCTCGCAGTAGCGGGTGCAGGCGACCGGCTCGATCCCCCAGGCGCTGAGCGTCTCGGTGATCGAGGGCACGAGCGACACCACCCGCGGGCCGTCCCGGTCGTCCCGGACGCCGTCTCGACTCACGGCGCGAGTGTAGGCGTCGTGACCAAAGGCCCACGCTCGCCCGTGGTGGCCTGGGTATCATGGTGGGGGTCTCGGTGGCGCGCGAGTTTCGAGCGACCGTGGGAGGGTCGGGTCCTCGAACGAAGGAGTCTGTCATGAGTGTCCCCAGTGCCTCCTACTCGGTGACGATGCGCGTCGCCCTCGACAACGCGGCCGACATCGGCACCATCTCGAGCGCGGTGAGCGACGTCGGCGGGCTGGTGACCGCGCTCGACGTGGTCGAGCCGGTCGACGGGCGCATGGTCGTGGACCTGACCTGCAACGCGATCGACGACGCGCACGCCGAGCTGCTGCGCGCCACGGTGGACGCCGTCGAGGGCGCCACGGTCCAGGCGATCAGCGACCGGACCTTCCTGCTGCACCTGGGCGGGACGATCGCGGTGGAGCCCAAGATCGCGCTCAAGACCCGCGACGACCTCTCCATGGCCTACACCCCGGGGGTGGCGCGCATCTCGATGGCCATCGCCAAGGACAAGTCGCTGGCGCGCAACCTCACCATCAAGCGCAACACGGTGGCGGTGGTGACCGACGGGTCCGCCGTGCTGGGCCTGGGCAACATCGGGCCCGAGGCTGCGCTGCCGGTGATGGAGGGCAAGGCGCTGCTCTTCAAGCGCTTCGCCGGGATCGACGCGTGGCCGGTGTGCCTGGACACCCAGGACGTCGACGAGATCGTGCGCACCGTTCAGGTGCTCGCCCCCGTCTACGGCGGGATCAACCTGGAGGACATCGCGGCGCCGCGGTGCTTCGAGATCGAGGCGCGTCTGCGCGAGCTGCTCGACATCCCCGTCTTCCACGACGACCAGCACGGGACCGCCACCGTCGTCTACGCCGCGCTGATCAACGCGCTGCGCGTGGTCGGCAAGGAGATGAAGGACGTGCGCGTGGTGCTGCTGGGCGTTGGCGCCGCGGGCGTGGCGATCGCGAAGCTGCTGATGGCCGAGGGCGTGGGCGACGTGGTGGGCGTGAACCGCCACGGCATCCTGGACCCCAGCGACGAGCGCCTCGACGAGGACCGCCGGTGGCTGGCCAGCCACAGCAACGTCGAGCACCGTACCGGCGACCTGTCGGTGGCGATGACCGGGGCGGACGTCTTCATCGGCGTGTCGGGACCGAACCTCGTGACTGAGGAGCAGCTGACCCTGATGGCGCCCAAGTCGATCGTCTTCGCGCTGGCCAACCCCGAGCCCGAGATCGACCCGGTGATCGCGCGGCGCCACGCGGCCATCGTCGCCACCGGGCGCAGCGACGAGCCCAACCAGATCAACAACGTCCTGGCCTTCCCGGGGATCTTCCGGGGCCTGCTCGACGCGGGCGCGTCGCACGTGACCGAGGAGGTCGAGATCGCCGCCGGTCGCGCCATCGCCGACGCGGTGGGTTCCGACGAGCTCTCGGCGAACTACATCGTACCGACGGTCTTCAATCCCACCGTGGTGTCGGCGGTGGCGGCGGCGGTGATGAAGGTCGCCAAGCCGGCGCGCCGTTAGTCCTGACTACTCGGCCCGGCGTCGCGAAGGCGCGAGTCTCTGTGACTGAGGATGGGAGCGATCGCGGGACAGTGCGACCTTGCGTTGTTGCGCGAGGCCATCTGTATCGGGATCGCGCGGACGAGCCGCACCATCATCGATGAGATCGGCATGAGTTGCTGCGGGATTGCCGCCTCGCGGCACTGAGTCGACTACTCGTGGGGGGCAATCACTCGAGACGGCGAAGTTGTCCCACTCCGTGGCGGGTGCGACCGCGAGATCGCGGCGGTCGTTCAAGGAATTTTGCGAACTCAGGTGCCAATAGCCACGCTGGCTCAGATGGACGTACCGTGGCGCAAGACCACCCGAAGCAAACTCGTGCCCGCGTTGGATCGTCGTGTCTTCGCGATCGTGAATTTCTGGCTCTCCGGCGTTCCGGAGGTGCCGTAGCGTGCGTCTCGACTGGCCCGACCCTGGCGCCTGTTGGATGTCTTTCGGGGGCATGCTGTGGTGAACTCGTGTGGTCAGCGGTGCAACTTCTACTCATCGTTCACCACGACGACCGTGATATCGGGGCCGAACGCCGATCGACCACGATACGTAAGGATCCTCCTTACTCTCCGGGACGGGCGACCATGGTCGGACCATTCGCCCACCGATCCCCCTGCTGCGCGAAACCCTGATGTCGGCCACGATCTCCTTCGCGTGGTCCTCCTCGCGTTCGAAACCCTGAAACACCGGGCAACTCGCCGTCGCAGCGCAGCCGGCGGTACTGGGCCGACTCGGTCGTTTCGGGCCCATGACAGGAATTCGTGGCGTCCACGCTGTGCTGGTGAGATCTGTCGTCCCGGGTGCGCCTCAGACCTATGGGCTCTTTGCCGTTGCACCGTGGAGTATCGAGTGCTGTTGCGGCCCGACAAACCTATGAGAACTCTCGCATATCCTTATCATCTAGTCGGGATTTTCTGGCTGGCGTGTTCGAAGCTCAAGCAGAGAGAGGGCCAAACTTCCCATTTGCTGATGGGGCGATGCGATGGTACGATCCTCCTGAAAGGGGGAGTGTAAACTATGGGGAAAATGTTTAAGTGGATGGTGCCGATACTTCTATTATCAGGAACCTCCCTAGTTGGATTTAGTTCTGTTCCAGCGTCAGCTGGCACGTCAGGAGGCTTCAATCAGTACGGGTACAATTGGACCGCAAATACCTTCGTGGGGACGTATGCGCAGTGGTGTGCGTCTGAGAATATAGCCACGGTCAGTTGTTCCGCCTACACGTTCGGATCAGTGAATGATCTGCTCATTATGAAGTGGAATGCCGCGTGGAACAACTGTAACAACGACCTCGGTTCAGCGACGGCGTGCGCGGGCGCGTGGGTCGACAATGAGAGTAATGGCATGGTTCCCGGTGGATCGGGATACGTCTGGCACTACAAGATCGTCTGGAGTTCGTCGTGCGCGTTAACGGATACACCGCCTCCCGGTGGATACTGCGTGTGGGGTGACTACGCGACACTCATGGATCAGGGAACCTACGCGGGGATTCACACGTTTAACGCTCTGACGACGCCGAACGGGTACGGGGTGTACAAGTAGTAGATGAGTAGGCGGAGTGTTACGGACGCACCAGTTCGTCCGTCGGTGCACGCTTCATTGAGTTCTACAGTGACGTGAAGCGTGCGCCGACGGCGTCCTCACCAGAACGCCGTGGTAGAGGCGACGGTGCCGGCTCAAGATCGTCCAGGCATCGTTTGCCTCTTGTTCCTCGAATTTGGCCGGCGCGGAGAAGGGGAACGTGTGCGCCCGGCGGGGAGCGTTCGTGGTATCGGGCGTGGCGCAGCGAGTTCTCTACGAGCACCGAGCCGAAGGCGGTGTCCCTTCAGGGGCTTGCTCATGGACACGCACTACTGAACTGGTGAAGGTGGCGCGGTGGCGCGGTCAACGGAGAAGGTTCGTGGCTCGTGACGGCAGCGCAATTTCATGATGGTGAGTGCGACCTAGGCGGGCTTGTCACCGATGTGCGATGGCACCACTGAGAGTCGGTTGTTAACCGGACCGCGGCGGTGAGTACCTACTCGGCGGGAGGTGTCGCGCCCGATGCGGCGTGACGTGAGAGGGCGAATGCGAGTTCAGCGCCAAGTGGACGAGGCGTCGAGTGGCGAGAGAACGAAGAGTTTCGCGCGCGGGTTGGGCCAGTACCGGCGCTGTCCAGATTGAGGTGTCGACGGTATTCGCGAGGGTTGGCGACGACGGTCTGGCGCCGGTACATGAGGCATTCGTCGTCCGGGGATGCGGCGCGGACTGTTACGTGTTCGGCGCGGCACGTTTCGTGGTAGCCGTCAGCGTTGCCCGCGGGCGAGCGGTGCTTGCTGTTGGCTCGTTCGCTTCGCTACGCCGAGATCCTCCACGGGGCGCGTGCCAAGACCACGGCTTCGACATCGGCGGCGCCACCCTCGCTCATCAGCACGTCGGCAACCGCGTCGAGCTGGTGGCCGGTCGTGCAGATGTCGTCGTACACGAGCACGTGCCGACCCTGTGTTCGGGCACGTTCGGGGACTCGAAGCGCGCGTCGCAGTTGGGCTGCGGCCTCCCGTTTCTCCGTCGCCGACTTGCCAGCGGACGTAGGCGTCGCGTGTGTCTTGACGACCGCTCGGGGGACCGCCGCGTCGAAGGGCCATTCGTCGAGCAGGTCCTCGCGGGCCGCGGCTTCGAGAACGCGCTCGGTATGGCCGGAAGAGGGACTGCCAGCGTCGTGGAAGGTTGGGTTCGCGACGATGAGGTCGGGCCGATTGGCCCGGCCGTTCTCGACGAGCCAGGCTACGAGCAGACGACCGAAGAGCAGCGACCAGCCGACCTTCCCCTGGTACTTGTATCGCTTGATCATCGTCGCGAGGTCGCCGGAGTAGTAGGCGATCGCCCGAATCCTCGTGATCTGTCGGCTCGGGTCGGCGCATAGCGGGTTCGGACAGACGCCGTGCTCCATGACCTGGCTGCATACCCGGCACGCCTGCGTTGTCACGTTCTCGAAGGATTTCCTGGAGCACGAGAGACAGATAGCCGCGGGCCCGTTTCGTCGGTATGCGCACTGCGGGCACTTCGGGAATCCCCGCGGTGGGCCGACGGGCTCGATCAGAGAGGGCACCTCGCCTACAGGAGCGAGAGGGTCAGCTGTTGGCGCTGCTCGCTCGCTCGACGGATGCTGTCGGGCGACGCGACGTGTCGCATGACATCGTCGACGTCATCGATCTCGATCGCTCCCCGTTTGTTCACGTAGGTCTTCGCCCAACTCTGCTCGGTGACCAGCGACCGGACGAGAAAGACCTTCTTGCCGTGCTCTAGTGCGAGACGTGCCTGCATCTTGGCTCCGGACGTGCTCGATGCCTCGATGACCACGGTGCCCTGGCTGAGCCCGGAGGTGACGACGTTGCGTCGGGGGAAGGTGTCGCGCCCCGGCGGTCGGGTGGGCCAGAACTGCGAGACGACCGCGCCGTGGACCGCGATCTCGTCCGCGAGAGAGCGGTTCTCTGCTGGATAGCACTTCGTGATGCCGGTGCCGAGCACGGCGATGGTCCGCCCCCTAGAGTCGAGGGCCGCACGATGGGCGGCGGTATCGATGCCACGGGCCAGTCCAGAGACGACCGTGACGCCGCGCGTCGTGAGGAGCCGCGACATTCGCTGAGCGCGGCGAACGCCAGCCTCTGACGCGTCGCGCGTTCCAACGACCGCCACGGAGCGGGCGTCCTCCTCTCGAAGGTCGCCACGGACAAAGAGGAACGGTGGCAGGTTGGGGATCATCCTCAGGGTGGCGGGGTAGCCGTCCTCGAGGACCGTGACGAGTGACGCGCCAACTCCCTCGGCCGCGGCCATCTCCGCGTCGACGCGCTCGAACAACTCATCTGGCCGACTGACGCCTTGGCGAAGAACTCCTCGCGACGCGTCAGCGATGGCACTGCGCTCCTGGATCCGTCCATTCCATAGATGGTCGAGCCCCTCAGCGAACTGTGCCTCGCGGGCGATGAGACTCCAGTCGACGCTCTGATGGTCGATGCGGATGGCGCAGAGCGCGAGAAGACGACGCTGATTGCTCGTGATCGTGGTGCTCGTCATGCGCGCCGCTCCTGTATCGAACACATGTTCGTATCTCCCGCTACTGCGAATGGTAGCCCGTCCCCTACGTCGCGGGGCCGATCCCCGACCGTAGTCGGTGGAGCTCGATGCGCACCGCGCGCGCGAGCGACCTCGGCCGAGTTGTCGCCGAGTCGTGCTCGTGGCGCCCGATCCGTGTACTCGGCCGCCGGGTGCCGGCCGCCCAGTCAGCGCCTAGTCCTCCACGGCGATCGCCTTCCCCTGGTACGCGGCCACCCCGACCCCTACCCGCCCGACAACCCCGGTCCTCGAGCGCCCCCGCCGGTCTCTCGAACACCCGTGGGAGCCCTGAGGTGTGCGCCGCACGGAAGAGGTCGCTCCTCATATTGGGTGCTCTTCCGTGGTTACCCGGAGCCTCCTACGCTCGGCCTAGGGGTTCTCCCGGAAGAAGGAGGTGGAGAAAGTGACGAAAGTACCTAGTGCACTACGTGGTGGACGTCACCGTCACGGGGGCGTGGCCCGAGTGGCCGCGACCGTCGGCGTGCTCAGCCTGCTCGCGACGTCCGGCGTGGTCGCCGTGAGCGCCCCGGCCCAGGCGGGCGTGCGCCGTGAGGTGGTGGTGACCCTGTGGAAGAGTCCCCACGACGGCCGCGTCCTGGTGACGACCCGGGGGTTCGCGCTCTACACCTACGGGCGCGACTCGAGGGATCATTCCAACTGCGCGGGGAGCTGCCTGGCGGTGTGGCCGCCGCTCGTGGTCGCCAAGGGGGTCGTCCCGCTCGGGCGGGGGGTGAGCGGCATCGGCGTGATGACCCGCAGCAACGGCCAGCGCCAAGTGACCTTCCGCGGACTGCCCCTCTACCTCTTCAGGAGCGACACGCGCCGTGACGAGGTGAGCGGCCAGAACGTCGCCGACTTCCACGTGGCGCACCTCGGCGCCATCACCACGACGAAGAAGACGACCACGACCACCACCAAGAGCGGCTACGGCTACTGATCGCCCGCGCCGGCGCTCGCGTCGCACGCGGCGCCGCTCGAGCGACCGTCACGGGGGAACCGGGTAGGGTCACCCCACGCCGGGCACCGCGACGCGCCGCCACGAGCGACCCCCGTTGCTCGAGCGCAGGAGCACGGCGTTCGAGCCGCCGGCGTTCTCGAGCAGCCAGGCGTCGCTCGCGGTGGTGAAGGTGACGACGCCGCCCGGGGGAGCCCCCGGTTGGTAGGTGGTGACGTGCAGCACGGTGGAGCTGGTGACAGTGAACCACGAGGCGCCCGCGTCGTTGGTGCCCAGGATCTGGCGGCCGAGGGTGAGGCGCCACTGGGTGGGCGAGATCACGTCCACCGCCCACGGTCGCGGCGGGCCCGGCGGGTAGACCGGGGTGAAGGAGTGCCCGCCGTTACGTGTGACGTAGATCGCGGCCTGGGTCCCCACGACGTAGGGGACGGCACCGCGCGCGCCGCGAAAGACGCCGGGTCCGGTGAACCCCCCGCCCCCTTCGGGGATCGTC
>JAJYNX010000094.1 GCA_021786095.1 Actinomycetes bacterium | reverse complement strand
CCGGCGTGCTGGCGATCTCCCAGTCGGGTCGCTCACCGGGGATCGGCGACGTGCTGGCTCACGCTCGCCGCCAGGGACGTCCGTCGGTGGTCATCACCAACGACGTACGGTCTCCCCTGGTCGAGGTGGCCGACGTCGTGATCGACCTGGCCGCCGGCCCCGAGCGCGCACTGGCCTCGACCAAGACGTTCTCGACGACCTGGCACGCACTCGCCCAGCTCACGTCGGCGCTGCGCGGCGCTCCCCTGTCGGGGCTGGACGTCCTCGGCGACGTCGTGGACGCCGCGGTGCAGGACCTGCTGGCGCGCGAGGTGCCCGATCCCCTGCTCGAGGTGCGCACGGGTCTGACGGTGGTCGGGCGCGGCGTCGGCTACGCCGCGGCGCGCGAGATCGCGATCAAGGTCCGCGAGGTCGCCGGAGTGCGGGCCGAGGCGTTCTCGGTGGCCGACTTCCTGCACGGGCCGATCGGCGCCGACGGGGAGGGAGCGGCGCTGCTGCTGGTCGTCACCGACGAGGTGAGCGACGCGCTGGCCGCCGAGGTGCTGGAGGGCTCGCGGGCGACGGGGTTGACCACGACCGTGCTGGCGCCGGCGTCGCGGGCGACGTCCGCCGGTGACGCGCGCGTCACTGTGGACGACGCCCCGAACTGGACGCTCGGCCTGGTCGACGTGGTGTTCGGCCAGGTGCTGGCCCTGCGCCTCGGCGAGCGACGCGGCCGCCCGATCGACACCGCGCCCGGCTTGGCCAAGGTGACGCTGTCCGCCTGATGAGGCGTGTTACCGCAATGTTTCGTGAATATCACAAAATTTGT
The DNA here is from genome assembly GCA_021786095.1 of Actinomycetes bacterium. Taxonomy (GTDB): domain Bacteria; phylum Actinomycetota; class Acidimicrobiia; order Acidimicrobiales; family RAAP-2; genus RAAP-2. The sequence continues at coordinate 8,102 of JAJYNX010000094.1, read as the reverse complement.
GAAATAATCTCAAAGTGCCGTTGATTTATGTTAATAGTTCACATATTGTGAGTCCGTGAGCGGCGCTCGAACCGTCGGTGACCTGCGGGTGATCGGCGGCGAGCGGGTTCATTTCGTACAGGGGGGGATCGCCGATCCCACCAGGGAGGAGTCAGCGTGAGATACAAGCTTCGGGCGGGGCTGGTGGGAACAGTCCTCGCTCTCGTCGCCGCGACCTGCGTGGTCGTGGCCCCCGGACTCGTCGGCACATCGGTCGCGGGAGCGTCCCAGGTGCCGCTGAATCTGGCCAACGAGCAAGGGATGCTGTGGCCCTGCACGTTCAACCCGTTCAATCCGTCGTCGTCGCCGTACTCGGTGGGCGTGACCTACGAGACGCTGGACTTCATCAACTCGCTGCAGAACGGCAAGGTCACGCCGTGGCTCGCGACGAACTACGCCTGGTCCAACGGCGACCGTACGCTCACCTTCACGATTCGCTCAGGGGTGAAGTGGTCTGACGGAGTGCCGTTCTCGGCCGCGGACGTCGCGTACACGTTCAACCTGCTGAAGAAGTACCCGGCGCTGGACACCAACGCGGTGTGGTCGGTGCTGTCGAGCGTGCACCAGGTCGGCGCCACCAAGGTGGTCTTCGACTTCAAGGCGCCGGCGGTGCCGTACTTCTACTACGTGGCGGACCAGGTGCCGATCGTGCCCCAGCACATCTGGAGCAAGATCGCCAACCCGGTCACCGACCCGATCTCCAACCCGATCGGCACCGGTGGGTACCTGATGAGCAAGTGCACGCCCCAGAACATCCAGTGGACGGCGAATCCCCACTACTGGCAGAAGGGCAAGGCGCAGGTGAAGACGGTCAACATGCCGGCGTTCCTGACCAACAACACCTGCAACGAGTACCTGGCCACGGGCCAGTCCCAGTGGGGGGCCCAGTTCATCCCGAACATCAAGAGTTACTACGTCGCCAAGAAGCCGGGCAACAGCTACTGGTTCCCGCCGGTGGCCAACGTGTCGCTCTTCCCGAACCTGAAGTCGGCGCCGCTCAACAGCCTGGCGGTGCGCCAGGCGATCAGCTACGCCATCGACCGTCCGCGGGTCTCCAAGATCGGTGAGTACGGGTACGAGCCGCCGGCCAGCCAGGTGGGGATCGTCGCGCCGACCTTCAAGTCGTGGGTGAACCCCGCCGCCTCCAAGGCCGTGGGAGCGAGCTACAACCCGACGAAGGCCAAGGCGCTGCTGAAGGCCGCTGGCTACAAGCTGGTCAACGGGGTGTTCGAGAAGAACGGCAAGAAGTTGTCGCTCACCATCATCACCAACGGCGGCTACTCCGACTGGATCGCCTCGATGCAGGTGGTCGCGAGCGAGTTGACCCAGGTCGGCATCGCCACCACGGTCAACCCCATCGCGTCGACCAACTTCTACTCCGACGTCTACGCCGGCAAGTTCCAGCTGGCCTACAACGTGGAGAGCGGTGGACCGTCGCCGTTCTACGAGTTGCGCCAGTGGCTGTACTCGAAGAACTCGGCCCCGATCGGCCAGCCGGCCGCGTCGAACTGGGAGCGCTACTCGAGTCCGGCGACCGACGCGTTGCTGAACGCCTACGCCACGACCACCAGCCCGGCGCGCCAGCACGCGATCGTCAACCAGCTGCAGATGATCATGGTCAAGCAGGTGCCGGTGATCCCGGTGCTCGAAGAGGTCGACTGGTACGAGTACAACCCGAAGGAGTTCTCGGGCTTCCCGACGGCGTCGAACCCCTACGCGCAGCCGGCTCAGTACAACATCCCCGACTGGGGCTACATCCTGGACAACCTCAAGCCGGTTAAGTAGCGAGACCGGGCAGAGTCGGGGCGATGAGGTACCTAGTTCGCCGCGTGGGGTTCCTGTTGGTCTCCCTCTGGGCGGCCCTGACGGTGAACTTCCTCATCCCCCGACTCATGCCCGGCAACCCGGCCGAGGCCATGATGGCCAAGTTCCACGGCCACGTGAACCCGAGCGCGCTCAAGGCCCTGGAGGTGGCCTTCGGGGTGAACACCCACGAGAGCCTCGCCGCGGCCTACGTCGCCTATATCGGCAACACGCTGCACGGCAACCTGGGCATCTCCACCAGCTACTTCCCCCTGCCGGTGCGCACGGTCATCCTGCGGGCCCTGCCGTGGTCGCTGGGGCTGGTGGGGGTGGCCACGGTGCTCGGCTTCGTCATCGGCACCGCCATCGGCGCGATCGTGGCGTGGCGCCGTGGCGGCGTGCTGGACGCGGTCGTGCCGCCGACCTTCATCGTCATCTCGGCCTTCCCCTACTTCTGGGTCGGGCTGCTGTTCATCTGGCTCTTCGCCCTGACGCTCAACTGGTTCCCGCTGCTCGGGGGCTATAGCGAGACCGCCAGCCCCGCCCTGACCTGGGGCTTCGTCGGGGACATCGCGATGCACGCGGTGCTGCCCGCCTTCACCATCCTCATCACGTCGATCGGTGGGTGGATCCTGACCATGCGCAACAACATGATCACGGTGATCGCCGAGGACTACGTGAAGATGGCGCGAGCCAAGGGGCTGAAGGAGCGTCGGATCCTCTGGCACTACGCGGGACGCAACGCCCTGCTGCCCAACCTGACGGGCTTCGCCATGTCCCTCGGCTTCGTCATCTCGGGAGCGATCCTGGTGGAGTACGTGTTCAACTACCCCGGGGTGGGGTTCATGCTCCTGCAGGCGGTGCAGAGTGAGGACTACCCGCTCATGCAGTCGCTCTTCCTGCTCATCACCATGGCGGTTCTCGTCGCGATCTTCCTCTCGGACATCGCCACCGCCATCCTCGATCCGCGCACGAGGAGCTCCACGTGAGCGCCGTGCGGTCCCTGGGTCGAGCGCTGCGCGGCGCGGGACGCTTCCTGCGTCGCGACAAGAAGGCGCTGGTGGGCTCGATCATCCTCTTCGTGCTGCTGCTGATCGCGATCTTCCCGAACTGGTTCACACCGGACAACCCGGCCGCCGAGATCTACACCCCCGGCGCGGGCCTCTCGTGGGCCCACCCGCTGGGGACGACCTCCTTCGGCCAGGACGTCTTCTCCCAGCTCATGGCGGGTACGCGTCAGTCGGTGTTCATCGCGCTGATCGTCGGGCTGCTCTCGACGGTGCTGTCGGTGGTGATCGGCATCACCGCGGCCTACAGCGGCGGCATCCTGGACGACGTGCTGTCGCTGTTCACCGACGTGGTGCTGGTGATCCCGACCTTCCCGCTGATCATCGTGATCACCTCGTACGTGAAGAGCGCGAGCTTCTGGCTGATGGTCGCCGTGCTGGTCTTCACGGGTTGGTCCTACGGAGCTCGCCAGCTGCGCGCCCAGGCGCTGTCACTGCGCAACCGGGACTACCTGCTGGCGGCCAAGGCCCGCGGCGAGTCCACGTGGTACATCGTGGCGGTGGAGCTGATCCCGCCGATGACCTCGCTCATCGTGGCGAACTTCCTCGGTGCCGCCCTCTACGCGATCCTGGCCGCGTCGGGTCTGCAGTTCGTGGGCCTGGGCAACATCAACACGCAGTCGTGGGGCACCATGCTCTACTGGGCGCAGAACAACGAGGCGCTCGCCACGGGCCTGCCCCTGTGGGCCCTGGCACCCGGGGTGGCCATCGCGGTGCTCGGCAGTGCCTTCGCGTTGCTCAACTACGCCTTCGACGAGGTCGCCAACCCCGCCCTGCGCCCCGTCGCCGGCCTGGCGCGACGTCGGCGTCGCTGGCGCCCCGGCGCCGGCGCCGGGGTGGCCGCGACCCAGGTCGCGCGCCCCGAGGTGAACGCGTGACGTCGATCCTCGAGGTGCGCGATCTGCGCGTCGCCTACGACACGGCGGCCGGGCCGGCGCAGGCGGTGAGCCACGTGTCCCTGGACGTGGCGCCGGGCGAGTTCCTGGCGATCGTGGGCGAGTCGGGCTGCGGCAAGTCCACGCTGCTCTTCGCCATCGCCCAGCTGCTGACCTACCCGGCGCGGCTGACTGGCGGGTCGGTCCTCTTCGGCGGGGTGGACTTCACGTCACTGGACGCCGAGACCCTGCGCCAGTCGCGCTGGCGCGACATCTCGGTCGTGATGCAGAGCGCGATGAACGCGCTGAACCCGACGCTCACCATCGGGGCCCAGCTGGCCGACGTCTGCCGCGCCCACACCGACTGGGACGATCGACGCATCGAGCAGCGCTGCGCCGAGGTGCTGGCGATGGTCTCGATCGACCCGGTGCACCTGCGCAGCTACCCCTTCCAACTCTCGGGGGGGATGCGCCAGCGCGCCATGATCGCGATGGCGCTGCTCCTCGAGCCGAAGCTGGTGATCATGGACGAGCCGACCTCCGCGCTCGACGTGGTCGCCCAGCGCTCGCTGATGAGCCAGATCGAGGAGTTGCGCCGCCGCCTCGGCTTCGCGGTGCTCTTCGTCACCCACGACATGAGCGTCGTCTCGCACTTCTCGGACCGGCTGGCCGTGATGTACGCCGGCGAGGTGGTCGAGCTCGGGGCGACGCGTGCGGTGTTCGACGAACCCCGTCACCCCTACGCTCGCGGCCTGATGGACGCGTTCCCGTCACTGCTCGGCGAGCGTCGGCCCCTCACCGGCATCGCGGGCAACCCGCCGTCGCTGGTGGACCCGCCGCGGGGCTGTCTGTTCGCGCCGCGCTGCGCGCACGCCACCGATCGCTGCCGCAGCGCTCGACCGGCCCTGGTGGAGGCCGACGGGCGCGCGGTGCGCTGCTTCCTCGTCAACGACGAGGTGGACGATGGGTGAGACGATCCTCTCGGTGGAGCACCTCTCGCGGCATTTCCGCGTGGGGGGCTTCCGCTCGCGCGGTTCGCTCTACGCGACCGACGACGTCTCGTTCGACGTCGCGTCGGGTGAGATCCTGGCCCTGGTGGGCGAGTCCGGGTCGGGCAAGTCGACCATCGCGCGGGTCCTCGCCGGGCTCTACCCGCCCACGGCGGGGCGCGTGATCTTCGAGGGCCGACCGGTCGGGCGCCGTCCGGGCCGCGCGGTGCGCGGGCGAATGCCGATCGTCTTCCAGGACCCCTTCGGCTCGATCAATCCCGTCCTGCGGGTGGGCCACAGCCTCGACCGGTCGCTCACGCTGCACCGGCGTGACCTCTCGCGCGCGCAGCGCCACGAGGAGGCCGTCGCCCTGGTCGAGCGGGTTGGGCTCACCCCGGGCGCGGACGTCCTGCGTCGCTACCCCCACGAGCTGTCCGGCGGACAGCGCCAGCGCCTCGGCTTCGCCCAGGCGCTGGCGTCGCGCCCGGCGCTGATCCTGGCCGACGAGCCGGTCTCGATGCTCGACGTGTCGATCCGCATCGGCCTGCTCAACGTGATGGGCGACCTGCGCGATCGCGACGGGGTCTCGCTGCTCTACATCACCCACGACCTGGCTAGCGCGCGCTACGTCGCGGACCGGATGATCGTGCTCTACGCGGGGCGCATCGTCGAGGAGGGGCTCAGCGAGGAGGTCATCACCACCCCGCGCCACCCGTACACGAAGCTGCTGATGTCCACGGCGCCCGACCCGCGCCTCCCCCTGGGTGACGAGGTGGTCGCCGATCTGGGCGAGCCGCCGAAGGTCATCGACCCGGGTCCGGGGTGCCGCTTCGCCCCGCGCTGCCCGCTGGCCACCGAGCACTGCCGCACCACCACCCCCACGATGGTGACGGTCTCGGCGACCCAGCGGGCGGCCTGCTTCGCCGTGCGCCCCGAGTGATCGACGACCTACTCCCGCGCCCGCGCGCGGTCGTCGCACTCGGGGGCACGGTGCAGTGGGCGTCGCCGCTCACGGTGTCGGCGCCGGCGCGTTTCGACGGCGAGCTGGACACCTTCGCGCGCGATCTGCGTCGCGCGGTGGGTTGGCGCGTGGTCAGGGTCGCGCGGGGCGCCGCCCTGCGCGTGGACGAGGACGCGTCCCTCGCCCCCGGGGCCTACCGACTCGTCGTGGACGACCCGAGCACCATCGCCGCGAGCGACGGCGCCGGCCTGTCTCACGCCCTCACGACGCTGCGCCAGCTCGCCCCGGCGTCGTGGTGGTCCGCGGTCACCGCGCCGGCGACGTCGCAGGCGTTGGCGCGCGTGCGAATCGAGGACGCGCCGCGCTTCGCCTGGCGCGGGGTGCACCTGGACGTCGCGCGGCACTTCTTCGACGTCGACGAGGTCTGCCGGCTGATCGACCTGCTAGCCGCGCACCGCCTCTCCCACCTGCACCTGCACCTCAACGACGACCAGGGCTGGCGGGTGGCGCTGCGCGCGTGGCCCCGCTTGACCGAGGTGGGGGCGTGGCGGGCCTCGACGCCGATCGGCCACGCCGAGGACGGGCGCGACGACGGCGTTCCCTACGGCGGGTACTACCGCGAGGCCGACGTCGCGCGCCTCGTGGCCCACGCGGCGACCCGTCACGTCACCCTCGTGCCCGAGGTGGACCTGCCCGGTCACGCCCAGGCCGTCCTCGCCGCCTACCCGGCGCTCGCCAACGTGGCCGAGCCGCTGTCGGTGGCGACGCGGTGGGGGATCTCACCGCACGTGCTCGCCCCCTCGCCCGGCGCCCTCGACTTCGTCGCGGAGGTGGTGGGCGCGGTGGCCGACCTCTTCCCGGGCTCACCGGTCCACGTCGGGGGCGACGAGTGCCCGACCGACGAGTGGTCGGAGCACGCGCGCCCCACCATGGCCGCGCACGGCTTCACCGACCCCCGACAGATCCAGGGGCTCTTCAGCGCGCGGGCGATCGCGGCGCTGCGCGAGCGCGGACGCGAGGCGCTGGCCTGGGACGAGGCGATGGACGCACCGCTCGACCTGGCCACCATCATCGTCGCCTGGCGTGACGTGGGTCGCGCCGTCGCGGCGGCCCGGCGGGGCCACGACGTGGTACTGGCCGCTCAGCAGCGGCTCTACTTCGACTGGGCTAACAGCGCCGACCCTCGCGAGCCCGTCGCCATCACGCGCCCGCCGCAGTGCACCACCTGGGAGGACGTCTACGGCGTCGCGGTCGTGCCCGAGGCGCTCGAGGGGCCGCTCGCGTCGCGCGTGCGCGGCGCCCAGGCGCAGCTCTGGACCGAGTACATCGCCGACGTCGCCCATCTGGACTACATGGCCTTCCCGCGCCTGGCCGCCTTCGCCGAGGTGGTCTGGGGAACCGCGGGCTCGCTCACCGAGTTTCGCGCGCGACTGGTCTCGCACCTGGCACGCCTCGACGCGGCGGGAGTGTCGTACCGACCACTCGACGCTGGAGAGGCGCCGTGAGCGGTGGACCCGGCGACATCCCGAGCCTCCACGACCACGGTGCACCACTGATCGCGCCGAGTGACGGCCTCGCGGACGCGCGCGAACTGGTCGCGGCGGCCTCGCGGACCACGCTCGACGACACCCTGGCGGCCCTCGGGGTCGACGACGCGACGCGCGAGGAGGTCGCGGGGACCTGGCCTCGCTGGCGCGCCGACGGTGTGCGCCGTGAGGCCCTGGTCGCCGCGCTGGCCGACGTCTCGCGCCATCGTGGAGACCCCGATGCGCCGCTCGACGTGCGCCCCGACGCCGCGCGCGACGACGTGGCGGGGCGCCTCGCGCCGTTCTACCTGTTCGCGCTCGACGCGGCGCGCCTGCGTGACTACCTGGCGGCCCTCGGCGCCGCGGCGCCCGTGGTGACGGACACGCTGGGGGCGCTCGCGCGCCACGCCGCGCTGCACCAGCGGCGGCGTGGTCTGACCGGGGTCGACGCGGCCTGGTGGATGGTGCCGATCCTGCGTGGGGTTCTGGTGCAGGTGGGCTCGCTGCAGTACCACCGCGTCCGCCTCGGCGTGGGGAGCCTCTCGCCGCGCCCCTGGTACGACGAGAGCGAGGCCCGTCGCCGGGGACCATCGTTCGAGACGGGGGCCGAGTCGATCGGCTTGCACGTGCCCGACCGCACGGACCTCTCGCCGAGCGCGGTCGACGCCAGCCTCGAGGCGGCGCGCGGGGAGCTCGGTCGGCTGTGGCCGAGTGATCGTCCCCGCCTGGCCACCTGCCAGTCCTGGCTGCTGGACGAGCGCCTCGCCGACTCGGTGGGCTCCACGAGCCGGCTGGTGGCCTTCGCTCGGCGTTTCACCCTGGTGCCGGGATGGGTCGACGGC
>JAJYNX010000111.1 GCA_021786095.1 Actinomycetes bacterium | reverse complement strand
GTACGCGATGGTCTACGAGCCACCCGCCCTGCGCCACTTCACCGCTCGCTTCGAGCCCGTGACGTCACTACCCTGATCGGGCGGGCGCGGCGTCGACGTCGGGGTCAGCGTCGCCAGTTGGCGTGCGCCGACGATGCTGGTGGACCCACAGTACGACGCCCGCCAGGGACAGGACGAGTCCAGCCAGTTGGACGCCGATCGAGCCGCTGTGGGACTGCTGGCCAAGCAGCAGCCGCTCGTCCACGGTGCGCTCGATGCCCCAGGCGATCATGGCGATCGCGGTGAGCACGCCCGCGCGACGCACGACGTGTCGCCGCTCGAGCCAGAGCAGGACGAGCCAGAGCGTGGCGTCCTCGGCCCCCTGGATGAGCGGGACCGGCACGCGCTTGCCGACCTGGCCGACGTAGTGCAGGCCGAACCACTGGTGCGTGAGGTGTCCACCGCCCTGGACCATGAACTGGGGACCGAGGACGCGCCCGAGCGCCCAGCCGGCAACCAGGGCGGGCACCACGGCGTCCGCGAAACGGGCTAGCGAGGTTTCGGGCCACCATCGATGGTGAAGGTAGAGGGCCACGGGCAGGGCGAAGCCGATGCCTCCGAAACTCGAGATCCCGCCCTGCCAGAAGGCCAGCCATCGCCCGGGGTGGCCCGAGTAGTAGCCCCAGTTGGTCGCCACGTTGGCCGCGCGCGCCCCGACCAGGCTCACGATGACGATCACGCCGGCCCAGCGTGCCAGGGGGGCGGTGGCGATCGCGCGGCGGCGCAGTCGCCGCTCGATGTAGAGGTAGGTGACGTAGGCGGCGATCGCCAGGCCGAAGCCGTAGAGATGGAAGAGCAGCGGCCCGATGTGGAAGGAGGTGGGGACGCCGCTCACGCGCGGGGGCGTCCGGCGCCCGCGAAGCCGTAGCCGAGTCGTACCGGCGTGATGTGTACGACGGCCCCGGTGTAGGGAGCCTCGATCATCTCACCGCGTCCGAGGTACATCGCGACGTGCTCGTCGCCGTTGTACCCGTAGAAGAGGAGGTCACCGGGCTGCAGGTCGTAGAGGGGCACGCGTACGGTGTCGGCGAACTGGGCACCGGAGTAGTGGGGCAGGTAGATGCCGGCGGCGTCGTAGGCCAGCATGATCAGGCCGGAGCAGTCGACGCCCGCGCGTGAGGCGCCTCCCCAGACGTAGGGGACGCCGAGGAAGCTGAGCGCCGTGCGGATCGCGATCGCCGCTCGGGGGTTGGGCGGCGGTGCGGGGAAGCCGACGACCGGCGCGGCGTGCGAGAGCGTCGCGCGCGACGCGGCCGTCGCGGCGGCCTGTTGCTGGCTGATGAAGGCGGCGATCGCGCCCTTCACCTGGCGCAGGGACTGCTGGAGCGATCGCTGGAGGTTCTGCGCCTCGTGGAAGGCCTGCGCCGCGGCGCGCTCGACCGCCCCGGCCTCGCGATCCTGATTGGTCAGGATCGAGCGCTCCTGGGTCAGCTCGAGGCGGTAGTTCGCCAGGTTCGCCAGCGTCGTGGCGATGTTGCCCTGGGCCAGTTCGCTGTAGACGTTGAGGGCGCCGAGGTTCGCCGACCGGCTGGCGAAGAGTGGGTTGCCCGAGGCCGCCGCACCGTTCGTGACGTAGATGAACACGGCGTCGGCTCGCAGTTCGTCACTGCCGCGGGTGACGCGGCGCCGGATCGAGGCGACGACTGACTTGGTGTTGACGATGAGGTTGTTCAGTCGCTCCAACTTCACGTGCGCCTCGTCGTAGCGCTGGCCGAGCACTCCGACGCGTGAGGTGATGTCCTGGATCTGGTGGTAGAGGATGTCGGCCTTGGCTCGCTCGTTGCCGACGGTCGACGCCCCCGCGTGTGAGGTCGCCAGAGCCGTCGACGCCACTGCGGTCGATGCCACCATCGAGAGCGCCACGGCCACGGCGGTCACGACCCTGGGGGCGCGTCGAATCCGCCGACGCGGCGCCGAGAGGCGCCCGGGGCGCTCGGCGTCCAACACGGGGACCACCCTACTGGCTGGGGGGCTGCGCACGGCTCCGACGAGCACTGCCTCGTCGTGTCGTACCTGGTCATAAGGGTTGCCCGAGAGCGGCTCCGCCGCCACGCACGTGCGCGCGCGTGGCGTCGCCGTATGAGTACCCTGAAGTCGAACGAGTGGAGGCACGATGACGACGACGACCACAGCGGGGCGCGACGTCGGGCCACGGGTGGGATTCGTGGGGCTCGGCGTCATGGGAGCGCCGATGGCGCAGAACCTCGTGGCCGCTGGGTTCGACGTGACCGTGTGGAACCGCACGGCGACGCGCGTCGCGCCGGTCGTCGAGCGCGGCGCGCGGGCCGCGGGGTCGCTCGTGGAGCTGGCGCGGCGCTGCGACGTGGTCGTGCTCTCCCTGACCGACTCGCCGGACGTCGAGTCGGTCCTCTTCGCCGACGCCGGGCTCGCCGCCGGGCTCGCGCGCGGGTCGCTGGTCGTGGACTGCTCGACGATCAGTCCCGAGCGCACCCGCGAGTTCGCCGATCGGCTCGGTGCGCGAGGCGTCGGGCTGGTGGACGCGCCAGTCTCGGGTGGCAGCGAGGGCGCGACGCGGGGAACCCTCAGCATCATGGTGGGGGGACTCGACGACGATGTCGCGCGCGCCGAGCCGCTGTTGCGGGCCATGGGGACGACCGTGACGCACCTGGGTCCGGTCGGATCAGGTCAGTGGGCCAAGGCGCTCAATCAGGTGATCCTCGCGGGGGTCTACCTCGCCGTCGCCGAGGGCGTCACCCTCGGACTGAAGGCGGGCCTCGACGTCTCGCGTTCGCTCGGGGCCCTGCGCGAGGGTGCCGCGGGGTCGTGGGTCCTGTCGAACCGAGCCGGTCGCATGATCGACAACGAGTACCCGCTCGGCTTCAAGTTGCGCCTGCACCGCAAGGACCTGGCCATCGCCCTGGAGCTGGCCCGCGCGGTGGGGGCCACGCTGCCGGTCACGTCGCTGGCCGCCACGTTGGAGGACGGCCTCATCGGCGAGGGCTACGGCGACGAGGACAACGCCGCGCTGGCCCGCGCGCTACGCCGCCTCGCGGGGCTGTAGATCCCAGGAGGCGGCCCGGGAGAATAGGCTCGACCCCATGTCCGCTCGCTCCCGTTCCCTACCGCGCCGCTCGTGTCTCTCCACGCCGGGGTCCTCGGACCGCTTCCTGGCCAAGGCCCCCACCGCCGTCGCCGACATGACCTTTCTGGACCTGGAGGACTCGGTGGCCCCGGCCGAGAAGGTGGAGGCGCGCGAGAAGGTGGTACACGCCATCCGTACCCAGGACTGGGGGGAGCGCGTGCTCTGCGTGCGCGTGAACGCCTGGGACACCGCCTGGACCTACGGTGACGTCATCGACGTGGTCGGCCGGGCCGGCGAGCGCCTCGACGAGGTGATGCTGCCCAAGGTCCAGTCGGCCGCCGAGGTGGTCGCGCTCGACCTGCTGCTGACCCAGGTCGAGCGTCAGGTCGGGCTGCCGGTGGGCCACGTCGGCATCGAGGCCCAGATCGAGACGGCGCGTGGGCTGATCAACGTCGACGAGATCTGCGCCGCGTCGCCGCGACTCGAGACCATCATCTTCGGGCCCGCCGACTTCGCCGCCTCGCTCGAGATGCCGGTGCTGACGGGTGGCGTCGCGATCCCCGAGTACCCGGGCGACCACTTCAACTACGTCTTCTCGCGCATCCTGGTCGCCGGGCGGGCCAACGGGCTGCAGGTGATCGACGGCCCCTTCCTCAAGGTGCGCGAGCTCGACGAGCTGCGAGCCTTCGCGCAGCGTACGCGGGTGCTCGGCTACGACGGGAAGTGGGCGCTGACCCCCGATCAGGCGCTCGTGCTCAACGAGGTCTACTCACCGACTCAGGAGCAGTTCGACCGCGCGTGGGACATCCTGGAGGCCTACCGCGTCGCCACCGAGGAGCGCGGAACCGGTGCGGTCATGTTCGGTGACGAGATGATCGACGAGGCGAGCCGCAAAATGGCCACGAAGTTCGTCACGCGCGGCGAGCGGGCCGGCCTGCGCCGCTCAGCGAGCTGAGCTCGACCAGTCAGGCGCCCTCGACCAGGCGCCGGGCGATCACCTTCACGCTCAGCGTCTCGTCGGCTCCCTCGAAGATCGACAGGACCCGCGCGTCGACGAAGTAGCGGCTGACGGGGTACTCCTCGGCGTAGCCCATGCCGCCGTGAATCTGTAGCGCCTCGCGCGTGACCCATTCGGCGGCGCGACACACGTAGGCCTTGGCCATGGACGCCTCGAGCGTGCCGGTGCCGCGGGCCATCAGCCGGGCGACCTCGAGGGCGAACTGGCGCGAGCCCTGGATGATCGCGGCCATCGTGCCCAGGGTGACGCGCGTCAGCTCGTAGTCGATCAGGGCCCGCCCGAAGACCACGCGGGAGCGGGCGTAGTCCAACGCCGCCTCGTAGGCGGCCTGCATGACGCCGACCGCCCGAGCGGCCGTCTGCAGGCGACCGTTCTCGAAACCGGCCATCTGGTAGTAGAAGCCTCGACCGAGCCCCTCCTCCCCGCCGACCAGGTGATCGTCGGGGACGAACCAGTTGTCGATGCTGAGCTCGTAGGAGTGCATGCCCCGGTAGCCGATGGTGTCGATGGGTCGTCCCTCGAGCCGGCCCTCGCCGGCGGTCGGGTCGTCGGGACGCGGGTCCTGGTGCAGCACGAAACCGTGCCCGTCGCCGCGCTCCTTGTCGACGAGGAACAGCGACAGACCCCGGTGGGCTCGCGAGCGGTCGGGGTCGGTGCGCGCGAGGAGGACCAGGACGTCGGCGCGCGCGGCGAACGTGCACCAGGTCTTGGTGCCGCGCAGCCGCCAACCGCCGGGAACGCGCGTCGCCGAGGTGGTGATGCCCGCGACGTCGCTACCGAAGTCGGGTTCGGTCACGGCGATGGCTGCGAGCGACGTGCCCTCCGCCAGGCGCGGCAGCCAGTAGGCGCGCTGGGCGGGGGTGCCGCCGCTGAGCAGGGCGCGCGCCATGATCTCGGGTCGGGTGATGAGCGAGCCCCCGATGCCGAGGCTGCCCCAGGACAGCTCCTCGGTGGCGACCACCATGGCGAGGTAGTCGGACTCGGCCCCGGTGGCGAAGCCGCCGAACTCCTCGGGCACCGAGAGGCCGAAGCCGCCCAGGTCGCGCAGCCCGTCGATGATCGACTCGGGGATGTCGGCGTTCGCCCGGTGCACGTGCTCGGCGTGGGGTCGCACCTGCTCGAGCGCGAAGCGGTGGAACGTCGCGGCGGCCATCTCGAACTCGGGATCGAGGTGCCGTGGTCCCGGCGTGTCGGCCAGGGCGGCGAGCCTCGCCGGATGGCGCTCGTGCGCCACGAAGTCGCGGAAGTGAGAGAACCAGTCCGGCGTCACACCCCAGAGGTCCTCGCGGCCGAGCACCCGGGTGGCGAGGTCGTTCAGGGCCAGACCGAGGAAGGCGTCGGCGAGGTGTGTCTCGAGCGCGCCGCGCGCCGCGTAGGCCCTGATCGCTCGGGCGGTGGCGATCGCGCTGGCGCCGTGGGCCAGGTCGTAGGCGAAGGTCTCGTGGGCGTCGACGCCGCCGAGGCGGCGCAGCGACGCGGCGGCCCCATCCAGCACGGCCTGGGCGCGATCGATGAGTTCCAAGGGGTCCGGGTGGTCGGTCGGGGCCATGGTCAGAAACTACCGGTTTTCGCGGGCTCGACGCGGCCCGCGTAGGCTGGCCGCGTGAACGTGACGATGCTCCTGGCGGACGCGGCCCAGGTGGCCGACGGCAAGCTCTACATCCTGGGCGGCGGCTGGTCGATTACCGGACCCGAGGCGGTCCCCTCGGCGGTGGCGATCAAGGTCGGGGTCGACTGGCACGAGTTCGACGCGCAGCACCACTGGGAGCTGTTCCTCGAGGACGCGGACGGCAACCTGGTCACCTTCGACACGCCCGAAGGCGCGCAGAGCATCGAGGTGCGCGGCGACTTCTCCGCGAGCGAGCCGTCGGGAGTGCCGGTGGGCACGCCGGTGGACGTCCCGATCGCGGTCAACTTCGGCCCCATCCCGTTGGCCGCCGGCTCGCGCTACACCTGGCGTCTGGTGATCGACGGCGAGAGCCTGGTGGGGGCCGACGTGTCCTTCACCACGCGCCCGCCCGCGGAGCTGGCCGAGTAGCGCGTCGCCGCGAGTGCCCTCGCCCGCGCGTGGTGGCAGACTGGGGCGGTGAGTAGCCACGAGCGTCCCTTCGGTCGCCACCTCGAGGACTTCGTGGTCGGTGACGTCTACCGCCACTGGCCCGGCAAGACCATCACCGAGGCCGACGACCACCTGTTCTGCATGATCACCATGAATCACCACCCTCTGCACACCGACGCCTGGTTCGCCGAGCACGAGAGCGTCCAGGGACGCAACGTCGTGGTTGGCAACCTGGTGTACTCGCTGGTGCTGGGCATGAGCGTCCCCGACGTATCGGGCTCGGCCATCGCGAACCTGGAGGTGGAGTCACTCATCCATCGCCATCCCACCTTCCACGGCGACACGATCTACGCCGAGACGCGCGTGGTGGCGGTGACGCCGTCCTCCTCCAAGCCCGATCGCGGCGTCGTCACGGTGGAGACCAAGGGGTTCAACCAGGACGGCCGCGAGGTGTGCTACTTCCGCCGCAAGGTGATGGTGTGGCGCCGCGCCGCCGCCCCGGCGCGCCAGCGCCCCTACGGTGACGACGTCTGGGACTGACGCCGCCGCGGACTTTCGCCGGGCGCTGCGCCGGGGAGCGCCGCGCGTGCGGCGAGATCTGCCGTGGATCAACCATCCTGATCCGTGGGCGATCCTGGTCAGTGAGGTCATGCTGCAACAGACGGCGACCTCGCGCGTGGTCGACCCCTGGCGGCGCTTTCTCGAGCGCTTCGCGACCCCGGTGGCGCTGGCCGACGCGCCCCTGTCCGACGCGCTCGCGGCCTGGGCCGGTCTGGGCTACCACCGCCGCGCTCGCGACCTGCACGCCGCCGCCGGGCTGATCGTCTCCCGCTTCGCCGGGGAGGTGCCCTCGTCGCTGGAGGACCTTCGCTCCCTGCCGGGTGTCGGCGCCTACACGGCCTCGGCGGTCGCGTCCTTCGCGTTCCACGCTCCGGTAGCGGTGGTGGACACCAACGTCGGGCGGGTCCTGGCGCGGGCGTGGGCCAATCGCGCGCTCGGTCGCGCGGAGGCGGCGCGCGAGAGCGCGCGGCTGATGGGCCGGGCGGCCAGCGCCCCCTTCAACCAGGCCATGCTCGACGTGGGCGCCGGGCACTGTCGCTCCCGCGCACTCTGCGAGGGCTGTCCTCTCGCGCGAGTGTGTCGGTGGCGCCGTGAGGGCGGCGGGGACCCGGCACCGACCAGTGCGGGGGTGTCGCGCCGCCAGGCGCCGTTCGAGGGGTCGCGCCGCCAGGTACGTGGCGCGTTGCTGCGCGAGGCGAGAGAGCGTGGGCCTCGCACGCTCGCCGAGCTGCGCCGCGACCTGGCTCCGCTGACGGCCGCGCGTCTCGATGACGCGCTGGCGTCGCTCACTCGCGACGGGCTCGTCGAGCGCGACGGGAACGTGGTGCGCCTGGCGGGTTCGATGGCGACCGGCGCCCGGTAGGGTCGGGCCATGTCACCCCTGACCGCCAGCCAGTTCAAGGATGTCGTGGGCCGGGTGGCTAGCGGGGTGGTCGTCGTGGCGGGCCTCGCGCATGACGGACCAGTGGGCTTCACGTGCCAGACGTTCGCGTCGCTCTCGCTGCACCCCACGCTGGCGTCCTTCGCGGCGGGTAACACGGGAGAGTCGTGGCCGCGCGTGCGCGACGCCAACGTCGTGGGCGTGAGCGTCCTGAGCGACGGACAGGCCGACGTCGCGCGGCTCTTCGCGACGAGTGGCGTCGACAAGTTCGCGCACGCGGACTGGACCCCCGCGCCGGGCGGGTCGCCGTGGCTCGACGGGGCGCTGGCCCACTTCGAGGGGCGCATCGTCGCGCTGGCCACGCACGGCGACCACGACGTCGTCGTGGTCGCCATCGACCACGCGGTGGTGGGGTCCGGGCAGCCCCTCCTCTACTACCGCGGCGAGTATCGCCGCCTCGCCTAGACGCCCCGCGCGCCAGCGCCAGCGCGAGGACCACGAACGCGATCCGTCGCTCACCGTCGGGTCCACGACTCACTACGCTTCGAGTGGTGCGAATGGTGTGGGCCACGACGTTCTCCGCGATGCTGGGGACCAGCACGTCGTCGCGAGTGGTCGGGATCGTCCTGGTCGCGCTGCTCGCCGCCGGTGTGGTGGGCCAGCTCGTGCGGCGCGGCTGGCGTCGATATCGCGACCGGGCCATCCCGTCGACGATCGCGCGCGCGGCCGGCCCCGTGGAGCCACCGGAGTCGCCCTACGCGAGCGCGCGGGGAGTGCGGCTCCTTCGTGGCGACCCCGAGGAGCCGACCGCACCGACCGAGCCGCCGCGACCGCGCCTGGACCCCGATCGCGAGTACGTCTTCGGCGACGCGCCGTCGTCCTCGGACGAGTTGGTACCACCCACGACGCACCGCGGCCACGACGAGCACTGGGCGCTCGAGCGATCCCTGCACCATCGTCGGCGCCGGTGGCGTCGCGCCGCCCTGCTCGTGGGTGCGGTGGTGGTCGTGGTGATCGTCGTCATCTACCTGGTGGTGGGCCACCACGGCGCGACGCCGTCGGGCCACGCCCTCGCGGTCGTCGCGTCCTGGGGGCTACCCGGCTGAGCGGGGGCTGGTCGCCACGTCGAGGGAGTCGAGCAGGAAGGCGATGATCTGCGCCTCGTCGCGCCACGAGTCGTAGCGCCCAGACGGGCCCCCGTGCCCGGCACCCATGTCGGTCTTGAGCAGGGCGACGTTGTCGGGATTGGCGTCACGCAGCGCCAGCACCCACTTCGCGGGCTCCCAGTAGCCCACGCGTGAGTCGTGCAGGCCGCCAGTGGCGAGGAGCCGGGGGT
>JAJYNX010000055.1 GCA_021786095.1 Actinomycetes bacterium | reverse complement strand
ATCACGTCGGTCGGGTGCTGGATCGTCGGGTTGGGAACGTCCTCCCAACTCTTCTGTCCGGGTCCCTAGAAGACGAGTGCCTTCATGATTCCACCAGTCGGTGGCGCGGACCACCTGTCACACGCGCCGTGACGGCTCAGTTCACACGGTCGTCACGTAGAGCACACGTAGTTTCACGGATCGCGTCCAGGGTCCAAGGACCCATCGTCTCGCGCGCTGATCCGTGCGGTGGCGCGATCAGCTCGCCGTGATGGCGGGCGTGTCCGCGACGACCTTGCCGTCTCGCATGTGGATGACCCGTTCGGCGGCGGCGGCAATCGTCAGGTCGTGGGTGACGAGGATGATGGTGACACCGGTGGCGTGCACGGCCCGAAAGAGGTTGAGCACGTGCGCGGCGGAGACGGAGTCGAGACTGCCGGTGGGCTCGTCGGCGAGTAGGAGGGTTGGGTGATTCGCCAGCGCTCGGGCGATCGCGACTCGCTGGCGCTCGCCCCCGGACAATTGGGTGGGCCGGCGGTGTTCCCGGCCCGCGAGGTCGACCTGGGCGAGGAGTTCGCGCGCTCGCGCGCGGCGCTCACGGACGCTGGTCGCGGTACCGAACATGACGACCTCGACGTTGGCCAGGAGCGTCTGATTGGCCAGCAGGTTGTGCAACTGGAACACCAGCCCGACGTGTTCGCGTCGGTAGGTGCTGAGGTCGTGCCACGCGGTCAGGTCCCGTCCGTCGATGCGCACTTCGCCGGACGTGGGGACGTCGAGCGCGGCGATGAGGTGCAGCATCGTGGACTTCCCACAGCCCGACGGACCGGTGACGGCGACGAACTCGCCGGCACCGATTCGCAGCTCGATCTCGTCGAGCGCCCGGGTGTCGCGCTCGTAGGACTTGGTCACTTGGCGCATCTCCACGGCGGGCACGATCTCGCCGCTCGCCAGAGGAGACTCGACGGTTTCGCGTGAGCTCGCCGGGTCGTTGGAGACGTCACTCATAGCTGAGGGCCTTGAGCGGCACGAGTCGCGCGGCGCGGATCGACGGGTACAGGCCGCCGAGGATGGTCATGCCCACGGCGGTCGCGAGCCCGCGGGCGAAGGCGTCGGCGGTGAACGTCGCGTGCAGTACCCCGGCCAGGCTGGGGATGTGTTCCAGTACCGCAATGGCGGCGAAGGAGAGGGCGACGCCGAGCGCCGCGCCGACCAGGGCTAGGACCAGGCTCTCACCGAGCAGCAGTCCGATGAGGCGCCGACGGGTCCAGCCGACGGCGCGCAGTAGCCCGAACTCGCGGGTGCGCTCGAAGAGCGAAAGGAGCATCGTGTTACCGACGATGACGGCGCCGATGGCGATGGCGAGCACGCTGCTCGCCGTGACTGCCGCCTCGAGGTACACGAGGGTCTGGTCCGCCCGTCCGAACTGGGTGGCCGTGGTGATCGTGGTGAGTTGGGGCATCGCGTACTCGATGCGACGCACCACGGCGTTGACGGCTCGCGGTGATGAGCCGTTCACCACCTTGACGAAGACCAGGGTCACGACGCCCGGGAGGCGGTTGTAGCCCTGGACTGCGGGCAGCGGGAACATCGCGCCGGCGTCGCCGAAGGCGTTGCCCGTCGAGTAGATGCCGACCACCGTGTTCCACGTGCCCAGAGCGTGGAACCGACTACCGACGTGCAGGCCAAGGTTGGCGGCGGCGCGCCACCCGAGCATCACCTGGTTGGTGGCGCTGGCACCGTACGGATGGCCGGCCACCACGGTCACGCCGAAGGCGGCGAGGTCCGTTGGGTTGATGCCGATTTCGATGAACACCGGGTTGTTGGCGTTGATCTTCTCGGTGCCTACGAGAACGCCGACGGCGCTGGTGACTCCAGGCACGTGGCGGATCTTCGTGAGTTCGCCCTGGTCGATGGTGCTCGACAGGACGTCCGCCACCCCCTTTTGGACGACGGTGATGTTGGACTTGCCGACTGACATGATGGCCGCGGCCGACTGCTCGAGGCTGCTGCTCGTGACATCAAGGGTGACGACAATCAAGACGGCGAAAGCGATAGCGAAGGCGAGCCCGATGGAACGGGTCTTCTTCGCCCACACACCTCGCAGCATGAATGCGATGTAGTCCACGCCCGACTCGTTCCCGTGCGCGAATCATCCGTCCGCGTCATCACCATCTTGTGACGCCAGGTGGGTCGGCGCTAGGGGCGTTGGTCCCTGGTCCCTGGTCCCTGGACTTTGGTCGAGCACGGTCTCCCGGCCGTTGATCCCGCCCGCGAACGGGCTCAACGGCCGGGAGGCGCGGGACTAGAAGCTCACCACCGTGTAGCCGAGGCGTGCGAACTCCTCAACCTCGGCGCCCGCCGCGAGGAGCTCAAGGGGCCGCTGCGCGATCTCTTCGGTGACGCCGTACTGCTCCACGTTGGCGCGGCAGGCCGCGGGACCGACTCCGGCCGCGCGCAATTCGGTCAGCTGCGTGTCGATCTGACCGCTCGCGGCCAGTCGCACGGCGGGCCCGAAGAACAGCACGCGGATGTCGACGCCGCGATTGGCCTTCATGCGTGTGGCCATCACGAGTCCGGGCACCGCTCGGGCGGGGTCGTCGCTGATGATGAGGAAGGCAACCTTGGCGGGGGCGTCATCGGTCATGGGGGGTTCTCTCTTTCATGGTGGAGTGCGTGGAGGTCACGCGTCCCGTGGGCGGCACGGGTACCGTACGATTCGTCGTCGGCGCGTGGCGTACGCGCCGGTTCCGGCGGGCGCTCGGGACGGCGCACGACGCCAGGTCGTGGCGTACCCACGCCGACCACGCGAAGGTGGCGGCGACCGCGAGGGCAATGGCCACGCCACTGACCGCGGCACGGTGCAGAGGACTGGTCGCGACGCCGACGGCGACGCCGACCATGAGCAGCCGGCTCACGAGACAGGAGTACCTCATCAGTTCACGCTAGCGGTCGGGGGGCGCCGATCGCGACGAGAGTCGTGTCGCTCGACTGGTTCACGCGTGTTCATCGCTGGCTCCACGCGAGGGCTACGCCGTGGGGTCCAGCGAAGGGGCCGTTACCGCGAGCACGGCCTCTCGCGACGTTCGTGGGAGAAAGAGCGCCATGACGAAGGCGAGGGCGGCCGCGAGGACACCGCCGTGCAGTGCGCTCTGGAATCCGTGGACCTCGGCCGCGAGCTGCGTCGAGTGCGAGGGGGTCAGCGTGCTCGTCGCGGCCTGGGCCAGGCTGTGGCGAGTGGCGGTGGCGGCGACGCTCACCAGCGCCGCCAGGGCGACCGAGCCGCCGAGCTGCTGGCTGGTGTTGAGCAGTCCCGACGCGAGACCGGCCTGGCGGTTCCCCACTGACGCGACCGCGTTCAGGGTCAGGGGGACGAAGGAGAGTCCCATGCCCACACCCAGCAGGGTGAGCGCGGCGAACACCGGCGCGTAGGTGGACGTGGCGTTGAGTGACGAGGCGAGCGAGAGACCGGCCACCACGAGCAGCGGGCCGACGGTGAGGAAGGGGCGAACGCCGAAGCGTCCCACGAGGCGCGACACGACCTGAGAGAAGATCGCCACGCTGAAGGGCAGCGGCAGGTAGGCGAGACCGGCGTGGATGGGGCTGTAGTGCAGCACGTTCTGTAGGAACTGCGTGAGGAAGTACAGCGTCGACAGCATGGCGCCGCCGAGCAGGAACATCATGGCGTAGCCGACCGCCCGTCCGTGGTGCACGAGGAAATCGAGGGGGACCAGGGCGCCGCGCGAGCGCTGCTCCACTACCCCAAACGTGACGAGCCCGACGAGGGCGACGGCGAAGGAGAGGAGCGTCGTCGCGCTGGACCAGCCGACGCTGGGGGCGCGCTCGAGTCCGTAGACCAGGGCGGTCATCGAGGCGGTGATGAGCAACGCGCCAGGCAGGTCGAGCCGACTGCGGGTGCGCTGGCCCCGCGGGAGTGCCAGGGGAGCCAGCACGATCAGCGCGAGCCCGATGGGCACGTTGACGAAGAAGACCCATCGCCACGAGGCCGCGTCGACGAGGGCGCCGCCGAGGAGCAGGCCCAGGGCGCCACCGGCACCCGACATGGCGGCGTAGATCGCCATGGCACGGTGCCGGGCGTGGCCCTCGGGGAAGGTCGTCACGATGAGCGAGAGGGCCGTGGGTGAGGCGATGGCGGCGCCGAGCCCCTGCACCGTTCGCGCGGCAATCAGCCAGGTCTGACTGGTGGCCAGGCCGCCGGCCAACGAGGCCAGCGTGAAGAGGGCGATGCCGGCGATGAGCATCGTGCGGCGCCCGAAGAGGTCACCGGTGCGCCCCCCGAAGAGCAGCAGACCACCGAAGGCGAGGACGTAGGCGTCGATCACCCACGACAGGCCCGTGAGGGAAAAGCCGAGGGCGTGCTGGATCGCGGGCAGCGCGATGTTGACGATCGTGAGGTCGAGCATCACCATCAACTGGGCCGTCGCGATGACCACGAGGGCCACGGTGGGGTGATGGCTGGACTCGCTGGCGACGGGGGTGCGTTCGGGGCTGGTAGTGGACACGGAAACTCCTCGAATCGGGTGACGGGCTAGATGGTGGGTTGTGGTGAGCGGGCCCACAGGACGACGCTCGACAGAGGTGAGCCGTCGGCGCTGGTCCCCCGGCTCTGGCGCTCGACACGCTCGACGATGAGGTCGGGGACCACGTCGCGTAGCCGCTCCTCGGTGTAGAGCCGCTCGGGATCGGGCGGCCCGCTGTGGCCGAGGTCCTCGAGGTGGTGACCGACCACGAAGAGGTGGCCGCCGGGCGCGAGCGCTCGGGTCGCGAGAGAGAAGAGGGCTGTCTGTTCGGGACCCTTGAAGTGGAGGTTGGCCACCACGACGAGGTCGAAGGATGCCGCAGGGGGCTCGTAGGCCAGGACGTCGCGGTGCACCGTCGCGATCGTGACCCCCTCGTCGGTGGCGCGCTGCTCGCCCTGGTCGAGGCCGACACGTGAGGCGTCGACGCCGGTGACCTGCCACCCCTGGTGGGCGAGCCAGATGGCGTGCCGACAGGTGCCGCAGCCGAGGTCCAGGGCGCGACCTGGCGTGAGGGGCGCGACCAGTGCGACGAGCGCCGGATCGGGATCGCGGGGCCACGGTGCCGCGGCGTAGCGGGCGTCCCACGACTCGTGATGGCCGTGGCTGGCGGGTGGTGTGGTCATGCTTCCTCCTGGTCGGTCGCGGCGGTTCGCGAGAGAGAGTCGACGGTGTCGTTCGCTGGCGCCGCGGCGCCGAGGAGCTGGCTCTCGAGTTGCTCGAGGCCAGCGGTGAACGCCTGTAGGTGCGGGCCAGCGAGGGACGCTCGCAGGCGAGCCTGCTGGGCGGCCACGAGCTCGGCCACGTCGCGGGCGAGGGCGGCCCCCTCGGCCGTCAGCGCGAGGGTGCGCGGCCGGCGATCGGTGTCCAAGTGACCGCTGTGCACGAGTCCGCGGTGTTCGAGGTCGTCGACGCAGCGCTTCACGTTCATGGGGTCCGCGTGCAGCAGCCGCGCGAGTCCGCGCAGGGAGCACCCCGGGTCGGCGTGCACGCCGCGCAGCACCGCCGCCTGGGGTGGGGTCAGCGACAGGGTCTGCAGCTGTCGAGACCACTGCTGGCGCAGGGCTCGGGCGACGCGACCGATGCGAAAGCCCAGACCATCCTCGAGGGGAATCGCGAGCGGGCTCGCTTCCTCGGGTCGGGGCTCGCGCACGGGCGCGTCGCGCGGGTCCATCTAGGCCCGTGGGCCGCCGGTGGCGGCGCGACGGCGTCGAGCGTCACGGCGAGCGTTCAACCGCCGGCGCCGGCGGGGAGAGGTCGCGGCCAGGGCCAGAAAGTCGTTCACACTGGCCGTCGGCTCGACGAGGAGCGTGTGGATCACCTGGTTTTGGGGGTTCTTTTCAGTCATAGTCCGTTGACGGTTCATCTCGTGGTCTAAAGTCGTAGTGATTACTACGTATCCACTGTAGCGGTGGTTCGCGCGGACGTGCCGCCCGAGTCATGGCACGGGTCCCGTGGCACGGATGATGGCCCAGTACGTGCGGGGGGTCGGTGAGTTGACATACCTAGGTATAAAACATATGATCACGTCATGCCACGACGCCCTGGTCAGCCCCGATGCCGCTGTCGCACTGGCGATGGGCAGTTCGAGGTGGTCGCCCGGGTGGAGCGCTTCGTGGAACCGGCCGTTCTGCTTCTTCTGCGCGAGGGGGCGAGTTACGGCTACGAGCTCGCCGACGGCCTCGAGGCGCTGCTCGACGAGGGGCGGGTCGACTTCGGGAACCTCTACCGACTGCTTCGCGCGCTCGAGGAGGAGGGCATCGTGTGCTCGTCGTGGAGCGAGGACACCCCCGGCCCGATGAAGCGGGTCTACGAGATCACCGAGGAGGGCGTCGTTCTGCTCGAGACCTGGGTCGAGTCACTGCGCACCGCCCAGGACCGCGTCGCCGTGTTGCTGCGTCGTCACGAGCTGGTGAGGGCGCAACGTCAGTCGGGAGAGTGAAGGGAAGGGATGGACAGTGGACACCATGAGGGAACGAGAGTGTGGGTGTGGGCGTCGCGGTCACGGAGGTGACCGTGGCGGTGGCGGCGGCTGCTGCGGTGGTGGTGGTGGCGGCGGCGGATGGCGATCGGAGAAGGGGCGTGACGACGCTTCGACGGCGTACCGCGACGATCTCGAACGGCGTCGGCGCGACCTCGAGCAGGAGCTCGCCGACGTGACCGAGTTGCTCCGCGCCGCGAACGTCGGGCGTCACTGATTCGCCCCGCGTCGCCCTTCGACGAGCGCGCGGGTGAGTACGACGCGTGGTACGACTCGCGCGTCGGTCGACGAGTCGCCCGCGCTGAGGTGGCCTGCCTGCACCAGGCGTCGACGCCGTTCGCGGCGCCGAGTCTGGAGGTGGGCGTCGGCACCGGCCGCGTCGCGGAGGCACTTCGTCTCGACGTTGGCGCCGATCCCGCCCTCACGGCGCTCGAGCGGGCTCGGTCGCGGGGCGTGTGCGCCGTCGGCGCTCTAGGGGACGCCCTGCCGTTCGCCGACCAGACGTTCGGCCTCGTGGTGCTGAGCGCCACGCTGTGCTTCGCGCCAGACCCGCCCGCCCTGCTGCGTGAGGCGACCCGGGTGGTGCGCGACGGGGGCCGGGTCGTGGTGGGGATCGTTCCGAGGGAAAGCTCGTGGGGGAGACGCTACGAGGAGTGGGGTCGCGCCGGACACCCCTTCTACTCGTTGGCGCGCTTGAGGACCGTCGACGAGGTTCGTTCGCTCGTGGAAGGAGCCGGCCTGGCGACTGACCGGGTTCGTGCGACCCTGTGGGGCGACTGCGACCAGGTTGACGCCGCCGCGTTGGCCGTGGTTGTCCCGACCGCCGACTCCGCTGACGACGCGGGGTTTGTTGCTCTCGGTGCCGTCCGCCATCCGACGTCTCAGGATTGGGACCTTCGCCCCTGACTGGGGGCGTTGGACACCCAGTAGAACGGTAATCGTCGATTACCGATTCATGTGGCGGCCGACGTGGGCGATGAGCAGGTCATCGAGGCAACTGGCGGCGACGTGGACGAGTTGCCGGGGGATGCCGGGTACGCGTCATCCGGCGGAGACCGCGACGGAGTCCGCGCACCTCGACTCGTCGCCGCCCTCGTCGTCATCGCCACCGCGCAGTTGATGGTGACGCTCGACCGCACCATCGTGAACATCGCGTTGCCGTCCATCCAGCACTCCATGGGCTTCTCTGTGACGGGACTGTCGTGGGTCATCAACGCGTACGTCCTGGCGTTCGGGGGCCTGCTGCTGCTGGGCGGGCGCACCGGCGACCTTTTCGGTCGACGGCGCATGCTGATCCTGGGGATCGGGGTGTTCACCACCGCGTCGCTGGTGGGCGGGCTGGCCTCGAGTGGAGCCTGGCTCGTGGGCGCTCGGGCCGTGCAGGGTCTGGGCGCCGCGATCGCCGCACCGACGGCGCTGTCGCTCATCGTGACGACCTTTCCCGAGGGTCCCCGTCGTCATCGCGCGATGGCGGTCTACGCGGGCATGTCGGGCGCCGGCGGCGCCCTCGGCCTGCTCTTCGGGGGCGTTCTGACCGAGTTCACCTCGTGGCGTTGGGTATTCCTGGTCAACGTGCCCGTCGGTGTCGCCCTGCTGGTGCTGGCGCCGATCTCTCTACCAGCGGGTGAGCGGACCCGTCGTCGTCTCGACGTGCCCGGTGCGCTGCTGATCACGGCGAGCATGACGGCTCTGGTCTACGGGCTCGAGCGGGCGCCGGACTCGGGGTGGCTGAGTGCCGCCACGCTCTCGTGGCTTGCGACTGCGGTGCTGTTGCTGGTGGTGTTCGTGACGGTGGAGCGCCGCACGGCGGCGCCGTTGGTCCCGCTCGCCTTCCTGGTGCACCGCGGCCGTGCCGCTGGCTACGTCATGATTCTCACCCTCGGCGGGGCGATGCTCTCGATCCTCTACTTCCTGACCCAGTTCCTCCAGAACGTTCTGCACTACAGCGCCCTGACGGCGGGGGTGGCCTACCTGCCCGTACCGGTGATCGTCGGGATGATGGGCTGGCTGGTCTCGCGCGTCGTCGGTCGCACGGGGGTGCGGCCCTTCCTGATCGTCGGCCCTCTCGCGGTGGTGGCGGGAATGATGTGGGCGTCCCTGCTGTCCACCCACGCCAACTACTTCCAGGTGTTCGGGCCGCTGGTGTTGGTGGGCCTCGGGCAGGGCTGCTCCTTCGTACCGCTCACGTTGAACGCGGTCGCGTCGGTGGGCGACTCGCGCGCCGGGCTCGCGTCGGGCCTGCTCAACACGAGTCAGCAACTGGGGGCGTCGGTGGCCCTCGCCGCGATCGTCAGCGTGTCGGCGACCTCCGTCGCGCACTACATGACGGTTCACCCCCACGCCGCGAACGCCGCCACCCACCTCGCCGCGAGCGTCCAGGGCTTTCGCGTGTCGATGTACGGCGGGGCCCTGGCCAGTGCCGTCGCGTTCCTGGCGTCGTTGGCCCTTCCGC
>JAJYNX010000101.1 GCA_021786095.1 Actinomycetes bacterium | reverse complement strand
CGGCGCATGACGCGATCCTTCGACGCGACACCGGTCGATCAGGACTGGCTCGACGACTGCTGCGCCGAGGCGCTGCGCGCGCCCACCGCGGGCCACAGCGCTGGGGTGCGCCTCTACAGCGTCGGCGCGACGCACGTGAGCGAGTTCCTGCACGTCGCGACCGACGAGACCTGGCGCGCGACGTCGCCACGCGCGCCGGGCCTCGCGCGCGCCGGCGCCGTGGTGCTGGTCACGTCGCGTCCCCAGGACTACCTCGCGCGCTACCGCGAACCCGACAAGGTCGACTCGGGCCTCGGCGAACGCGACAACTGGCCCGTGCCCTACTGGCACACCGACGCCGCCATGGCCACCATGGCCCTGCTGCTGCTGGTCGAGGACGCCGGGTGGCAGTCCACGATCTGGGGCAGCTTTCGCCACGCCGCCGAGATCCTGCGATGGGCGGGCGTCGACGACGAGGAACTCTTCGCCTCGGTACTCATCGGTCGCGCGGACGGCCGCGACGCGCCCTCGCGCTCCCTGGGCCGTCCCGTCCCGTCGCGACGCGCGCGCGTGCGACGCGTACCGAGATCAGTCTGACGCGCTCGCCGCCACGCCGCGTAGGAACTCGATGATGGTCCGGGCGCTGAAGGCGGTGCCCCCGCGCGTCACGTACCCGTACTCCGACTCGGCCCGGCCCGGCCCGGCGATGTCCAGGTGCACCCAGGGACGGTCGCCCACGAAGCGACGAAGGAACAGCGCCGCCACGACCGCGCCCGCCTTGCCGGGCTTGCCGATGTTCTTCAGCGCCGCCACGTCGGAGTCCAGGTCCGCCTCGTACGCGTCGACGAGGGGCAGGCGCCACAGCGGCTCTCCACTGCGCGCCGCCGCGCGCGCCAGACCCGCGGCGATGTCCTCGGTCGACGCGAAGTAGGCACCCACCCGATCGCCCAGCGCCACCCGCTGTGCGCCGGTCAACGTCGCGACGTCGATGATGGCGTCGGGGTTCGCCTCCGCCGCCAGCACCAGTCCGTCGGCCAGGATCAGGCGGCCCTCGGCGTCGGTGTTCAGCACCTCGACGGTGGTCCCACCGCGCACCGTGATGACGTCGCCCGGCTTCAGGGCACGGCCGCCGGGCAGGTTCTCGACCATGGGCGCGATCACGCTCACGCGGACCCCCACGCCCATGGCACTCACGGCGTCGAGCACCGCGAGCACGACGGCGGCGCCGGTCATGTCCGTCTTCATCGTGGTCATCGCGTCGGGGGGCTTGAGGCTGAGCCCACCCGAGTCGAAGGTCACACCCTTGCCGACGAGCGCCACGTGCGCGACGGTGCGCCCCGGCGGCTCGTAGGTGGCGTAGACCAGCCGCGTGGGCTGCGCCGATCCCTGGCCCACGCCGAGCAGGCCGCCCAGCCCCTCGCGCTGGCTGCGCGACTCGTTCCAGACCTCCACCGTGACGTGGGGGGACCGCTCGAGCCGGGCCAGGGCCTGGTCCGCGAAGTCGCGCGGGGTCAGCGCGCCGGCGGGCGTGTCGATCAGGCGCTTGGCCCAGTTGACCGACTCGGCCACGATCGTCGCGCGGCGTACGCCCTCGCTGACGTCGTCGTGCACGGCCACCGTCGGTAGGGGCGACCCCAGGGGGACGAGGTCGAAGCTCGACTCACCGGAGGTCTCCTTGAAGCGGTACGACGCCAGCAGGGCCCCCTCGACGATCGCCTGGGCGACGTCGCCCGCCCGCTCCAGCGCGCCGGTGGGCAGAAAGAAGGCCACGTCGTCGTCCTGAGCCTGACGCACCGCGGCCGCCCCCGCGAGCCGGTAGTGGTCGAGGTCGGTCAGCGTCGAGCCCACCACCACCAGCACGACTCGCCGGCCGGTGGCGGCCACCAGCGTCACCGAAGCCCCCGGCTGGTCGCTCAGACCCTGACGGCGACACCACGCGGCGTCGAACTGGCGCGGCAGTACCTGGTCGCCCAGCTCGTCGGGGACGGCGCGGTCCACGAACGCCTCGCCGCCGTCGACGATCACCGGCACGACCAGCGTCGCGCGCGTGACGCCCTCGGTGGGCGTGACCACGCGAGCCCGGCGGATCACGAGTCGGCCCCGCCCGCGGTGCGCGCCCGACGTGCTCCGTCGCCCTCGGCCCAGCGCGCCATCGTCCATACCAGGTCGCTCAGCCGGTTGAGGTACGCGACGACGACCGACTCCGCCGGCGAGCTCTGCACCGCCAGTCGCTCCGCCCGACGAACGACGGTGCGCGCCACGTCGAGGGCGGCGGCCAACGGGTTCTCCCCGGGGAGCACGAACTCACGGGGCATCACCACCTGAGCGCTCAGCTCGTCGATGGTCTCCTCCACGCGCGCGACCATAGCCGCGGTGACCAGGGTCTCCCCCGGGCGCAGCTTCGCGCGGTTCGCCGGACTCGTCGCCACCTCGGCCATCAGGATCCACAGGTCGCGCTGCAGGACCAGCAGGATCTCGTGCAGTGGTGACGCCACATCACAGAAGGCCCGGGCCAACCCCAGCGCCGCCTGCGCCTCGTCGACGGTGCCGTTGACCCACATCACCTCGTCGCTCTTGGCCACACGGCCGCCGAAGTAGAGCCCGGTGGTCCCGTCGTCCCCACTGCGCGTGTAGATCCTCACGGCTCCAGCGTAGTGAGCGTGGCATCCCGGTAGCCTCAAGACAACATGGATCAGCCGACCCCCCCGCCCTTCGCCCGACCCGGCGAGAATGACCCCTACCTGCGCGCGCTCAACGAGCGTCTGCTCGTCTTCGACGGCGCGACCGGAACCAACCTCCAGCTCCAGGATCTCACGGCCGACGACTTCGGCGGCGCCGCCTTCGAGGGCTGCAACGAGATCCTCACCGTGACCCGACCCGAGGCGATCGAGCGACTCCATCGCTCCTTCCTCGACGTCGGGGTCGACGTCATCGAGACCGACTCCTTCGGGTCATTCTCCGTAGTTCTCCAGGAGTACGGGATCGCGGATCGCGCTCACGAGCTGTCGCTGGCGTCCGCCACGCTGGCGCGGCGCGTCGCCGACGAGTACGCCAGTCCCGGCTCCCCACGCTTCGTCGCCGGCTCCATGGGTCCCGGCACCAAGTTCCCCACGCTCGGCCAGATCAGCTACGACGAGCTGAGCGCGAGCTACGAGGAGATGGCGCTGGGCCTGCTCGAGGGTGGCGTCGACCTGTTGCTGGTGGAGACCATGTTCGACCTGCTCTCCGGCAAGGCCGCGATCGCAGCCTGCCACCGCGCGATGGCCCGCCACGGTCGCGTCGTGCCCATCCAGGCCCAGGTGACCATCGAGCTGACCGGGCGGATGCTGCCGGGCACCGAGATCGACGCCGCGATCACCGCCCTACGTCCCCTGGGCGTCGACGTGCTCGGGATCAACTGCGCCACCGGGCCGGTCGAGATGTACGAGCCGCTGCGGCGCCTGAGCGAGTACGCCGACCTCCCGCTGTCCTGCCTGCCCAACGCCGGCCTGCCCAGCGTCGTGGACGGCCACATGCACTACGACCTGAGCCCCGAGGCCCTCGCCGAGCACCACCAGCACTTCGTCGCCGAGTACGGTGTGCGCGCCGTGGGCGGCTGCTGTGGCACGACGCCCGAGCACCTCGACCACGTGGTGCGCGCCGTGCGCGACCTCTCCCCCGCCGCGCGTCACCCGACGGTGGAGCCGTCGGCCGCGTCGATCTACTCGGCCACGCCCTTCCACCAGGACTCGTCGGTGCTGCTGGTGGGTGAACGGACCAACGCCAACGGCTCGAAGAAGTTCCGCGAGGCGATGCTCGCGGGCGACTGGGACACCTGCGTGGCCATCGGCCGTGACCAGATCCGCGAGGGCGCCCACATCCTGGACGTGTGCGTCGACTACACCGGCGCCGACGGCGTGTCGGACATGAACGAGGTGATGAGTCGCCTCGCCACGCAGTCCTCGGTACCGATCATGGTCGACACCACCGAGGCTCCCGTCGCCCGCCAGGCTCTCACCTGGCTGGGCGGACGAGCCATCCTGAACTCGGTCAACCTCGAGGAGGGCGACGCGCCGGGCACGCGCCTCGACCGCTTCCTGCGGCTGGCGTCGGAGTTCGGCGCCGCAGTCGTCGCCACGTGCATCGACGAGGAGGGGCAGGCGCGCACCGCGGACTGGAAGGTGCGCGCGGCGCGCGCCATCACCGATCTCGCGGTGCAGCGCTACGGCCTCACCCCCGAGGACATCTTCATCGACCCGCTCGCCCTGCCACTCTCGACCGGTATGGCCGAGTCGCGGCGTGACGGGATCGAGACCATCGAGGCCATTCGACGCATCAAGGCCGAGATCCCGGGAGTGCAGACCATCCTCGGACTCTCCAACATCTCCTTCGGGCTGAACCCCGCGGCCCGTCAGGTGCTCAACAGCGTCTTCCTGCACGAGTGCGCCCAGGCCGGCCTCGACGCGGCCATCGTCCACGCCGCCAAGATCCTGCCACTCGCGCGCGTCGACGAGGAGGCCCGACGCGTGTGTCTGGACCTGATCTACGACCGGCGCCACGACGACTACGACCCCCTCAGCGCCCTGCTCGCGCTCTTCGAGGGGGCGAGCACGGCCACCGAGGGACCGACGCTCGACGACCTCCCCTTGGAGGAGCGTCTGCGCCAGCGCATCATCGACGGATCGCGGCGCGGTCTCGAGGACGACCTCGCCGAGGCGCTCACGCGCGGCCTGGCCCCCCTGGACATCGTGAACACGATCCTGCTCGCGGGGATGCGCGAGGTCGGTGACCTGTTCGCGAGCGGCGACATGCAGCTACCGTTCGTGCTGCAGAGCGCCGAGACGATGAAGGCGGCCGTCTCCTACCTGGAGCCGTACATGGAGAAGAGCGACCAGGGCGGACGGGGCCGCGTCGTGCTGGCCACGGTCAAGGGCGACGTCCACGACATCGGCAAGAACCTGGTCGACATCATCCTCACCAACAACGGCTACGAGGTGTTCAACCTGGGTATCAAGGTCGGTATCAACGAGATGCTGGCCGCGGTCGAGGAGAACCACGCCGACGCGCTCGGCATGAGCGGCCTGCTGGTGAAGTCGACCTTGATCATGCGCGAGAACCTGGAGCTGATGAACGACCGCGGGGTCACCTCCCTGCCCGTGCTGCTCGGCGGGGCGGCGCTGACGCGCACCTACGTCGAGCACGACCTGCGCGAGGTGTACCAGGGCCGCCTGTTCTACGGCAAGGACGCCTTCGAGGGACTACGAGTCCTGGACCGACTCGGCGAGCTGCGTACCACGGCCGAGGACGACCCAACCTTCGGGCGCGAGATCGCCGCCCGATCCACGTCACGGCGTCGACGCGCCGAGCCCGAGCCCGAGCCCGACGGCCTGCCCGCGCGCAGCCCGGTCGTCGAGGACGACAACCCGCTCTTCGAGCCACCCTTCCTGGGCAGCCGAGTGGCGCGGGGCATCTCGATCGACGAGGTGAGCGACTACCTGAACCTCACCGCGCTGTTTCGCAACCAGTGGGGCTACCGGCCCGAGAACGGCGAGGACGACCCGGCGTTCAAGGCTCGCGTCAGCGCCACGCTGCGCGAACAGCTGGCCATCGCCAAGCGAGAGGACCTCCTGGTGCCCCAGGTCGTGTGGGGCCACTACCCGGTCGCCTCCCAGGACCGGGACCTGATCGTCTACACCGACGACGAGCGCACCGAGGAGCTCACTCGCTTCACCTTCCCCCGTCAGCATCAGGAGCCCTACCTGTGCATCGCGGACTTCTTTCGTCCCACGACGAGCCCCGACCGCGACTACGCCAGCTTCATGCTGGTGACCATGGGGCCACGCGTCAGCGAGCGCTGTCAACAGCTGTTCGCCGAGAACCGCTACGGCGAGTACCTGCTCTTGCACGGCCTCGGCGTCGAGATGGCCGAGGCCCTCGCCGAGTTGTGGCACCGGCGCATCCGCGAGGAGTTGGGCTTCGCTGAGCAGGACGGCCCGACCCTGGCCGGGCTGTTTCGCCAGCAGTACCGCGGCGGCCGCTACTCCTGGGGCTATCCGGCGTGCCCCGACCTCACGGACAACGAGAAGGTGGCCACCCTGCTCGGTGCGGGGCGCATCGGCGTGAGCGTGTCCGAGGGCTTCCAGTTGAACCCCGAACAGACGACCGACGCGATCATCTGCCATCACCCGATGGCCAAGTACTTCGTCGCCTGACGCGACGCCGAGCGAACTCCGGTCGGCTCAGGAGCGTCCGAGGCGCACTGGCGTCGCGGTCGCGAGCGCCTCGCGGGCGTGGTAGCTCGACCGCGTGAGCGGCGAGGCCTGCACGTGGGCCAAGCCGTGTCGCAGCCCCCGCGCCGCGAGGTCCTCGAACTCCTCGGGCTCCCACCACCTCGCCACGGGCAGGTGGCGCTCGGTGGGGCGCAGATACTGGCCGATCGTCACGATCGACACCCCCACGGCGGCCAGGTCGGCCATCGTCTCGTCGACCTCGTCGACTGACTCCCCGAGGCCCACCATCATGCCCGACTTCGTGGTGAAGCCGGCGCGGGCCGCGCGAGCCAGCACCGTGAGCGAGCGCAGGTACCCGGCGCTGGGCCGGGCCGCGCGCTGCAAGCGCGCCACCGTTTCGATGTTGTGGTTCACGACGTCGGGCGCCGCGTCGAGCACGAGGTCGAGCGACGTCGCGCGTCCCTGGAAGTCGCTGATGAGCACCTCGACGCTCGTCCTCGGCGACGCCGCTCGGATCGCGCGCACGACCGCCGCGATTGCACCCGCCCCGCCGTCGGCCAGGTCGTCGCGCGCCACGCAGGTCACGACGGCGTGGCTCAGCCCCAGGCGCACCACCGCCTCGGCCACCCGCGTTGGCTCACTGGGATCGAGCGGGAGCGGCTTGCGGGTGTCGATGAGACAAAAGCCGCAGTTACGCGTGCACCGGTCACCGTTGACCATGAAGGTGGCCGTACCCGACGACCAGCACTCGAAGATGTTCGGGCACCCGGCCTCCTCGCAGACCGTCACGAGGTGCAGATCCTCGGTCAGGGTGCGCAACGACTGGTAGTCGCGACCCATCGACGCCTCAACCCGCAGCCAGGTGGGCTTGCGAGCCCGCAGCGAGACGCCCGCCCTCGGGTCGACCCCCGCCTGGCGCAGCCGGCGCAGCAGCGGGCGCTCGTGGCCCACTGACGACGCGTTCCCGTCACCCACCGTCGGTGCCACGTACTCGACGCGCGCGACGTGCTCCCCGTGCTCGGCGGCGCCCAGGCGTGCCGCCAACTCGGCGCCGAGGTGCTCCTCGACGGCCGCTGGCTCGACGGTCACGCCCAGCGAGGCCATCGACACCACCGGCTTGTCCGCGATGCCACACGGCACGATGGCCGCGAACGCGCTCAGGTCGACGGTGACGTTGAGCGCGACGCCGTGCAGCGTGCGGCGACGGCCGGCGTCGTCACGCTCGGTGCGCACGCCAACCGCGGCGATCTTCGCCGGTCGATCCTCGAGGTGTACCCAGACCCCCGGATAGCCCTCGAGACGACCCACCTCGCCCGCCCGACCGTCGACATCGAAGTGGCGAACCGTGGCGATCACGGCATCCTCGAGGCGCGCCACGTGCGCGCGGCCGGCCCCGGGATCGTCGGGCACCGTGACGATCGCCCACGCGACGACCTGACCGGGTCCGTGGTAGGTCACGTCTCCCCCGCGATCCGCGTCGACCACCACCGCGTCGAGTGACGCCGGGGGAACGAGGAAATGCTCCTCGAGCGCGCGCACACCGCGCGTGTAGGTCGGCGGGTGCTCGAGGAGCAGCACGTAGTCATCCGCCGCACGCAGCAGGGCGCGCTGCAGGTCATTGGCCTCCTCGAAGGACACGCGACCCACGTGTCGACGTCGCAGCATCTAGTGCTCGCTCGCTAGGTCCATGCCCGCGAGAAGCTCGCCGACCCGCTCCAGGTAGCCGACCGCCGTCACCGGCTCGCATACGCGATGGTCGAAGGACAGTCCCAGAACCACCCGGCGACCGGGCACGATCCGCGTCCCCTCCTCGTCGCGCGCGATCACCGGCACCTCGCGCACCGCTCCCACCGAGAGGACCGCGACCTGAGGCTGGATGATGATGGGCTGCGTCCACAGCGTGTGCGCACTTGGAGCGCCCACGATCGTGAAGGTACCCCCCATCAGGTCGTCGGCCGTGAGCTGGCGTGACGCCACCCGCTCACCCAACTCCACCACCCGACGCGCGAGCGCGCGAAGCGTCAGCCCGGCGGCCGCGTGCACCACCGGAACCAGCATGCCGTCCGCGGCGGCAGCACGCACGAAGCCGAGGTTGACGGTGCGGTGAACCACCAGCTCGTCACCCGCGAAGGTCGCATTGAGGAAGTCGAACTCGGCCAGTGCGCGAACCGCGGCCAATCCGACCACCATCTCGTCGCTCACCGCAATACCGTCGCGCGTCGCGCGCCCGAGGGCCTCGAGATCCGCGAAGACTGCGCCGTCCACCTCGACCGCAACGAAGCCGTGCGGTGCTACGTGGCTCGACTCGCTCATGTGGTTCCCCATGCGACGACGACCATTGCTCAAGGGAACGACCACGTCGTCAGTCGGCCCATTGGCGACCGCTCGCTCGGCGTCGCGCCGGGTGATCGATCCGCCCGGACCCGTCCCCTGGATCGTGGTGGCGTCGACTCCACCGTCGGCGAGAATGCGCCGAACGACCGGTGAGAGGACCAAGCCCCCGCTCCCCTCGCCCACCGGGGGCGCGGTCGGAGTCGGTGCAGGCGCCGGGGCTGCGGCCGGCGCGGGCGCCGGGGCTGCGGCCGGCGCGGGCGCCGGGGTCGCGGCCGGTGCAGGCGCCGGGGCTGCGGCCGGCGCGGTCATCGACGACGACGACGCGGCGTCATCGATGACCGCCACGCGAGAACCGGTCTCGACGGTATCGCCCTCCTCGGCCAGGATCTCCGTCAGGACGCCGGCAGCGGGCGAGGGCATCTCCGAGTCCACCTTGTCGGTCGACACCTCGAACAGTGGCTCATCACGCGCCACAGTGTCACCAATGTGCTTGAACCACCGGGTGATGATTCCCTCGGTGACCGACTCGCCGAGTGAGGGGAGCGTGACGTCAACCAACGTGGAGCCCCCGTCCCGCCAAAGCGAGCAGCGTCTCGCCAAAAGTCTCCGAGAGTGACGGATGCGGCTGGATCAGCGCCGCAGCCTCCTCGGCGGTGGC
>JAJYNX010000023.1:68738-138911 GCA_021786095.1 Actinomycetes bacterium | reverse complement strand
CGCGACCCAGTCCCAGACGCTGGCCCTCATCGCTACCGAGCTCGCGCGGGGTGACTCCGGCATCGCGGACAAGCTCGTGCAGCACTGGAAGATCTCGGTCCTGCTCGGGCGCTTCACCCCCGAGCACCTCCAGGCCCACTGGTTCGGGCGTGACGCGCGAGCCCCGGTTCCTGATGGCGCACTGCCTGAACGAGCCCCGCGGGGCGCCGGACCGTTGGCTGCCCTACGACGCGGTCGAGGCCAACATGGACACCACGGCGATCCTCGACGGCGACGAGTGGGTGCTCAATGGGCGAAAGCAGTTCATCAGCAACGGCTACGACGCCACGCTCTACGTGGTCTACGCCAACACTGACGACACCGCACCCATGTCGCGGGGAACCTCGAGCTTCCTCGTCGCGCGCGAGACCCCCGGTCTGGAGGTCACCCGCTGCAACGAGACGATCGGCGGCCCCTTCATGAACAACGGCGAGATCGCCTTTCACGACTGCCGTGTCCCCGCTGATCACCTGCTCGTCCACCACGACGCACTGGCGCAAGCCAGCATCTACTTTCGTCCGGGCAAGGTACTGGTCGCGGCCAAGAGCCTGGGCATCGGCGTCGGCGCCTGCGAGGAGACGGTGCGCTTCGTCCACTCGCGCCTTCAGGGGCGTGCTCATCGAGCGTCAGGCGCTGGCCTCACGTGTGGCCGACATGGCCACGAGGCTCGAGGCCGTGGCGGCCCCGCTGCGCCACGCGGCCCGGGCGGTCGACGAGCGCTCGGCGGACGCAGACGTGTTGTGCAACATGGCCAAGGTCTTCGCCTCCACGAGGCCGTGACGGTCTGCCAGAACGCCATGGAACTGCACGGCGGCTACGGCGCCATGCTCGACGTCGGGGTCGAGACGTACATGCGCGACGCGCTGATTAGTCTGCACTCCGATGGAACGACCGACGTGTCGAACTTCAAGATCGTGAAGGCGATGTTCCACGCCACCGCGGGTCGCTACGCCGTCGAGGGCTCGTCGTGACGCCAGTCTCGCCGGGTGGCGACCCGCGCGCCCCCCGGGAGTCGAGCACGGTCGTGCTGGATCGGCCCTTCTTCGCGCGCCCCCCCGAGGTCGTCGCCCGTGACCTCCTGGGGGCGTTCCTGGTCGTGCGTGCCGCGGGCGTGATCCACCGGGTGCGCCTGGTCGAGACCGAGGCGTACGGGGGTCGCGACGACCCCGCGTCACACGCCGCCCGCGGCCCGACGCCGCGCTGCGCCGTGATGTTCGGGCCCGCGGGGCACCTCTACGTCTACCGCAGCTACGGCGTCCACTGGTGCGCGAACGTGGTGACCGGCGTCGAGGGGTCGGCGAGCGCGGTGCTGCTGCGAGCGGGAGACCTGGTGAGCGACGACGCCCCCGGCGGCTCGCCGCCGGCCGCGCTGCGCGGACCCGGGCTGCTCACGCGCGCCGTGGGTCTCACCGGCGCGCACTCGGGGGCCGACTGCGCGAGCGGGGTGACGGGTTCGGTGTGGTTCGAGCGTCCGGCGCGGGCTCGGCGCGCGGCGTGGCGCGCGACGCCGCGTGTCGGCATCTCGAAGGAGACGGATCGCGAGTGGCGATTTGTGCTCGACGTTCCGCGGGAGCCGCGGCGTGGAGGCGTGGCGCGCCGGCCGCGATGAGGCTCACTCCCGGCGCCGGCTCACCGCCTCGAGGAGGTCGGCCGCCCGCCCGACGCCGTCGGCCTCGCGAATGCGCCGCGAGGTGCGCGCCAGGCGTCGGCGCAGCGCGTCGTCGTCGAGTACGCGCCGCACGGCCTCGCGGATGTCGTCGGCGGTGGCCCGGTAGGTGTCGAGGCGACGACCGACGCCGCGCTCGTGGACGCGCTGGGCGTTGTCGTACTGGTCCCAGAAGAGCGGCAGCACGACCATGGGCTTGCCGAAGTGCATCGCCTCCGTGACGGTGTTGTTCCCGCCGTGGGTGATGACGGCGTCGGCCGTCGGCAGGAGACGAGTCTGGGGGAGGAACTCGCCACCCCACATGTTGTCGGCGAGGGTGATCTCGTCGTGGCGCGGACCAGTGGAGACGATGACGTCGTAGGGCTCGTCGGCCAGCGCGTCGATCACGCGGCTCATCAGCCCGACGTCGGCGCCGCCCAGCGAGCCCAGGCTGAAGTAGACGACCGGTCGGGCACCGGTGGCGAAGCCGTCGGGGAGCTCGACCGGGGCGTCCGTCTCGCGCACCGACGAGTCCAGCCGGTGCCAGGTGTCGGGCAGCGGGCGGGCGTCGCGATAGTCCAACTCCTTCGGGTACACGTAGAGGTTGAGGTCTCCCGGAGCGATGAACGACAGCTCGGGCAGGCCCGGTGCGCCCTGGGATCGGTACCACGTGTCGAACTCTCGCCACAGGTCGAGGTGCGTGCGCCGGTAGGCGTCGCGAAAGGCGGGGAACGACGCCGCGTCGTCAGCGGCGAGCCCGGAGAACGCCGGCGGGACGCCCGGGCCCGGGACCTCGAGGGGGTTGCAGGAGACGATCCGTACGAAGGGCACGCCCGCCGTGACCAGCGCGGGGAATCCCACCACGTTGTCCTCGACGATGACGTCGGGGCGAACGTCGTCGAGCAGCTCGCGCAGGCGGGGCTCGACGTAGCGAACGCCGTCGATCAACTCCTCCCAGATCGGACGGATGACGGTGGACAGCTGCTCGACGGTCGGTCGCAAGAACTGTGGTGCGATCGTCGCGATGTAGTCCTTCCAGAACTGCCCCGCGCTCTGGGGCTCGGGCGCCGGCGGGCTCAGGTCGACGAGCTGCTCCTCGAAGCCCAGCGGCGTGAGCCGCCCCTCCCACGAGCGCTCGGCGGCGAACACGATGCGGTGCCCGCGAGCCGCCAGACGGTGGGCGATGCCGACGCAGTTGTTCGTGGGGCCAAAGGCGCTCTCGGGCACGAACAGGTACGTGTACGCGGACTCGCCCATCGCCTCATTGTGTCACGACCGCCGACCGTGGTGCTCGCGTGGGAACGTCCCCGGCGAGGGCGCCCTTCACGTGCCGTATCGATCCCAGCTCAAGACTCCGGGTGGTCGCCCAGCTCCTTCACCAGGTTCGCCACTGTCGTGTCGGAGAGGGTGTGGCGGATCACGCGAGAGGGGTGGTGCTCCTCGAACGCTCGCGCCATCTCGTCCGCGTCCCCGCTCGCCCCGATGAGCAGCAGCGCGGAGGTTCCCGGCGTCAGTGCGGAGGTGACCTCGTGGACGAGACTCTCGTCGAGACCGGACCGCTTCATCGCCTCGCCGATGAGTGCTCCGCCACCGAGA
The DNA here is from genome assembly GCA_021786095.1 of Actinomycetes bacterium. Classification (GTDB taxonomy): domain Bacteria; phylum Actinomycetota; class Acidimicrobiia; order Acidimicrobiales; family RAAP-2; genus RAAP-2. Next base: position 135,631 of record JAJYNX010000023.1, on the reverse strand, counting down.
CCACCCAGCCAGCCACCGAAGAACCAGGCGGGCGGGAACCACCAGAAGAGCAGCAGACCGATGAGTCCGCCCCACAGGGCGCCCCGGGCCGCGGAGCCGTGGGGCGTGTGGAGTGTCACGAGGCCCCCCTTGTGCTTCTCCACCACCGCGACGTCGTCCATCCACGCGTAGTGCAACTCCTCGAGTGCCCGAACCGACCCCAGCGCTCGTTGCGCGCCGTAGGGATCGTCGAACGTGAGGACTATGAGATCGGCCATTGGTTATCGTCTCCTTGTCTCGCTCGTTGTGCGACTGGTCGGGGCCGTCAGGCTGCCACGCGTTCTCGCCGCTCGACCGCGGCGGCGACGGTGGGCGACGCGGGCCGTCATCGACTGGCCGAGGGATCGGCGGGCGCTTTGCCCTGCGCGGCGTCCACGTTCGCGCCCGTCGGGATGACCTTGCCGTGGGTGGGCATCGCCGATCCCAGACCGGGGATGTCGCGACCCGGGAGGAGGAAGTGCCAGTAGAACCACTGGAACTCCTCCTTGGCGAGGTGGTTGAGGCGCGAGTCCTTGAGCAGGGGAAGGCCCACCGCCTCGGGGAAGTGCCCGGGCAGCGGCGGCGTGGCGTAGTTCGAGTCGAGGAGCATCGCCTTGTGGAACCCGGTCTCGATGAATCCGGTCCCGTGACCGTCGTAGCGGGCGTCGGGCTCCTCGTGGTCGAGGAACCGTCGGATATTGCGTGCGACCACCTCCCCCTCGAAGTGCGCGACGGACCCGGTCTTGGAGGTGGGCAGGTTGGCGGCGTCGCCGATGACGAAGACCTGCGGGTGCTCGCGGGACTGCAGCGTGTACTGGTCGACGTCGATGAAGTCGCGCGATCCGCCGAGACCGGGCGAGCGACCGATGAAGGACGCGCCGCGGAACGAGGGAGTGACGACGGCGAGGTCGAAGTCGACGTGGCGCCCGTCCTGGGCGTTGAGTCGGTTAGCCGAGCCGTCGAGGTCGGCGAGATGGAAGTCCGTGAGCCAGGTCACGTGCTTCTCGCTGAACAGCTGTTCGACGGCCGCGTTCGCCTGGGGTGCGGCGAAGAGAGCCGGCGTCGGACTCAGGTAGGTGATGTCGACGCGATCGCGCACGCCGCGGCGGGTGAAGTACCAGTCGGCGAGCAGGCAGAACTCCAGCGGCGCGACCGGGCACTTGATCGGCATGTCCACGACGTTGACGACCAGGCGACCCTGGTCGACGCGATCGAGCGAGGCGGCCAGCGCCGCCGCGCCCTCGAGCTCGTAGAAGGTGTGCACGCGCTCGTGCCACCACGGTCCGACGAGCCCGGGCGTCATGTCGGGGGCTGGCGCCGTTCCGGTGGCCACTACCAGGACGTCGTAGGCGAGGACCGTGCCGTCGCCCAGGATCACCTGACTGGCGTCCAGGTCGACGTGGTCGATCTCGCGCTCCAGGAAGTCGACGCCCGAGCGCAGCTGCTCGCGCCGTGGCCGCACGATGTCGTCCGGACGCGTCAGGCCGAGCGCGACGGGAACCTGCCCCGGCTGGTAGATGTGACGATCGTCGCGGTCGACGACCGTGATGCTCGCCTCGGACCGGTCGTAGGCTCGACGCAGGCGGTTGGCGAGCAGCGTGCCTCCGGTTCCGCCACCCAGGATGACGATGCGATGGCTCACGAGGACTCCTCTCCGAGTGGATGGTGGCGTCGGACGACCCGTTCGACGAGCGGGCGCGACGACGCTGGTGACGGGGGTCGCCTCGTCGACGCCCGGATGAGTGGTGGTGCCGCGCAGCGAAGGATCTGGCAGACGTTCACGCCACCTCCCTCCTCATCGTGTATCGACGAAAGACGTGCATCTACCCTGCCACGCGGGTGCCGGCGGGACCAGGGGCCTAGGTCACATCCGCGGCGCGCTCGCCCTCTCGCCACCCGCACCCGGGACCATTGGCACTGTCGGCGAGAGGGACGTGGCGATAGGTTGCGGGCGAGGCGCAGAGGCGAGCGCGGAACGAGGGACGTGGTGTCGAGGGAGCGAGCAGAGCGTGATCGGCGACCCGGCGACCCGGGGAACCCGGCGAGGGGCGCCCTGAACTTCGGGGTGCACTCCGAGGTTGGTCGGCTCCGTCAGGCGATCATCCACCGCCCCGGTCTCGAGTTGTCGCGGCTGACGCCCGAGAACATCGGCGCCCTGCTCTTCGACGACGTGATGTGGGCCGCGCGAGCTCGCGCGGAACACGATGCCTTCGCCGAGGCACTGCGCGAGAAGGGCGTGTGGGTGCACTACTTCGGCGAGTTGCTCGCCCAGACCTTGGACATCGCCGAGGGTCGCAGCTTCGTGCTCGACCGCGTCTGCACTCCCGAGATGCTGGGACCGTCACTGGTCGACCCGACTCGACGGTTCTTCGAGGGGCTCGACGGCGCCACGCTGGCGCAGTACCTCGTGGGCGGGGTCCTGAAGGCCGACCTGCACCCTCGCGGGGCCCAGAGCCTGACGTGGGACCTTCTGCGAGCCGACGACTTCGTCCTGGCTCCGCTCCCGAACCACCTGTTCCAACGGGACAACTCGTGCTGGATCTACGGCGGGGTCACCGTCAACCCGATGGCCAAGCCGGCTCGCCAGCGCGAGTCGTTGCACTCGCGCGCGATCTACCGCTACCACCCGCTCTTCGCCGGCTCCGATGTCCTCTACCTCTTCGGGGACGACGACCGGGTTCACCAGCCCGCCACGCTCGAGGGAGGCGACGTCCACGTGCTCGGCGGTGGGGCGGTCCTGATCGGCATGGGCGAGCGCACGACGCCGATGGCGGTCGAGATCGTGGCTCGTTCGCTGTTCGCCCATCGTCAGGCCACCACGGTGGTGGCGGTAGCCCTACCGCACTCGCACGCGTTCATGCACCTGGATACCGTGATGACGATGGTCGATCGCGGCACGTTCGTGCTGTACCCCTACGTCGACCGGCACCTGCGCAGTTGGACCATCACGCCCGGCGACGAGCCGGGGGCCGTGGCGGTCATCCGCAATCACAGTCTCTGGGAGACCCTCGCGCCGCTGCTCGGCGTGGACGAGGTGATGGTGCTCACCACCGACGAGGACGCCCGCGCGGCGCAGCGCGAGCAGTGGGACGACGGCAACAACTACCTCGCGGTCGCGCCGGGGGTCGTGTTCGGTTACGAGCGCAACGTGGCGACCAACACGATGCTGCGCCGCAGTGGGGTCGAGGTCGTCAGCGTGGCCGGCAGCGAGCTCGGACGCGGCCGCGGCGGTCCCCGGTGCATGACCTGCCCCCTCGAGCGCGATCCCGTCGAGGGCACGTGAGTCGAGTACAGTGCCGAATTCGAGTGAGATGAGGAGACGCCATGGATCTGCGAGGCCGGAGCCTGCTGAAGGAGATCGACTTCACGAAGGAGGAGTTGCTGCACCTCGTCGAGCTCGCGCGACGGGTGCGCGAGGAGAAGCGAGCTGGGACCGAGCCCGCATCCCTCGCGGGCAAGAACATCGCCCTGATCTTCGAGAAGACGTCGACGCGCACGCGCGCGGCGTTTGAGGTGGCGGCTCACGATCGCGGTGCGCACGTCAGCTACCTCGGTCCGGGGGAGACCCAGCTTGGCCGCAAGGAGTCGATGATGGACACGGCGCGCGTCCTCGGTCGCCTCTACGACGGGATCGAGTACCGGGGCTTCTCCCAAGACCTCGTGGAGACGCTCGGCCACCACGCGGGGGTCCCGGTGTGGAACGGGTTGACGGATCAGTGGCACCCCACCCAGATGCTGGCCGACGTCCTGACCATCACCGATCACCTCGACCGGCCGCTGGAGGAGGTCTCGCTGTGCTACCTCGGCGACGCGCGCAACAACACGGCGCGGTCCCTCCTCGTCACCGCCGCCATTATCGGAATGGACGTGCGCCTCGCGGCTCCTCGGGAGCTGCAGCCGCCCGCGTCAGTGCAGTCACTGGCGCGCGAGCTCGCCACGCGATCGGGAGCGCGCATCCACATCGGCGACGATCCCGCAGTGGCGGCTCGCGGCGCCGACTTCCTCTACACCGACGTGTGGCTCTCCATGGGCGAGCCCGAGGAGCAGTGGGATGAGCGGATCGATCAACTGCTCCCCTACCAGGTGAACGCGGCACTCGTTCGCGACACGGGCAACCCGGCGGTGAAGTTCCTGCACTGTCTGCCGGCCATGCACTCCGCCGACACCGAGGTGGGTCGCGCGCTGCTCGCGCGTCGGGGGCTCGCAGCCCTCGAGGTGACCGACGAGGTGTTCGAGTCACCGGCGTCCCTGGTCTTCGACGAGGCCGAGAACCGCCTGCACACGATCAAGGCCGTCATGGTGGCCACTCTCGGCGACGAGCGGTGAGGCTGGTCGTCGCGCTGGGTGGCAACGCTCTCCTCGAACGTGGCGAGCGACCGGATGCGCGGATCCAGGAGTCGCACGTACGCGAGGCGATCCGCGCGGTGGCGCCGCTCTACCGGGATCACGAGATCGTTCTCACCCACGGCAACGGGCCCCAAGTCGGCCTGTTGGCCGCGCAGAGCGCGAGCGACGCGTCGCTGTCGCAGCCCTACCCCTTCGACGTCCTCGACGCTCAGACTCAGGGCATGATCGGCTACTGGCTCGTGCAGGCCCTGGATAACGCCCTGGCGTCGCGAGCGGTCGTCGGCGTGCTCTGTCGGACCGAGGTCGACCCTGACGATCCGGCGTTCACCGACCCGACGAAGTTCGTCGGCGCCGTCTACGACGAGGCCACCGCCCACGCGCTCGCCGCCGCGAACGGGTGGGCGGTTCGACGCGACGGGACCGCGTGGCGTCGCGTCGTCCCGTCACCCGAGCCTCGAGTCATTGTCGAGTTGCCGATCATCGAGCGCCTGCTCGACGCCGGCGTCGTCGTGGTGTGCGCCGGTGGTGGCGGGATACCAGTCGTGCGCGGTCCGCACGGCCACCACGGCGTCGAGGCGGTGGTCGACAAGGACTTGACCGCAGCGGTGCTCGCCGAGGCTCTGCGCGCGGACGCCCTGCTACTGCTGAGCGACGTGGACGCCGTCGAACTGGACTACGCCACGCCCGAGGCGCGACCACTGCGCCACACGACGGTGGCGCAACTGCGCGCCCACTCCTTCGCGCCCGGGTCCATGGGGCCCAAGGTCGAGGCCGCCTGCCGGTTCGTCAGCGCGACTCACGGTCGCGCCATGATCGGGCGCCTCGGTGACGCCCCCGCCCTCCTGGCCGGAGAGGCGGGGACCGTCATCGATACCTGACCCAACCGACTCGCGCGGATCACCCGCGCGAGATCGCTACCTTCGTGGGAGCAGCGGCTGGCTTTTGGGGGTTGGGAATCCGCACCTCCAGGATGCCGTCACGGTAGGTCGCCGACACGGACTTCGGGTCGACGCCCTCGGGCAGGGCGATCTCGCGGGTGAACTCGCCGTAGCGGAACTCACTGCGATAGCCCGAACCCTCGGCGTGCTTGATCCGCTGCTCACGGTGAGCGTGGATCCGCACGACGCCGTCCTCGGTCGTGATGTCCACGTCCTTGTCGGGGTCGACGTCGGGAATCTCCGCGCGAACGACGATCGTGTCGCCGTCACGCAACTCTTCCACCGGCAGCCAGCCGTCGCCCTCGTCGGTCTCGAAGAACCGGCGCCAACGATCGGCTAACGGGAAGTTGCTCCACTCCACCGGTGACGCGCGATGCAGGACAACAGCCATGATGCTCTCCTTGGCGAACTGTCGCACTAGCAGGCCGCCGTTCTCAGTATGGGTCGTCACCCGGCGACCCTGTAGGGCCGTAGGTCACTTTCGGCCACGATCCACGGTGTCGGCGTGAGGTGCCTCGGTAGGGTGGAGACGGGCGCCGACGGGCGTCACGACGGGGAGGTGGATATGACGACGACAGCGGTGTCACCACGCATCGTGGTGGGGATCGACGGATCGTCCGACTCGCTGGCGGCACTGGAGTGGGCGGCGCGTCAGGCGGAGCTGACGTCGTCGACGTTGGAGGTGGTGACGACCTGGGAGTGGCCCAACAGCTACGGCGTCCCGTTCACGCTGCCGGCGGAGTACGATCCCGACGCTGACGCTCGTCGAATCCTTGAGGACGCCGTCGCGCCGGTGCACGTGGCGCACCCGTCGGTCTCGATCCGCGCCAGCGCGGTCAAGGGGCCGCCGGCGTCGACGCTGGTCGATCTGTCCCAGGGCGCTGATCTGCTGGTCGTGGGCAGCCGGGGTCACGGAGAGTTCACGGGGATGCTGATCGGGTCGGTGAGCAATCACTGTGCGAGCCACGCTCACTGCACGGTCGTCGTCGTGCGCCCGCCCGCCGAGGCACGTGACTGACTGACGGGCAGTCGCCTCGCGGATTCCCGTCGCGACATGGTCCGCGATCACGTCGCGACGGTCGTGGAATTGTGGTCGTCTCAGACGCCCGGGGCTGACGCAACCTCAGTCGGGAGTTCGACGGGCTCGGCGGCCTCCCCGAGGCGTTCGCGGCGGGCGTTGAGGAACGCGTAGAGAACGAGCCCGATCAGAAGCACGAGCATCGCCTGGTACACGACCTGGTAGCCCGACGCGAACGTCACCCAGAGTGAGAACAGGACACTGGCTCCAGCCACCGTGAGGTCGCGCGCGAGCCGCCAGCCCTCGACCCGGCGCCGTCGCGAGACCAGGTACGTGAGTTGGGCGATGGCCGAGAAGAAGTACGGGATCGCCACGGTGACGACGGAGAGGTCGACGAGGTACGTGAAGATCGTCAGGCCGGAGCTGGTGCTGTATCGCCAGAGCATGAGCAGCGACGGGAGGCCGGTGCCGATGAGGATTCCGAACCACGCGGTGTCCTTGTGGTCGGCCCACGCGAAGGGTCGGGGAAACAGATCGTCCTTCGCGATCGCGCGCGACGTCTCGGTGACGATCAGCGTCCAGCCGTTGAGCGCACCGATCCCCGAGATGACCGCCAGGGCGGCGACGAGCCTGCCCGCCCAGGCTCCCTGCGAGAAGATCGACTCGAAGGCGTTGACGAAGGGGGCGCCATTGTTGACGAGTCCGTGGTGCGCGACCAGGCCCATGACGGCGGCGGACACCAGCACGTAGAGCACGGCGCTGGCCGCGGTTCCCGTGATCGAGGCTCGACCGACGTTGCGGCGCGGATCGCGCACCCGCTTGGCCGTGACGGCGGCGGCCTCCACCCCAATGAAGGAGAAGAGGGCCACGCCCGCCGCGATACCGATGCCGCTGTAGAGGCTCCCCCCGGAGGCGTTGAAGGGACCAAAGTTGGCGGAACGGACGAAGAACCAGCCCACCACGCCCACGAAGAGGAGCGGGAGAAACTTGAGCACCACCGTCAGGTTCTGAAACCAGGCCATTTGGCGCACGCCGACCAGGTTGACGACGGCGGGCACCCACAGCCCGACCATGGCGATGCCCCAATTGCCCATTCCGTTGGGCGTGATGTGGAAGAGGGCGTCGACGTAGAAGACCCAGGATGAGACGATGGCGGCATTGCCCGCCCAGGACTGGATCCAGTAGCACCACCCCACGAGGTAGCCGGCGAAGTCGCCGAACTCATGGCGGGCGTACGCGTAGACGCCGCCGTCGCTGTTGGCGACGCGTCGGGTCAGTTGACCGAAGAGCACGCCGAGGAGGAGAGCTCCCACCGCGATGACGCCGAGTACGACGAGCGACATCGTGCCCGCGCCGGCCAGGACGGCGGGCATCGTGAACACGCCGGTGCCGACGATGCTGCCGACGACCAATCCCGTGGATGACGTGAGACCCAGCGCGTGGGCCCTCTGCTGGTTGCGCGTGGACTCGGCCGGCGTGCCGTCGCGTGACGCCGCCGCGTCGGTGGTGAGTGCCATGATCCTCCCTCGATGGCCGCGACTTCGGTGAATCGTGGCGGGCTTCACGTACCGGTGTAGGCGCTCGTGCAGCATCGATCCAGGGGCGAAGGTCACGCTGTCGTTGGAGGTCTGATCGTGTGGAGGTTGGGCTCACGACCCGCCTGTGGATAACGTGCGACTATGCGGTGGAGAACGACCTTGACGGGGGAGAATTCAGTGGATAAGTAGTCAGAACATGGGCAAAAGTCTGTGGGAGTCGGATTTCTGGTGGCGCCGATCGCGGCGTCCTGACACAGTGTCACTCGTAGTCCACGTAGTACCGGTCGACGATCGGCGAAACCGAAAGGGGACGCCGACGGAGGGGTGAGGGACCTCGCAAGAGGGATGGAGCCCCCACCGGGCAGCGGAGTTCGGTCCGCTGTTCGTACGACGAATGACGTGGAGTACCCGCCATCGCGCGGCGGTCTGTCCGACACGGACCGACGGGCGGTGTGCCTCGGAAACCCCGAGGGGCTGGCGAGTTTCGACTCACTGGTCACTCGGGGTTTTCGGCCGTCCGGGACCAGATCCAGACCGAGAAGGGTGGTCGGATCAGAGGAGGGTGGTCGGCTCGATCAGCTGCGGGCCGTCGTGGCGCAGTGAGCCTACGTCGCGACGTACGGGGTAGTGGACCAGCGTCCCCGCGGGAGAGGGGTCCAGGAGGCGGAGTCGCTCGGCGGGCTCGTGGTGCGCGACGTCGAGCCAGGGGGTCACGTCGTCGAGCTCGAGGACGACCGGCATGCGATCGTGCAGGCCGTCCACGTCGTCGCTCGGCGTCGTCGTGATGACGGTGCAGGTCGCGACGGGTGGGTCCGTCGCGACCCCGGCGGGATCGCGCCAGTGCTCCCAGAGCCCGGCCAGGAGAAGGGGGTTCCCGTCGGCTCGGTGGAAGTAGTGGGGCTGCGCCACCCCCGGTGTGCGGTGGTCCCACTCGTAGAAGCCGTCGACCGGGACCACGCACGGCCGTCGAGCGAAGGCGCTGCGAAAGGAGGGCTTTTCGGCCACCGTCTCGGCCCGGGCGTTGAAGAGCCGGTTGGCGACGGACGGATCCTTGGCCCACCCCGGGATGAGACCCCACCAGTAGTGGTCGAGGACGCGATCCTCCTCGTGGCGCGCGGCGGCGAGGAGCTGCTGGCGGGGTCCGATGTTCCAGTGCGGGTGGCCGTCGGGGTCCAGGCCCGCGGCGAGCGCGGCGTCGAGGAATCGCGCGAGACGGGCGGGAGGGGTGAAGAGGGCGACGCGACCGCACACGGGTCCATTCTGGCCGTTGGCGCGTGAGCCGGGGGGTGACTACTCTTACGAACGTATGTTCGCTTTTTCACCGACTCGCCCTTCTCTCCCCACCGACGTGGCGGCGATGCTGCGCCCGGTCGCCCTCGCGACGACCCGTCGACTCCCCCTCGCCGACCCCTGGTGCACGATGGTCCCCGGTGGAGGCCTGCGCCGAGGGGCGACCGTGGCGGTCCAGGCTCCGGCTGGCGCGGGGGGGCTGAGCCTCGCGCTGAGTCTGTTGGGCGCGGCGAGCGCGGCGGGCCACTGGGTCGGGGTGGTGGGGGTCGACGACCCGGGCGTCGTGGCGATGGGGGACCTCGGGGTGGACCTGCGACGCGTGCTCTTCGTGCCGCGGCCGCGCGGCGCGTGGGCGGAGTCCACGGCGGACCTGCTCGACGGGGTGGACCTGCTCGTCGTGCGGCCACCCGCCCGCGCGTCGCGACCCCTGGCGCGACGCGTGATGGACCGCGCGCGCGAGCGTGGCGTCGTGCTCATCGTCCTCGGTGAGCCGAACGCGCCGTGGCCGCTACCGGCGGATCTCTCCTTCACCGTGACCGCGACGCGCTGGCGGACGTCGGCGCAACTCGACGCGCGGTACCTCACGGTGCGCGTCGGCGGGCGCGGTGAGGCGTCGCGCGCGGGTGAGCGGGTCGTGATGCTGCCGGATCACCGGGGACGAGCGGCGGCGTCGTAGATGGAACGGTTCCTCGCCCTGTGGGTCGAGGCGCTCGCCCACGAGACCCCCGACGGGGCGGCGTCACGGGAGTACCTGGCCCTGCTCGACGCGCTCACTGCGCTCTGTCCCTTCACCGAGCCGGTGCGGTGGGGCTGGTTCATTCTGCCGATACGGGCTCCGAGCCGGTTCCTCGGTGGCGAGACGGTGGTGCTCGACGCCGCGCGCACGCTGGTGCACGACGTGACGGGTCGGGAGGTCGCACTCGGGGTCGCCGACGGTCTCTTCTGCGCCGAGCAGGCCGCTCGTCGGGGGGTGGTGCTCGCCCCGGGCGCCACGGAGGGCTTTCGCCGGTCCCTGCCCCTCGAGGCGCTGGGACGCCGTGATCTCGCGACGACCGGTCATCGGCTGGGCGTGCACACGGTGGGGGACTTCGCCGATCTGGCGCGCGCGCGAGTGGCGGAGCGCTTCGATCGTGGCGTGCTGGTCCTGCACCAGGTGGCGCGGGGGGAGCTCGCCGAGCTGCCGGGCCAGCGTGACGGACGCCTCGCCGCGCGCGTGCGCGAGCTACGGGGCGACGTGGTGGTGGGTGACGAGCAGCGCGGCTTCTTCGGCTCGCGCGGCGCGGGCGACGAGCGCGCCGCCGCCGCGGTGCAGCGAGTGCGTCACCGTCTCGGCAGCGGTGGAGTGATGGTGGCGACGCTGCGCGGTGGACGCACTCCTCAGGACCGCGCCGCGCTGGTCCCCTGGGGTGCGCCGACGCCGACGTCGCACGACGACGCACCCTGGCCGGGGCGTCTGCGGGCACCGGCACCGGTGATCACCCTGGCCCACCCGGTGGGGGTGGGCTTGCGCGACGTCACCGGCGCACCGGTGCGCGTCGAGTCGCGGGGGCTGCTGAGCGGCGCACCGGACACGGTGGTGTGGTCGGCGCGCACGAGCCGGACAGTGACGTGGTACGCGGGTCCCTGGCCGACGGTCGAACGGTGGTGGACGGTGGCGCGTCGTCGCGCGCACGTTCAGGTGGTTCTGGTCACGGGTGAGGCGCTACTGCTCGCGGCCGAGTCGCGACGCTGGTGGCTCGTGGGGATCTACGACTGATGGCGAGCTACGTCGAACTGCACGCCCACTCCGGCTTCAGCTTCCTCGACGGGGCGAGCGACCCCGAGGAGCTCGTGGTCGAGGCGAGTCGGCTCGGTCTCGCGGGGCTCGCCCTCACCGACCACCACGGTCTCTACGGCGCGGTGCGCTTCGCCGAGGCCGCCCGGGCCGTCGCCCTGCCCACCGTGTTCGGTAGCGAGATCACCCTCGGGGCCGACGACGACCGGGTGGGGGTGCGCGACCCCTCGGGTCGCCACCTGGTGGTGGTGGCGCGCTCACCCGAGGGATATCGCCGCCTCTCGCGCGTCCTCGGTGAGGCCCACCTGGCTCGGGGGGAGAAGGGGGCCCCACGGGTGACCCTCGAGGACCTCGCGCGCCACGCGGGCGACTGGCTCGTCCTGACGGGGTGTCGCAAGGGCCCCCTCACGCGAGCCCTCCTCGCGCAGGGACCGCGTGCGGCGGCTCGCGAGTTGGCGGTGCTGATCGAGGCGTTCGGCCGCGAGAACGTGGCGGTCGAGCTCTGGCACCACGGGGAGCCCGACGACGTCGTGCGCAACGACGCGCTGGCCGAGTTGGGGGTCACCCACTTCGTCGACGTGGTGGCGACGGGCAACGTGCACTACGCCACGCCCGACGCGTTCGCGCGCTCGCACGTGCTGTCGGCGATTCGCGCACGGCGCAGCCTCGACGAGATGGAGGGGTGGCTGAGCGCGTCGCCGCTGGCGCACCTGCGTGGCGACGCCGAGCAGCGTCGCCACTTCGCGCGTTGGCCGGGGGTGGTGGACCGCGCGGGGGAGATCGGTCGTGCCGCCGCCTTCGATCTGCGTCTGGTGGCGCCGAACCTGCCGCGCTTCCCCACGCCGAACGGCGCGAGCGAGCAGGCCTACCTCGAGGAGCTGGTCGCCCGCGGGGCCGCGCAGCGCTACGGCTCACGCGAGAGCGAGCGGGTGACCGGCGCCTGGCGCCAGATCGACCACGAACTGCGCGTCATCGCCGACCTGGGCTTCGCCGGGTACTTCTTGACGGTGTGGGACATCACCGAGTTCTGTCGTCGCGAGAACATCTACTGTCAGGGTCGCGGCTCGGCGGCGAACTCCGCGGTGTGCTTCTCGCTGGGCATCACGAACGCCGACGCGGTCGCGCTGAACCTCTTCTTCGAGCGCTTCCTCTCGCCCGCGCGCGACGGCCCCCCCGACATCGACGTCGACATCGAGTCGGGTCGACGCGAGGAGGTCATCCAGTACGTCTACGAGCGCTACGGCCGCCACCACGCCGCTCAGGTGGCGGCGGTGATCACCTACCGACCCCGCTCGGCGCACCGCGACGTGGCGCGTGCCTTCGGGTGGAGCGAGGACGAGATCGCCGCAGGTGGCCCGGCGGTCGACGACGGTCGCGCCGCGCTGATCGACGCCGTGGCCGCGGAGCTGGTGGGCCGTCCGCGTCACTTGGGGATCCATTCGGCGGGCATGGTTCTCTGTGATCGACCCGTGCTCGACGTCTGTCCGGTGGAGTGGGGGCGCACGCCCGGGCGCACGGTGCTGCAGTGGGACAAGGACGACTGCGCGGCGAGCGGGCTGGTGAAGTTCGATCTGCTGGGGCTGGGCATGCTGGACGCGCTGCATCGCGCGGTGGACGCGGTGGCGGCCTTCCACGGGGTGACCCTGGACCTGGCGACGCTCCCCCAGGAGCCGGCGGTGTACGACCTGCTCAGCGAGGCGGACACGGTGGGGGTCTTCCAGGTCGAGTCACGCGCGCAGATGGCGACTCTGCCGCGGATGCGGCCACGCAGTTTCTACGACCTCGTGATCGAGGTGGCCCTGATCCGTCCGGGTCCTATTCAGGGGCGCGCCGTCAACCCCTACCTGCGCCGGCGACGCGGCGAGGAGCCGGTGACCTACCCTCACCCCCGGCTCGAGCCCATCCTGCGGCGCACCCTGGGGGTGCCCCTGTTCCAGGAGCAGTTGATGGAGATGGCGGTGGCGGTGGCGGGATTCTCACCGACCGAGGCGGACGAGCTGCGCCAGGCCATGGCCGCCAAGCGCTCGGAGTTGCGCATGCTGCGCCTGAAGAGCCGCCTCTACGCGGGGATGGCGGCCAACGGCATCACGGGCGAGACGGCCGACCAGCTCTTCGACGCGCTCGCCGCCTTCGCGAACTTCGGCTTCCCCGAGTCGCACGCGGTCTCCTTCGCGCACCTGGTCTACTGCTCGGCCTGGATCAAGCACCACTACCCGGCCGCATTCCTCGCCGCGCTGCTGAACGCCCAGCCCCTCGGGTTCTGGTCGCCCCAGAGCCTGGTCGCCGACGCGCAGCGCCACGGTGTCGTGGTGCGACGACCCGACGTGAACGCGTCGGGCGTGGGCGCGACACTGGAGGGGGACCCCGCGCGACCCGAGGTGCGGTTGGGCCTGGCGTCGGTGCACACGGTGGGCGAGGAGCTCGCGTCGCGCTTGGTGGCGGGCGCGCCCTGGTCGGACGCGACCGACCTCGTCCGGCGTGGGGGGTGCCGCCAGCATCACCTCGAGGCCCTGGCCGTCGCGGGGGCGACGGACTGCTTCACGACGAGTCGTCGGGCCAGCGTCTGGGTGGCCGGCGCGGCGGCGCAGGGCACCGCCGACCGTCTGACGGGTGTCGTCACCGGTCTCGACGTCCCGACGCTGCCGGCGCCGCGCGAGCTCGAGCGCGTGGCCGACGATCTTTGGTCGCTCGGGCTCACCCCCGACGCGACCGCGATGGCGCTGGTGCGCGACGCGTTGTCGCGACGTGGCGTGGTGCGTGCGGCCACCCTCGCCGCGGTCGAGAGTGATCGGGTCACGGTGGCCGGCGTGGTCACGCACCGCCAGCATCCCGAGACCGCTCGTGGGGCGGTCTTTCTCAATCTCGAGGACGAGACGGGGCACGTGAACGTGATCTTCTCCCGTGGCGCGTGGGTTCGCTGGGAGTCGGTGGCTCGCCACACCCCGGCACTGATCGTGCGCGGCGCGCTGCAGCGCGGGCAGGGGACGGTGGCTCTCGCCGCCGAGTTCGTGGAGCCCCTCGCGCTGGGGGCTGCCGCGCGCTCGCGCGACTGGCACTGAGCGCGAACTCCGAGGCTCGCCGCGTTGGCGCCCTACTCGACGAAGGCGGTCTCGGGACGCTCGCCCAGCTCGACCTGGAGGCGCACGTCCATCTGCACCAGTGCCAGGTCGTCGGCGTGGGTCACGCCGACGCACCGCGACGACGTGGGGAGGACGTCGAAGCGCAGCGGGTAGTGGTGCAGGATCCGTCCGACGAAGACGGGGAGCTGGATCTCCCGGGTGGTGGTGAAGTCGTGGGACTCGAAGACCTGGTGCAACAGCGGCCACACCGACGGCTGAAAGCCCCAGAGGTTCATCGACACCACCGACTGGGGGTCGAGGAAGACGGGGGAGAGGCCGTCGTCGGCCACGAAGCCGTCGAGCCACGAATGGACCTCGTGGCGCTCGACGATGTCGGTGAGGTGGCCGTTGACCACGTGGCAGATCCCTCGCGAGACCGGAAGGTCGCCGACTAGAGCGCGATCGAGCTGGAAGCCGATCAGGCAGTTGGTCGTGCGCGTCGTGAGGTGGCGCGCGAGCAGCTCGAAGGCGTCGCGGCCGTAGAGGTCGTCGGCGTTGGAGATCGCGAACGGCTCGTCCGGATCGAGGAGGTGCTCCGCGGCCAGGGTGGCGTGGACGGTGCCCAGCGCCTGGTCCTGGACCGCGAAGGAGACGCGCAGGTCGCGGGGCCAGTTCTCGCGCACGTGCTCGCGAATGAGCGAACCGGTGTCGGGGTTCACCACGAGGACGAGATGATCGAAACCGGCGGCGATCGCGTCCGAGGCGATGAGGTCGATCACGCCCTCGCCGTGCACGCCGATGGGGGCCAACTGCTTGAGGCCGCCGTAGCGGCGGGCCCGGCCGGCGGCGAGGATTACCAGTGTCGTCGACATCACGCCCACCGCATCACGGCCGACGCCCACGTCATCCCCGCCCCGAAGCCGGTGAACAGGGCGTACTCGCCCGCGACGACGCGGCCGTTGGATCGCGCGTCATCGAAGGCGAGGGGGATCGAGGAGCTCGAGGTGTTGCCGTAGCGGTCGAGGACCACCACCGCGCGCTCCATGGGGATGCCGAGACGCTGGGTCGCGGCCTGGATGATGCGGATGTTCGCCTGGTGGGGCACCACCAGGGCGATCTGGTCAGCCGTGACCCCCGCGTCGGCCAGGGCCAGCTCGGCCGACTCCACGACGACGCGCACGGCACGGCGAAAGACCTCCTTGCCGTCCATCTGGAAGTAGCCGCCGTGCTCGCAGGTGAGCAGGTCCGCCCACTCGCCGTTGGCCCCCAGGCGGAAGGAGAGGATCTCGTTGACCGTCGCGTCGTGCTCGATCACCGCCGCCCCGGCGCCGTCGGCGAGGAGCACCGCCATGTTGCGATCGTTCCAGTCGACCCAGCGTGAGAGGTTCTCGGACCCGATGACCAGGATGCGCGTGTTCCCCGTCTCCAGGAGGCCCTGGGCGGTACGCAGCGCGTACATGAAGCCGCTGCAGGCGCCGTTCACGTCCATCGCCGGGCAGGTCAGGCCGAGCTCGGCCGCGATCATCGGTGCGGTGGCCGGCGTGATCCGGTCGGGTGTCGTAGTCGCCAGTACCAGGAAGTCGATGTCGGCGGGTTCGACGCCGGCGTCGGCGAGCGCGCGGCTGCCGGCGAGCACGCCGAGGCTCTTCGCCGTGCCGCCGATGCGCCGCTCACGGATGCCGGTGCGTTCGGTGATCCAGGCGTCCGAGGTGTCGAGCGTGCGCGAGAGGTCGTCGTTGGTGACCACGTGGTCGGGCACGGCCGTGCCCCACCCTCTGAAGCGAACGCCCATTGGTCAGCCCTTTCGTCGGCGTGTCCTGGGTTCAGTCTAGGACACCGGTCGCGACGGGGGGGCCTTTAGCACCTGCAGGGAGCATCGCGCGACGCTGATGAGCCGCTGTCGCTCGTCGGTCAGCTCGATTCCCCACACGTGGACGCTGCGACCCTTGCGAATCGGGGTGGCGGTGGCGCGCAGCGTGCCCGACGTCATGGAGCGCAGGTGTGAGCAGTTGAGCTCGGTGCCCACCACGATCTGGTCCGCAGCCACCGACAGAGCCCCGCCGAGTGACGCGGCGCCCTCGGCGAGCAGCGCGGAGACACCGCCGTGCAGGATCCCGTAGGGCTGGTGGACCTTGGGCCCGACCTCGACCTCGAGCACCACGCGCTCGGCGCTGGCATCCACGATGCGCACGCCGAGCAACTCGTGCACGCCGTGTCGTCGGTTGAGTTCGTCGAGGTCGTCGTCCATGGGCCCAGTGTACGAGTCGGTAACCTCGTGGCGTGATGCGATTCGTCGACCTGCGCAGCGACACCGTGACCCAGCCGACGTCCGCCATGCGCCGCGCCATGGCCGACGCGGTGGTGGGGGACGACGGGTACGGCGAGGACCCGACCGTCAACGAGCTTGAGGCTCGCTACGCCGATCTCGTGGCCAAGGAGGCTGCGGTCTTCGTGCCGTCGGGCGTCATGGCGAACCAGATCGCGGTGCGGATCCTGACCCGACCCGGTGACCTGATCGTGGCCGGACGGTCACAGCATCTCGTGAGCTTCGAGATGGGGGCGTCGGCGCGCAACTCGTCGGTGCAGTTCGCGACGGTGGATGACGCCCGCGGCGCGCTCGACGTCGACGAGGTCCGCGCGGTGATCGACGCCGAGGTCGATCACCAGCCCCACGTGGGACTGGTCGCGGTGGAGAACACGCACATGCCGTCGGGCGGCACGCCGTGGGCGCTCGAGCGCCTCGCGGCGCTGGCGGCGGCCGTGGACCCCGTTCCGGTTCATCTGGACGGGGCGCGTCTTCTCAACGCCGTGGTGGCGACCGGCACCTCGGCGGCGGACTACGCGGCCCCCGCCACGACCGTGATGACCTGCCTGTCGAAGGGGTTGGCGGCGCCGGTGGGATCGCTCCTGGCGGGCCCCGCGGCGCTGATGGCGCGGGCACGCGTGGAGCGAAAGCGACTCGGAGGATCGATGCGCCAGGCGGGGATCCTCGCGGCGGCCGGGCTCGTGGCGCTGGACACCATGGTCGAGCGTCTGGCGGACGACCATCGGCGCGCCCGGCGACTCGCCGACGCGGTCGCGGCGACCTTCACCGAGAGTGACTACGACCCGGCCAGCTGTCAGACCAACATCGTGGCCTTCGATCATCCGCGCGCGCGCGACGTGGTCGCCCAGCTCGCCGCACTCGGGGTGCACGGGGGCACGGTGTCGCCACGTCGGGTGCGCTTCGTGACGCACCTCGGAGTGAGTGACGACGACGTGGACTACGCGGTCGGAGTTCTGGAGGGTTTCGCCCTGACGTCACCGTGACGTCACGAAGAGGACTCGTCGCACGTTCCGCGGCCGGGTAGCCTGGGGTGTCGCGACGACGGGTCGCGGCGAGCGGACATGACCGAGCTACTACATCTCTCCACCTTCCTGCGCCGACCAATCTTCGATGAGGCCGGTGATCGGATTGGACGCGTCCAGGACCTGGTCGCGCGGCTCGGCGACGCTCCGCACCCGCCCATCGTGGGGGCGGTGATCCGCATCGAGGGCCGGGACCTGTTCGTCCCGATCCGCAAGATCGGCGGCCTGGCCGAGGGACGCATGACCTTCGAGGGCAAGCGCGTCGACCTGCGGCGCTTCGAGCGCCGACCCGGGGAGATCCTGCTGGCCGAGGACCTGCTCGCCCGCCACCTGATCAACCTGGTGCGCGGGCGGCTCATCATCGCCAACGAGATCGAGATCGCCGAGATCGACGGCGTGTGGGAGGTGGTCGGGGTCGACCCCGGGCGCCGCTCGTTCCTGCGGCGCATCCTGGGACCGCGGATCGGGCAGCGCGTGAAGGCCGATCGCATCGTTGACTTCGCCTCCATCGAACCCTTCGTGGCGCACGTCCCCTCGGCGCGTCTGCGCATCCCCTACCGTAAGCTCGCGCACCTGCACCCGGCCCAGATCGCGGACCTGGTGGAGCAGGCGAGCCACGCCGAGGGCGAGGAGATCATCGAGGCGGTCGGTCTCGACCGCGAACTCGAAGCGGACGTCTTCGAGGAGCTCGACACCGCTCACCAACTCGAGTTCCTGGAGGAGCGCAGCGACGCCGAGGCGGCGCGGCTCCTCGGGCGCATGGAGCCCGACAACGCGGCCGACCTCATCACCGAGATCGACCAGGATCGCCGCGAGTCGATCCTCGACCTGCTGCCGACGACCCAGCGCGCCAAGGTGCGCAACCTGCTCACCTACAACGCGGAGACGGCCGGCGGACTCATGAACCCGGACTTCGTGTCGGTGCCGGCGGCCGCCACCGTCGACGACGCGCTGCGGGCCATCCGCACCTCGACGGTCTCGGCACAGTCTCTGTACGCGGTCTTCGTCCTCGACCAGGACGCGCGACCCGTCGCCACGGCAACGATCGCCCAACTGGTCCGAGCTCGGGCCACGGACCACGTTCTCGACGTGGCGCGCACCGAGTTGACCCACGTGGACCCCCACTCTGACGTGCACCAGGTGGCGCGCACGATGAGCGACTTCAATCTCACGGTGCTGCCGGTGGTCGAGGCGGAACACGGTCGGATGATCGGCGTGGTGACCGTGGACGACCTGCTCGAGGAACTGCTGCCCCAGGGCTGGCGCCGCGAGTTCGGCATGTCGGCGGCGCAGGAGTGATCGCCGTGGCGCCGCGCATCGTTCTAAGGAGGCTCCTCTGAAACCTCCCAGTACCGCCCCGGCGGTCCCTCGTACCGTCACCGCGTCGCGCCTCGCCTCCTAATCCTCCGTTCCGGTGGTGGAGCGTCGCGAGCGGCGACACCCCCACTACCCCCTGGAGATGATCTGTGCAGCGACGAGAGTTGACGAGTCCAGCGAGTGCGCGCCGTGATGTTGGCCGCCGCGACGCGTGCGAAGGATAGGTGACGCCGTGGCGCGCGATCCGTCCAAGCCCGTCGGGACCGCGATCGGTGACGCCACGTCGGCGGTGCTCGACGAGGCGCACGTCGGCGACATCCACGGCGCCTTCGGCAGCATCGGTCAGCACGACGTCGGCGCGCGGCACTCCTGGCGGGCGCGCCTGCTGACGTTGCTCGCCATCATGGGGCCAGGCCTCATCGTCATGGTGGGCGACAACGACGCCGGTGGCGTCTCGACCTACGCCCAGGCCGGGCAGAACTTCGGTCTCTCGCTGCTGTGGACGCTGCCGCTGCTGATCCCGGTGCTCGTGGTGAACCAGGAGATGGTGGTGCGCCTCGGCGCGGTCACTGGCGTCGGGCACGCCCGGCTGATCAACGAGCGCTTCGGCCGCTTCTGGGGGGCCTTCTCGGTCGGCGACCTGTTCGTGCTCAACTTCCTCACCATCGCGACCGAGTTCATCGGCGTGAGCCTGTCACTCGGCTACTTCGGCGTCAGCCAGTACATCTCGGTCCCGTTGGCGGCGGTCGCGTTGATCCTGATTACCGCGAGCGGGAGCTTCCGCCGGTGGGAACGCTTCATGTTCGTCTTCATCATCGCGAATTTTCTGGTGATACCACTGGTGATCCTGCGTCACCCCCGGGTGGCGCCCGTGATCCACGGCTTCCTCGTTCCCGGCGTGCGCGGGGGCTTCAACTCGACCTCGGTGCTGCTGATCATGGCGATCGTGGGTACCACCGTGGCGCCGTGGCAGCTGTTCTTCCAGCAGTCCAACATCGTCGACAAGCGGATCACGCCGCGGTGGATCAACTACGAGCGCACCGACACGGTGCTCGGGTCGGTCGTGACCGTCTTCGCGGCGTCGATCATGGTGATGGTGGTCGCCGTCGCCTTCGCCCACACACCGCTGGCGGGCCACTTTCACAACGGCGGCACCGTGGCCCGCGGTCTGCAGCACTACGTGGGATCGGCGGCGGGGGCGCTCTTCGCGATTATCCTGCTCAACGCGTCGATTATCGGCGCGGCGTCGGTGACCCTGGCCACCTCCTACGCCTTCGGCGACATGTTTGGCATGAAGCACTCGCTGCACCGCAGCTGGCGCGACGCCAAGTTCTTCTACGGCACCTTTACCGCGATGGTCGCGTTGGCGGCGGGGATCGTCATCATCCCTGGTGCACCGCTCGGCCTGATCACGACGGGTGTCCAGGCCCTGGCGGGGGTGTTGCTGCCCAGCGCCACGGTGTTCTTGCTGCTGCTGTGCAACGACCGCGAGGTGCTCGGCCCCTGGGTCAACCGACTGTGGCTCAACGTGCTGGCTAGCGCGATCGTGGGAGTCCTGCTGATGATGTCGCTGATCCTCATGGTGACCACACTGTTCCCGACCATCGACGTGCGGGTGTTGGCGGGCGTCCTGGGCGCACTGTTCGTGCTCGTGTTCGCGATCGCCGGTGTGGTGGTGTTCCTACGCCGCGGGCGCCGTGAGCCGATCCCGGCCGAGTTGCTGGCGGTGCGCGCGACGTGGCGCATGCCACCGATCAACCTGCTGCACCGGCCGACGTGGCGCCGCGGGACCCTGGCCGGGATGTACCTGCTGCGGGCCTACCTCGTGGTCGCCGTCGCCATGCTCCTCGTCAAGGCCATCGAGCTGGGGCTACACCACCCCTAGGACGGGCACGCCTGCGCGGGCGCCTCGTAGTCTCGTGAGGTGGACAGTCGATCGACCCTTCTATGCGTGCACGCGCACCCCGACGACGAGGCCCTCTTCACGGGGGGCATCACCTCGCACTACGCGCAGCAGGGCTACCGCGTGGTGCTGGTCACCTGCACCGACGGCCAGTACGGGTTCGATCCGGCGGGCCGCTCGGGCGATGACCCCGATCACGACACGCTGGCCACGCGGGCGGCGCGAGCCGCGGAGTTGGCCCGCGCGGCGGACCGGGTCGGATTCGAGCGCGTGGTACAGCTGGGCTTCCACGACTCGGGCATGGTGGGTTGGTCGCAGAACGACGATCCCAACGCCTTCATGAACGCGGACGTCGATGCCTGTGGCGCCACACTCGCGGCGATCATGGACGAGGTGGGGGCGCGTGTCGTGGTCACCTACGACGAGAGCGGCTTCTACCACCACCCCGATCACGTGCAGGCCAACGTCGTGACCCGTCGGGCCCTGGAGATCGCGTCGGCGCCCGAGCGCCTGTACTACCCGATCGTCCCTCAGAGCGTGTTGACCCGGTTCGTCCCCGACGCGCGGGCTCTCGAGATCTTCCTTCCCGCGTGGGTCCTCGAGGCGGGGATCGGCACGCCCGACGAGCTGGTCGCCACGACGATGGATGTGACGGCGTACGTCGAGCGCAAGCAGGCGGCTATCGCGACGCACGCGACCCAGATCGATAACGCGGACCTGGTCTCGATGGACCCCCAGCTGTTCGTGACGCTCTTCGGGACCGAGTACTACCAGCGGGCGTGGTCGCGCCACGGCGCCGAGGGCGACGCCCACGACCTGTTCGGTGGCCTCTCGTGAGCCGCCCGCTCACCTTTCTCGCGGTGCACGCGCATCCCGATGACGAGGCCAGCTCGACGGGCGGGGTCTACCGCCTCTTCGCGGACCAGGGGATCCGCACGGTCCTGATCACGTGCACCAATGGCGAGTGCGGCGACGGGCCCGGTGGTGTCAAGCCCGGTCACCCCGACCACGACCCGGAGCAGGTGAGCCGGGTGCGCGCCGGTGAGCTCGAGCGAGCCGTTGCGGTCCTGGGCGTCGAGCGCCTGGTGCGTCTCGGCTATCGCGACTCGGGCATGGTGGGCTGGCCCCAGAACGACGACCCGCGCTCGCTGTGGTCCGCGCCCGTCGAGCGTGTCGCGGCGCAGTTGCTGGACGTGCTGGTGGAGGAGCGCCCCCAGGTCGTGGTGACCTACAACGAGCGTGGCTTCTACGGGCACCCCGATCACGTGGCCGCTCACCGGGCGACGATGGCCGCAGTGGCGCAACTCGACGATCCGCCGACGGTCTACTTCAACGCGATCCCTGATTCGGTGATGGCCGTCTATCGGCGCCGCTGGGCCGACGAGGACCGCCGGCGGCGCGAGGCGGCGGGTGAGGAGGCGAGCGAGCCCGTCGGTGTCGCCGTCGAGGATCCCGAGGAGGAGTTCGACCTGGGCACGCCGGATGACCAGATCGACGCGGCGATCGACGTGCGCGCGGTGGCGGACGCCCACTTCGACGCGCTGGCCGCCCACGCCTCGCAGATGCGCGACTCCTTTTGGATGACGATGGGCCGCGAACGCTTCCGCGAGGAGATGACGACGGAGTGGTTCGTGCGTGCCACCAACCCGCGAGGGCTGCGCGGCGTGGTCGACGACCTGTTCGCGGGGTACCGCTAGACGGCGCGCACGAGACGTCACGGTGCGTCACGGTACATTTGTGCGGTGAGCCCCTCGCTGCTGGAGTTGCGCGACGTCGGCAAGGTCTTCGGCGACACGGTCGCCCTGGAGCCGACGACCTTCTCGGTCGACGAGGGCTCGTTCGTCGCGATCGTGGGGCCGTCGGGCTGCGGCAAGTCGACGCTGTTCAACGTGATCGCCGGGCTGCTGGCGCCCGACTCGGGCGCCGTGGTCATGAATGGCAGTGCGGTGACGGGCACGACGGGCCACGTCGGCTACATGCTCCAGAAGGACTTGCTGGTGCCGTGGCGCACCGTGCAGGACAACATCACGATGGCGGCGCGGCTCACTCGTCGGGTGACCGACGCCGATCGGGCCGAGGCTCGTCGGGTGGCCGAGCAGTACGGGCTCGGCGAGTTCCTCAACCACTACCCCAGCGCGCTGTCGGGGGGAATGCGCCAGCGGGTCGCGTTCATGCGCACGCTGGTCACCCACCAGCCGTTGCTGCTGCTGGACGAGCCCTTCGGGGCGCTCGACGCGCAGACCCGCCTCGAGATGCAGCAGTGGCTGCTGCAGGTGTGGCGCGACACGGGACGCACGGTGCTGTTCATCACCCACGACGTCGACGAGTCGCTCTTCCTCTCCGATCGCGTCGTGGTGATGTCCCCGCGTCCCGGGCGAATCGTGGCCGACTTCGCGAACACCCTCGCGCGCCCGCGGACCGTGGACACGCTCACCGACGCGACCTTCATCGAGCTGAAGAGCCGCGTCATGCACCTTCTGCACGGGGGGACGTCGTGAGCGAGTCCGTCGCTCCGACCGGCGGGTCGACGCGCGGACCCCGCGCGGGCGCCAGCCGCGCCGGGCGCAAGGTGGCGCGCAACGTGGGGATCCCGCTGCTGTCGATCGTGCTGCTGCTCGCGCTGTGGGAGGCCATCGTGGTGGTCTTCCACGTCGCGCCCTACATCGCGCCCCGTCCGCGCCAGGCCATCCTGGCCGTGACCCAGAACTGGTCGGTGCTGTGGCCCCTCACACTCGGTACCATCCGCGAGACGGTGTACGGCTTCGTCACCGGGGCCGCGCTCGGGCTGACCCTCGGCGTCGTCATGGCCAAGGTTCCGGTGCTCCAGCGCCTCGTCTACCCCGTCCTGGTGCTCTCCCAGGCGGTGCCGATCATCGCCCTCGCGGCGCCCCTGGTGCTCATCCTCGGCTTCTCGGTCGCCCCCAAGGTCGTCATCGTCGCGTGGATCGTGTTCTTCCCGGTGACCGTGAACGTGCTCGACGGGCTCAGCCACGTCGATCGGGACCTCATCAATCTGGCGCGCGTCTTCGGGGCACCTCGGTGGCGCACCTTCCTGCAGATCGAGATACCCGCGACGACCACCCCGCTGTTCAGCGGACTGAAGATCGGGGCCACCTACGCCGTGACGGGGGCCATCATCGGTGAGCTCGCGGCGTCCGACGGCGCGTCGCTGGCGCTCTACCAGGAGCACGCCAACTCCAACCTCAACACCGCGGCGGTCTACGGCACGACGATGCTCATGACCGTGATCGGCATCTCGTGGTTCCTGCTCGTCGTTGGCGCCGAGGTCTGGGCGACACCCTGGCAGCGGCGTAGCGTGGCGCGACGGCACTGGTGGCGGCGCTCGTGACCTTGTGAGGCGCACGGGCACGCACTAGCATGTCGCCACCACGCCACCACGGCTACCGCAAAGGAGCGACGTGAAGATCAATCGCCTGACGGCCCTCGCCATGACCGGATCGCTACTGGCCAGCTCGCTCGCCGTCGCCGTGGGCACCCTCGGCGCCGCGGCAGCCCCGTTGACCAAGGTGACCTTCGTCTACGACTTCCCGGGACCGGATTTCGAACTGATTCCCGTCGTCGTCGCGCAGGATCAGGGGTACTTTCGTGCCGCCGGCCTCGACGTCTCGGTGAAGTTCCCACCCGACACCTCGACCACGACGAAGATGCTGACCACCGGCGCCGGCCAGATCGGCTTCATCACGACGACGGACATGGGGGTGGCGGTGAACGCGGGCGCGCCGATGCTGTCGGTCGCGAACTACTCGATGCGCAATAACTGGGCGGTCTTCGCCAAGCCCGGGACGAAGCTCACGGCGTCGAACCTGAAGGCCGAGCTCAAGGGCAAGAAGATCTTCTCCTACGGCGACACCTGGACCGAGGCCATGCTGCCCTTCGTGCTGCGCCACGCGGGCCTGTCGGCCAACCAGGTCAACGTGGTGACCGACCCCACCGGCAACGACCTGACCGACCTGCTCGCGGGTCGCGTCAACTTCTCGACTTCGACCACCAACTACGAGATCCCCGGCTTCGTGGGCTCGCACACGAAGGGCAAGTTGGTCGAGTTGCTCGGCACGGCCGTCGGCGCGCCGGACATCCCCATCTGGGTGTACGCGGTCACCCGGGGCTACGCCTCCGCTCACGGCGCCACCGTCCGAGCCTTCCTGTCGGCGGTGAAGAAGGCGACCATCTGGGCCGTGCACAACCCGGCGCGGGCCGCCACCGACTTCGACAAGACGTACCCGCAGAGCGGGTACACCAACGCCTACAACGCCCTGGGCTGGAGACTCACGATCCCGTTCCTGACCAACTCCCACGGACAGTACTTCACGCAGACCAGTGCCCAGTGGCTGACGCTGGCGCGAGCGCTGAAGAGCGTGCACCTGATCTCGAAGGTCCCGGCGCCGTCGGCGTACTACACCAACAAGTTCCAGCCCTAGTCGTGGCGGTGCCGCTCGAACCGCGTCTCGCGGTCGTCGGGAGCCTCAACGCCGATCTGGTGGTGCGGGTCGACCGGTTGCCACAACCCGGTGAGACCGTGATCGGCGGTGACCTCGCGCGCCTGGCGGGAGGCAAGGGGGCGAACCAGGCCGCCGCCGCCGCACGCCTGGGCGCGCGCACGGCGATGGTGGGGGCGGTGGGCGAGGACGAGACCGGCGACTGGCTCCTGGGGGAGCTTGCGTCGAGCGGCGTCGACGTGTCGCGCGTCGCCCGGTGCGCGCGCCCGACGGGCACCGCCCTGATCACGGTGGACGACCGGGGCGAGAACGTGATCGTCGTCGCTCCCGGGGCGAACGGCGAGGTCGACCCGTCCGCCGCCGGCCTTGAGGAGTTCGACGTGGTCCTGGCCCAACTGGAGGTACCCCTCGCCGTCGTGGACGACGTGGCGCGCCGGGCCCGCGCCCTGGTGCTCAACGTGGCGCCGGTGGCCCCCGTCGATCCGGTCACCCTGGGGCGCTGCGCGGTTGTGATCGCCAATGAGCTCGAGGCGGCCTCGCTCGACCTGGCGCCGCTGGCGCACTGCGTCGTGACCCTGGGTGCGCGTGGCGCGGTCCTCTACCGCTACGGGCGCGAGGTGGCGCGCGCGAGCGCCCTGCCGGTCGAACCCGTCGACACGGTGGGCGCCGGTGACGTGTTCTGCGCGGCGTACGCGACGCAGTACGCGAGCGGGGTGGGGGCGGACGAGTCGCTGCGCTTCGCGGCGGCCGCGGGCTCGCTCGCGACCCGGGCGCGCGGAGCACGCGGCGCCCTGCCAACGAGGACGGAGGTGGAGTCGTGGCTCGCACGCGCGTCGTGATCGATACCGACCCGGGGGTGGACGACGCGGTGGCCATCCTGCTCGCGCTGGCCCGCGACGAGCTGGACGTGCTGGCGCTCACGACCGTGGCGGGCAACGTCGCGATCGACAAGACGACCCTGAACGCCCGGCGCCTGGTCGACCTGTCGGGGCGCCGCGACGTGCTGGTCGCGCGCGGGGCCGCGCGCCCCCTCGCGGGAGTGGCGGGCGACGCCAGCGAGGTCCACGGCGCCGACGGACTGGGCGACCAGGTGTGGGATGAGCCACGCACCCCCGAGACGGACGAGACGGCGGTCGAGCTGCTCGGCCGCCTCGCCGACGAGGGACCGCTCACCGTGATCGCGATCGGCCCGTTGACGAACCTCGCGACGGCCCTCGCGCGCGACCCCCTGTTCGACACGCGAGTCGAGCGTCTGGTGGTGATGGGGGGTGCGTCCTTCCAGGGCAACGTCACCCCGGCCGCCGAGTTCAACATCTGGTCGGATCCCGAGGCGGCGGTGCGCGTCTTCGCGGGGCGCTGGCCCATCACCGTGTTGCCCCTGGACCTCACGCATCAGGCCGTGCTGCGCGACGACGACCTGGCATTCCTGCGTGGGCTGGGCACGCGCGTGGGCGAGCGGTGCGCGCAGATGCTCGAGCCCTACGCCGCCTATCACGAGCGGTGGTACGCGAATCGCGACATCATCATGCACGACGCGGCGGCGGTCTACGCCGTGCTCGACCCCTCGGCCATCACGACCCAGGGGGTGACGGTCGCGGTGGAGACGGGTGGGGAGCACTCGCGCGGGGCGACCTGGTTCGACCGGCGTCGCGCGCACGAGAACAGCACGACGCGCGTCGGTGTGTCGCTCGACCCCGAGCGCTTCCGGGCGGTACTGCGCGAGAGCCTGGCGCGCTACGCGTAGCGCGCCAGGCTCTCGCGGCTAGTAGCGGTAGGAGTCGGGCTTGTAGGGCCCCTCGACCGGGACGCCAAGGTAGTCGGCCTGGGTCTTGGTGAGCGTGGTCAGCTTGACGCCCAGGGCGTCCAGGTGGAGACGAGCCACCTTCTCGTCGAGGTGCTTGGGCAGCACGTAGACGCGCGCGTCGTACTGCTCGTGGCGGGTGAAGAGCTCGATCTGGGCCATTACCTGGTTGGTGAAGGAGTTGCTCATCACGAAACTCGGGTGGCCGGTGGCGTTGCCCAGGTTCAGCAGGCGACCTTCCGAGAGCAGGATGATGGCTCGCCCGTTGGGCAGGATCCACTTGTCCACCTGCGGCTTGATGGTCTCGCGGCGCACGCCGGGCAGGGCGGCCAGACCAGCCATGTCGATCTCGTTGTCGAAGTGGCCGATGTTGCCCACGATGGTCTGGTGCTTCATCTGCGTCAGGTGGTCGACGGTGACGATGTCGCGGTTGCCGGTGGCGGTGATCACGATGTCCGCGTAGGGCAGGGCCTCCTCCAGCGTCGTGACCTGGAAGCCGTCCATCGCCGCCTGGAGCGCGCAGATCGGGTCGATCTCGGTCACGATCACGCGCGCGCCCTGGCCGCGCAGGGACTCCGCGGATCCCTTGCCCACGTCGCCGTAGCCGCAGACCACGGCCACCTTGCCGCCGATGAGGGTGTCGGTGGCGCGGTTGATGCCGTCGATGAGCGAGTGGCGACAGCCGTAGATGTTGTCGAACTTCGACTTGGTGACCGCGTCGTTGACGTTGATCGCGCTGAAGGCCAGCACGCCATCGCGCTCCATCTCGTAGAGCCGGTGCACACCGGTCGTGGTCTCTTCGGACACGCCGAGGATGTCGGATACCAGGGCCTCGAAGCGCAACTCGCCGGTCGTGATCAGCCGGTCGAGCAGGCGCAGGATCACGCCGTACTCCTCGTTGGTCGCGGTGTCGGGGCTCGGCACGAAGCCCGCCCGCTCGAACTCGAGGCCCTTGTGCACGAGCAGGGTGGCGTCGCCGCCGTCGTCGAGGATCATCGTCGGACCGGCGTGGCTCGGCCAGTGCAGGGCCCGCTCCGTGCACCACCAGTACTCCTCGAGGGACTCGCCCTTCCACGCGAAGACCGGGACGCCGCGTGGCGCCTCGACCGAGCCCTCGGGCCCGACGACGACGGCGGCGGCGGCGTGGTCCTGGGTGGAGAAGATGTTGCAGCTCGCCCAGCGCACGTCGGCGCCGAGGGCGACCAGCGTCTCGATCAGGACGGCGGTCTGGATCGTCATGTGCAGGGATCCGGTGATACGCGCGCCGCGCAGCGGCTGGGCGTCGCCGAACTCTGCGCGCATGGCCATCAGGCCGGGCATCTCGTGTTCCGCGAGCGTGATCTCGGCGCGCCCGAAGGCGGCCAGGGACAGATCGGCGACTTTGAAGTCAAGGGCGTCAGAGGTCATGGTTCTCCTAGGTTTGGATTCACGTCCGGCGCCGGCCTCTGTCGTGCACGCCTCCCACCACTGTAGCGGCGGACGTTCGTCGCGTCAGGCGTTGACGCGAAACTCGACGACGTCGCCGTCGCGCATCACGTACTCCTTGCCCTCGATGCGCGCGCGTCCGCTCGCGCGCAGCGCGCTCAGCGAGCCCGCGCTGACCAGGTCGTCGTAGGCGACGACCTCGGCCTTGATGAAGTGGCGTTCGAAGTCACTGTGGATCACGCCCGCCGCCTCGGGGGCCGTGGTCCCGCGGCGGATGGTCCAGGCGCGCGTCTCCTTGGGCCCGGAGGTGAGAAAGGTCTGCAGCCCGAGGGTGGCGAAGCCCACGCGCGACAGCTGGGACAGGCCCGACTCCTCCTGACCGAAGGACTGCAGGAGCTCCAGGGCCTCGGCCTCGTCCAGGTCCTCGAGCTCGGCCTCGATCTTGGCGCATAGTACGACGCTGGGCGCGGGGGCGACCGAGGCCACCAACTCGCGGCGCCGCTCGGGATCGGCCAGCGTCACCTCGTCGACGTTGAAGACGTAGATGAACGGCTTGTCGGTGAGCAGGTGGAGGTCGGCGAGCGCGTCGGGGTCGATCTCGTCGTGCGCTGACGAGATGACGTGGCCGCTGTTCAGGACGTCACGGACGCGTTGCACCTCGCTCAGGCGCCGCGCCGCGTCACCGCCGCGCTTGGCCTCGCGCTCGAGGCGGGCGATCGCCTTGTCGACCGTCTGTAGGTCGGCGAGGATGAGCTCGGTCTCGATGGTCGCCACGTCGCCCGTCGGATCGATTCGGCCGTCGACGTGGATCACGTCGTCGTCCTCGAAGACGCGCACCACCTCGCAGATGGCGTCGACCTCGCGAATGGCCGCCAGGAACTGGTTCCCCAGTCCCTCGCCCTGCGAGGCGCCGCGCACGATGCCGGCGATGTCGACGAAGGTGACGGTGGCGGGCACCACGCGCTCCGAGCTCGCGAGCTGCGCCAGTACCGCGAGGCGAGCGTCGGGGACGGCCACGACGCCGACGTTGGGCTCGATCGTGGCGAAGGGGTAGTTGGCCGCAACGACGTGGTTGCTCGTCAGCGCGTTGAACAGTGTCGACTTGCCCACGTTGGGGAGTCCGACGATGCCGATCGACAGGGCCATAGGGAGACCTCACCCTAGCCGAGATTCACAGGAAACTCTGCGGTGCGGCTCACGTCTCGTTCACCTCACGGCGTCACACTGGGTCGGTTCGTCGTCGACGGAGTGGAGGTGGGATCAGTGAGGGGGACGAGGACCTTTCTCTCGTGGATCGTGACCAGCGCACTCACCATCGGGCTGGGACTCGCCGCGGCCGGTCTGGTGCGAGCCAGCGCACCGTCACCCCCGGCTAGTGCCACGCGCACGACGCCCGCCCCCGCGGGAGCGAGCGCTCCGGCTGCGACGCCTCGGGTGGCGAGTCCGGTTCCCTACGTCGTGGGTTATGACGACGGCTCCGACTGGTCGGGTACCGCGGCGCACACACCGGGGGCGAGCTCGCTCGCCTCCGGGAGCGGCTCTGGCGACGGATCGGGCGACCACTAGCTTCGCGCCAGCGCGCAACGCCCATCCGGCACCCGCCCGATGAGCGGCGAGGCGCCACGTCCATACTGGGACCGTGGACATCGTGACCATTTTTCGCAGCCGCCTACGTCCCGGCGTCGAGGACGACTATCGACGCCTGGCCGAGGAGATGAGTCAGCGCGCACACCGCGCGCCTGGTTTCGTGGACGAGAGGTTCTACCTCGGCGCCGATGGGGAGAGGGTCACCCTCGTGCGCTTCGCGGACCGCGATTCGCACCGGGCGTGGGCCGAGGACCCGGTGCACCGGGCGGCGCAGCGTCGCGGTCGTGACGACCTCTACGAGTGGTACGAGGTGAGTGTGTGCGAGGAGGTCTCCACTCGCCACGTCGTTTGTGGGGTGGCTGCGTCGCGGGAGCCCATACAGGAGACGCCCGCACAGGAGGCGTCCACACAGGAGGCGTTCACACAGGAGGAGCTCACGGGTCCGCAGTAACGTGCGGGTCGGTGGGCGCAACGCGTTGCTTCTGGGGATGGGGGTACGAGGGCGCCGGGCTGTCGGCGGAGGAGGAGCGCGCGCTCGTCGAGCGGGTTCGCCCGTTGGTGCGGGTCGCCCCAGAGCCGATCGCCGCTCCGACGCCCGAGGAGATCCGAGTGGCGCCGTCGCGCCTGCGGGTCCCGGAGGGGCTGGCGTCGTGGTGCCGCGTGGACGATCTCGATCGGGCCGGGCACACCTACGGCAAGTCGTTTCGCGACGTCGTGCGGGCCCTCGAGCGTCGCTGGGATCGGCCACCCGACGTGGTGGCGCGACCGCCTGACGAGATGGGCGTGGTCGCCGTCCTCGAGTGGGCCGCGCGCGTCGACGCGATGGTCATCCCCTACGGCGGAGGCTCGTCGGTGGTGGGTGGCGTGGAGGCTCCGCCCAGTGACGAGCGACCCGTGATCAGCCTGGACACCACGGCGATGGACCAGGTGCTCGAGGTCGACCGTGTCTCGCGATCGGCCCGTATCCAGGGGGGCGTACTGGGACCGTCGCTCGAGGCGCAACTGCGACCGCACGGCCTCACGTTGCGCCACTACCCACAGAGCTTCGAGTTGTCGACGCTCGGAGGCTGGATCGCGACCCGGTCCGCCGGCCACTACGCGACGCTGCATACGCGCATCGACGACTTCGTCGAGTCGATCCGGGCCGTCACGCCCGCCGGCGTGTGGGAGTCCCGTCGCCTTCCGAGCTCGGGGGCGGGCCCCAGCGCCGATCGATTGTGGCTCGGATCCGAGGGCGTGCTGGGGGTCATCACCAGCGCGTGGCTCCGCGTCCAGGCGCACCCGCGCTATCGCGCCTCGGCGGTCGCCCGCTTCGCGACGTTCGCCGCGGGGACCCACGCCGCACGCGCTCTCGCCCAGTCGGGACTCTGGCCAGCGGGCTGCCGGCTGCTCGACGCCGGCGAGGCGGCGCTGTCGGGGGCGGGCGTCGGTGATGCTCACCTGCTGCTGGTCGGCGTCGAGTCGAGCGACCACCCCGTCGAGCACGAAGTGGCGCGGGCGCGTGAGATCGTCCGTGACCACGGCGGTGAGATCTCCGACGGCGGGCTCGCTGGCTCGTCCGACGAGGGCACCGCTCGCTGGCGCTCGTCATTCCTGCGAGCCCCTTACCAGCGTGACGTGCTCGTGCGCCACGGACTGATCGTCGAGACCTTCGAGACCGCCGTCACCTGGGATCGACTGGACGCGTTCGTCGACGCCGTCCTCGGGGCCACCGCGAGGGCCTTGCGCGAGGTGGACGCGTGGCCGGCGCTGGTCACGCACCGACTCACCCACGTGTACCCCGACGGCGCGGCGCTCTACGTCACCGTGCTGGCTCCGGGCCACGCGACGGACCGCCTGGCGCAGTGGGATGAGGTCAAGGGCGCGGTGATGGCGGCCATTGTCGGTGGCGGTGGCACGATCACGCACCACCACGGCGTCGGGCGCGATCACCGCGCGGGCTACGACGACGAGCGCCCTGACCTCTTCGCCGCGCAGTTGGCGGCCGTGAAGCGAGCGGTCGACCCTGGCGCCATCTTGAATCCAGGCATTCTGGTCGATCCGGACATCCGACGGGGGTGACGGTGGTGGTGATCGGACCCGTGGTGTCCCCCGACGATCTGGTCGATCACGTGGGAGATCCGTCGTTCACGCTGATCGAGGTCTCCTTCTACCGGCCCGATCGCGCCGCCTACGGCGCGGGTCACATTCCCGGTTCGCGCTACGTCTACTGGAAGGACCTGCTGTGGGACGACGTGCGTCGCGAGTTCCCTCCGCCGTTGGTGCTGGCCGGTCGCCTCGGTGAGCTCGGTGTCGGGGATGACTCCACGCTGGTGCTGGTGGGCGACCCGGTGCAGTTCGCTACCTACGCCTACTGGGTCCTGGTCCTGCGCGGGCTCGCGACGCGGGCCACGGTGCTCGACGGCGGTCACGCGACCTGGGCACGGCGGGGCTATCCGCTCACGAACGACGTTCCGGTCGCGAGCGCGCGCGCGATCACGCCCGGCGTTCCGGTCAGGCCCGAGGGAGAGTTGCGCGTCGGGCGCGACGAGGTGCGCGCTGGTCTCGGACGCCAGGGACGCGTGGTGCTCGATTTGCGTTCGCGTGAGGAGTACGTCGGCGAGCGTGTTGCTCCGTTGAGTGCACCCTTCGACCACGGTGCCGAGCGGGGTGGTCACATCCCCGGGGCGCGACACCTGCCACTGGAGCGGCTCCTCACGCCCGACGGGCTCTTTCGCCCCCGCGAGGAGCTGGCCGCGGCCGTCGCCGACGTCGGCGTGTCGCGCGACCTCGAGGTGGTGACCTGCTGTCGCCTGGGGCACCGTTCGACGCTGGGCTGGTTCGTGCTGACCCGCCTGCTCGACCATCCTCGTGCGCGCGTCTACGACGGTTCGTGGACCGAGTGGGGGTCGCTGGTGGGCTTTCCCATCGAGCGCTGACTCGTCCCGGGGCCGCGGGTCGTGGTCACGAGGCTCGCGGCGCGAACGGGTTCGGTGCGTCGCGCGCGCACTCTCTACTCTGGAGACGGGCCGGCCGTGCGGGACGGACCGAGGAGAGAGCGATGTCCGATCGGGCGGGTCCGGAGTCCACGAGGGGTGACGAGCTGTGGCGCGCCACGAACCCGGTTCCCCGGGTGGGGCGAGTGGAGGGTTCGGCTCGTCGCTTGGGGGCCATCACGCGCAAGGAGTTCATCCAGTTGTTGCGTGACCGGCGCACCCTCGCACTCATGGTGGGCATGCCGCTCGTCCTGCTGCTCATCTTCGGGTACGGGGTACGCCTGAGTGTCAGCCACATCAGTGCGGAACTGGTCCAGCACGACTCACCGGTCGCGCGCGCCGCGCTGGCGAGCCAGGGACACTTCGACGTCGCCTCGACAGTGGTGCCCACCGTGCGCGCCGCGCGTCAGAACCTCCTCGACGGGCGCACGTCGGTGGCGGTCGTGGTTGGCGTGACGGGTCAGCCCCAGCGGGTCCTGATCGACGGCAGCGACGCCTTCGTCGCGCAGAACGCGCTCGAGTACCTGCGCTCGCTGTCCGGGTCGGGTGCCGCTCCGTTGACCGTGGACGTCCTCTACAACCCGACCCTGCGTTCGGCCGACTTCATGGTGCCCGCCGAGGTCGGCATGATCATGCTCTGGGTGGGCACGGTCGCCACGGCGATCGGCGTCGTGCGCGAACGCGAGCAGGGTACCCTCGAGCAGCTGATGATGACCCCGATTCGCAAGTGGGAACTGATGGTCGGCAAGATCCTGCCCTACAGCGTCCTGACCCTGCTCATCGCCGTCGTGATCACGGGGCTGGGGCTCGCGCTCTTCGACGTCCCGATGCGCGGAAGCCCCGTCGAGTTGTTCGCCTTCGCGATCCCCTACCTCGTGGCCGCGCTGTCGATCGGATTGTTGGTGTCGACGGTGGCCCAGAACCAGCGCCAGGCGATGCAGACCGCGACCTTCATCCTGCTGCCGCAGGTCCTCCTCTCGGGGGCGCTGTTCCCGCTGTCGGCGATCCCGTGGGCGATTCGCTGGGTCAGCCAGCTGCTGCCGCTCACGTACTTCACGCCCATCACCCGCGAACTGTTCCTCAAGGGATTGGGTCTCTCGCAGCTCTGGCCCCAGGTCGGCGTGCTCTGCGCGATGGCCCTGGTCTTCACCTCGCTCGCGGCCCTGTTGTTCAAGACGCGCCTGGACTGAGATGGGCGCGCCGCTCGAGATCGAAACCCGGGGACTCACCAAGTCCTTCAGTGGCCGCCTCGCCCTGGACGACGTGACTCTGGGAGTAGCGAGGGGCGAGCTGTGCGGCGTCGTGGGTGCCGACGGAGCCGGCAAGACGACGCTGCTGCGCTGCGTCGCCGGTCTCTATCGACCCGATCGCGGCGAGGTGGTGCCGGGACGGCGTGGTCGGGCACGGGTGGGCGTCTCCCCCCAGGGATTTCACCTCTACGCGGACCTCACGGTGGACGAGAACCTGACGTTCTTCGGCGCCGTCCACGGGCTGGACCGCGCCGCGCTGGGCGAGCGCGGCCAGGAGTTGCTGCGCTTCGCGTCCCTCGAGGAGCACCGGGGCCGCCTGGCTGGCGATCTCTCCGGGGGGATGCAGCAGAAGCTCACGCTGGTCTGCTCGGTGCTACATCGGCCACCGATTCTCCTGCTCGACGAGCCCACCACCGGCGTCGATCCCGTGTCGCGGCGCGAGTTCTGGCACCTGCTCGATGCGCTGCACCGCGACGGCACGACGATTCTGCTGGCCAGTGCCTACGTCGACGAGGTCGAGCGGTGCGACCACGTGCTGTTCCTCCACGAGGGCCGTCTCCTCGTTGACGGCACGCTCGACGAACTGGTGCCCGAGGGCGCGACGCTGGAAGTGGTTCTGCGTCAGCGGATGTCGGGCGCGGAGCCGATCGCCAGTGGTGGCCCCGCGTGAGTGCGGTCTCGACGACCTCGCTCTGCAAGTCCTTCGGGAAGCTCGAGGCGGTGCGCGACGTGACTCTGGAAGTGGGCGACGGCGAGGTGTTCGGGCTAATCGGGCCCAACGGGGCCGGCAAGACGACGCTCATCCGGCTGCTCTGCGGTCTGTACACCCCCAGCGCGGGCCAGGGAAGCGTGCTGGGTCTGGACATCGCGCGCGAGCAGGCGCGCATTCGCGAGCGAGTCGGGTACATGTCTCAGAGCAACGGCCTCTACGCGGATCTGTCGGTCGACGAGAACATACGCCTCTACGCGGAGCTCTACGGTGTCCGTGATCCGGCGTGGACCGCTCAGGTGCGCCGCTGGCTCTCGCTGCAGGACGTCGGTCGCCGAGTTGTGGCCACCCTCCCCACGGGAGTGCGCCAGCGAGCGGCGCTGGCGGCGGCGCTGGCGCACCGACCCCGTCTGATGGTTCTCGACGAGCCCACGAGCGGCGTCGATCTGGTGGCGCGCGAGGCCATGTGGGACTTGTTGGGAGAGATCGCCCGCGGCGGTGTGACGGTCCTGGTCACCACGCACGTCATGGCGGAGGCGCGCCGCTGCGACCGGTTGGCCCTGATCGCCGAGGGGCGTCTCGTGGCCACCGGTGCCCCGGAGGAGTTGATCCGACGCAGTGACGTCGTGATCGCAGTGGTGGACGCGTCGCCCTGGAGCGAGGCGTTCGCGCGGGTGCAGTCGCTGTGGCCCACCGCCACGCTCTTCGGCACGCGTACGCACATCCCGGTGGCGCGTGGCGAGGAGGTGGAGCCGCGCGTACGTCGGGTCCTGAGTGGTCTCGAGGTTCGCTCCGTCACCTGGCGCGAGCCGTCCATGGAGGACGCCTTCATCGCGCTGGTCGCCGCGGCTCGGCAGTGAGACGTCGCTGGGCGGCCGCGACCATGGCGATCGCCGACTCCCTGGTGGCAGTGCGCCATCAGGCGGCGCCGCGAGGTCGGTCTCGCCCGCTCGACGTCGCGTGGTTCTAAATTCTTTTCACACCGCACCGCTGACGTGAGCACCGGCACCCGCGTTGGTTCCTCGCCAGTGGGTCTCTGCGACGAACGGAGGCGGCGTGCCATGGGGAAACGGCCACGCGGATAGGCGCAGGTGGGGGTCGAGATTCACGGTGGGACGCGAGCGTGGACGGGGAGCGCGGCGGAGTCGCGAGCCGTGGGCGTCGCGGAGCGGGTGGTGGCCTCGTCCTCGTCGCGACGACCACCAGTGACGACGTACGATGCGCGTAGGGAAGTACCGAGCGGCGGTCGGGGTCGACGGTCGCGAGAGCAGAAGAGGAAGAGCCGTGTCGTTCACCGCCATCAACCCAGCCACCGAGGAAGTCATCGCGTCGTACCCGGCGCACACCAGGGAGGAGATCGAGGCAGCCATCAGCGCCGCGGCCACGGCGTTCAAGAGTTGGCGCTCGACCCCCTTCAAGGATCGCGGCGAGATGATGACGCGCGCGGCGCAGATTCTCGAAGACGAGGTCGAGTCGGCGGCCACGATGCTCACCTCGGAGATGGGCAAGACCCTCACCTCGGCCAGGGGCGAGGTGCTGAAGTGTGCGACCACCATGCGCTACTACGCGCAGCACGCGGAGGCGCTGATGGACGAGGAGATCATCGCGTCGCCGGCCTCGCGCAGCGGGATCCGCTACCAGCCACTCGGAACGGTGCTCGCGGTGATGCCATGGAACTTCGCACTCTGGCAGGCGGTGCGCTTCGCCGCCCCGTCGTTGATGGCGGGCAACGTGGGCGTCCTGAAGCACGCGCACAACGTGCCGGGCTCGGCGCGCTACCTCGAGGACCTGTTCCGTCGTGCCGGCTTCCCGGCCGGCGTCTTCACCAACTTGTTCCTCGGCCACCAGGAACTCGCCGATCTGATCGCCGACGATCGCGTAGCCGCGGTCACCTTGACCGGCTCGGAGATCGCGGGGACCAAGGTCGCCAGCCAGGCGGGCGCCTACCTGAAGAAGTGCGTGCTCGAGCTCGGTGGCTCGGACGCCTTCATCGTGGCGAGTTCGGCCGACATGGCGCGCACGATTCCCATGGCCGTGACGGCGCGTGTGCAGAACAACGGCCAGAGTTGCATCGCCGCGAAGCGCTTCATCGTCGTCCAGGAGCGGGCGCAGGAGTTCATCGACGGCTTCGCCGAGGCGATGAGCAACGTCGTCGTCGGCGACCCCATGGATCCCGCCACGGTGGTGGGGCCCCTGGTCAGCGCCGAGCAGCGTGATCTGCTGGACGCGCAGGTGCGCGACTCGGTGGCCAAGGGGGCCATCGTGCGTGCGGGCGGCCAGAAGATCGAGGGGCGTGGGTACTACTACCAGCCGACGGTGTTGACCAACGTGCCGCGCGACTCGCGAGCCGGCTCTGAGGAGCTGTTCGGGCCGGTGGCCGTGGTCGAGGTCGTGAAGGATCTGTCCGAGGCCATCGAGGTGGCCAACTCCACGCCGTGGGGATTAGGTGGCTCGATCTGGGCGACGGATCCGCGCGAGATCGAGCAGGCGATCGACGGAATCGAGTCGGGGATGGTGTTCGCGAACGCCATCGTGGCGTCGACGCCCGAGTTGCCCTTCGGCGGCATCAAGAAGTCCGGGTACGGTCGTGAGCTGTCCGCGCACGGGATCCGGGAGTTCACCAACGTGAAGACGTTCTACATCGCCTGATCGTCGTGCCGCGCGCGCGATTCCGGGTCGACCGGGTCCGCGGGCCGTGGGCGAGTCGAGAGTCGGCGAGAGGGAGGACCATGAGCGTAGGTCCCGAGAGTGCGAATCTGAACGGCCGACACCGCACCACGCTGGCGGCCATCTTTCGCCACCCGTTGTCGCACAACGTCGAGTGGTCGGACGTGCTGTCGCTCCTGCGGGCGATCGACGCCGTGCGCGAGAGCCGTGAGGGGTACGAGGTGAGCCTCGGCGAGGCGACGCGGACGTTCGTACGATCGCGCGACAAGGACCTCGCCGCTGACGACCTGGCCCACTTGCGACGGATGCTGGCGGAGGCGGGTTACCGGGTGGATCCGGACTGACGCCGCACGGTGGCCGTCAGGTCTCGGCCAGCAGGCTCGCGCGGGCCGCGCGCAGGGCGGCGCGGTCCGGCTCGCTAACGCTCGGGGTGCGCAGGTCCAACTGGTCGATCGTGTGGACTAGAAGGCCGCCCACGAGCGCGCGTAGGGCGTACTTGTGATCGGCGGGCACCACGTACCAGGGCGCCCACGACGTCGACGTGGCGCTCAGGGCCTCCTCGTACGCGGCCTGGTACTCGTTCCAGTGCCCGCGCTCGGCGAGGTCCGCGGTGGAGAACTTCCACTCCTTGGCCGGGCTGTCGAGCCGGTCGAGAAATCGCCGCTTCTGCTCGTCGCGCGAGAGGTGGAGGAAGACCTTCACGAGACGGGTGCCGTTGCGGTGGAGGTGGTGCTCGAAGGCGTTGATGTCCTCGTAGCGATGGCGCCAGAACTTCGCCTCGTCCTTGTGCGCGGGTCTCTCGTGGGTTCGCTCGAGCAGCTCGGGGTGCACGCGGGTCACTAGGACGTCCTCGTAGTAGGACCGGTTGAAGATGCTGATCTCACCGAGCTCGGGCAAGACCTTGGTGCAGCGCCAGAGGAAGTCGTGGCGCATCTCCTGCGACGAGGGCTGCTTGAACGCCTCGACGCGACATCCCTGGGGGTTGACCCCCGACATCACGTGCTTGATCGTGCCGTCCTTTCCCGCCGCGTCCATCGCCTGGAGGACGACCAGGATCGCGTGAGTCCCGTTCGCCCAGAGCAGTTCCTGCGCGGCTGCGAGTTCCTCCACGAACTCGTGAAGGTCCTCCTGCGCCAGCTCCTTGGCGCCGACGACGTGCGCCCCGGACGGGGACTGATCGTGGCGCGAGAGCCAGCGGGCCGCGACGTCGGTCGTGCTGCGCGTCGCGAGGTGAGCGGGCTCACCGGCCGGGACCCGCAACTCGTGGAGCACGTCGGTGGTGAGTTTCATTGTGGCCTCCCCGGGGCGGGCGACGGTCCGTTGGACCCGTGTCGCGTGGTTTTCGACCGGCGAGGGCCATCGTACCCGTCAGGCGGTCCGCCCAGCGGAGGACAACCGAGTAGCACCCTGATTGGTCGTCGCTGACGGGACGGACGACGCCGAACGCGAGGGTCGAGGAGCGGCTCCGCCCAGGGCGACGGTCGTGGCTACGATGCGAGCGGGGGCGAAGGAGGGCGTGCAATGGAGGAGTTCGCGGGACGTGTCGCCATCGTGACGGGCGCTGGTTCGGGGATCGGTCGGGCCACGGCTCTGCGACTCGCCGGTGAGGGCGCCACGGTGGTGGTGGCCGATCTCCACGACGCCACGGCGAGTGCCGTGGTGGACGAGATCGTGGCCGGTGGCGGCATCGCCCTCGCGGTGGTCGGCGACCTGAGTGAGCAGGCGACGGTGGACCGCCTGGTCGCCACGACGGTGGCGACCTACGGCGGCGTGGACGTGCTGATCAACAACGCGGGGATCATGGACGACATGAGCGGTCCCCACGAGGTCAGCGACGCCACGTGGGAGCGAGTCCTGCGCGTGAACCTCACCGCTCCGTTCCTCCTGACGCGCGCCGTAGTGCCGCACATGATGGCCAAGGGAAAGGGGGCGATCGTCAACACGGCCTCGGAGGGTGGACTGCGCGGAAGTGCGGCGGGCACGGCCTACACGGTGTCCAAGCACGGGGTGGTGGGTCTGACCCGGTCGGCGGCCGTGGTGTATCGCGAGCACGGCATTCGCGTGAACGCGGTGGCGCCGGGCGGGGTGGCCACGAATCTCGAGGTGGTCATGACGCCCGGCACGGTGGGCCTGGCCGCCATCAGCACGTACACGGCCAACGTGGGGCGAGTCGCCCAGGCCGAGGAGGTGGCCGCCGTGATCGTCTTCCTCGCCTCGGACGCCGCGAGCAACGTGAGTGGGGCGGTCGTCCCCGTGGACAACGGCTGGTCGGCGGTCTAGGCGTCGCAGGAGCCGTCGCGACACGGCTCCGTCGCGACGCCACGGCGCAGGGAGACCTCGGGGTGGAGGCTTACGGTGCCTTGAAGGCGATCGGCGCCACGGCCGAGTCACCCCCCGTCGCGTTGCCCGCACTGATGGCGCAGGCCTTGAGGTTGGTCGTCTTCGTGCCGCACGTGCCGCTACCGACGGTGCCCGTCACCACCGAGAACGCGGTGGCCGGCAGGACACCCGTGGCGGAGATCGTGACCGGCGTCGCGGTCGCGACGTCGCAACCGTTCTGCCCGGTGGCCTTCACCTGGCACTCGACGAGGTACACCTGGTCGTGGGGGGTGAACCCGGAGCCGGTGACGGTCACCCGCTGGCCCTTGACGAGGTTCGTCGATGGTGTGACAACCAGCTTGCGCGTCGACGCCGGAGTTGCGGCTCGGGGCGTGACGCGGTTGGAGAGCGCCGAGCGCGGGCTGGCACCGACACGGTTCCTCGCGATCACGCTGAAGGAGTAGGTGGTGCCGTTGGCTAGCCGCGCCACCACGCACTTCGTGGCGCGGGTCACACACGAGCGACCACCGGGGTGCGAGGTGACGACGTAGCGCAGGATCGGGGCACCCCCGAGTGAGGCGGGTCGGGCCCACTGCACCAACGCCGCCGCATTCCGCGCGGTGGCGTGCACGGACCGCGGTGCCGAGGGGTGCGTGATCGAACCGGCGGCGGCGGTTCCGGCGGAGGTCAGCGCCGCCGCCACCGCCAGTGCTCCTACCGTCGTGACGAAACGTCCGTGAACTCGCATGGGGTCTCCTCTCGCCAGTCATTCCCCTGAGGGGTGATGTCTTCACCTTAACGTTGGGCGAGTTCGGGCGGCACCCACCGGTGACGTGAGACGTGTCCGCGCCAGCGCGGTCGAGGTTACGGTGGAGTCACGCGGCCGATCGCGCGACGGCGGGCGTTCGATCGGTCCAAATCGGGGAGACGACGTGGAGATCTTGTTCATCGGCGGCACGGGCAACATCAGCCGTGACTGCGTCATCGCGGCGCGTGAGAGCGGTCACGACGTGTACACGCTGACTCGGGGACACTCGGCGCTGGCCAGCCCGGTGGACCCCGGACACGCGCTCGTCGCGGACGCGTCCAACGAGCAGCAGGTCCGTGACGCCGTGGCGGGCCGTCACTTCGACGTCGTGATCCAGTGGACGGCGTACGTGGCGGCGCAGGTGACGTTGGACGTGCGACTCTTCGCCGACGTCGGGCAGTACGTCTTCATCAGCTCGGCTTCCGCGTACGAGAAGCCTCCTTCGCACTGGCTCATCACGGAGTCCACGCCGCTTCGCAACCCGTTCTGGCAGTACTCGAGAGACAAGATCGCGTGCGAGCGCGCGTTGATGGACGCCCACGAGGCCACGGGGTTCCCGGTGACGATCATTCGCCCGTCGCTGACCTACGGCGTCTCCCAGATCCCGGTGGCCGTGGGCAGTTGGGCCAAGCCCTACACCATCGTCGAGCGAATGCGCCGTGGCGCTCCCATCATCGTTCCCGGCGATGGAACGAGTATCTGGACGATCACGCACAGCACCGACTTCGCGCGCGGTCTCACGCCGCTGCTCGGACGGCGTGAGGCGATCGGCGAGGCCTTTCACATCACGTCCGACGAGGCGCTGACGTGGAACCAGATCTACGGCGCACTGGCCGAGGCCGCGGGGGTCACGCTCGACGTCCTGCACGTGCCGACCGACGGCCTCGTGGCGGCCGATCCCTCCCTGGAGGGAACCCTGTGGGGCGACAAGGTGAACTCGACGGTCTTCGACAACGCCAAGCTGCGCCGACTCGTTCCCGACTTTCGCGCGCTCGTGCCCTTCGCCGAGGGAATCCGCGACACCGTGGCCTGGTTCGACGAGGACGCGCGGCGCCGCGAGGTGGACGACGCGGCGAACGCCCTGTGGGACCGCCTCGCCGTGATCTACGACGACGCCCTGGCGCGCGCCGCGCGGGCGGAGGTGGTGGGATGACTCGCCGCCCGATGGCGGGTCGACACCGGGTGCGGTTGTGACCCCACGGCGCTGGGTGCTAGGACGGGGGCGTGGTTCGAGTGGTGATCACCACCTTGGTGGTCCCGGGGGGTGACTGATGAACGTGTTGGTGGCCTACGAGAGTCGTGGGGGACACACCCGGCGCGCGGCCGAGGCTTTGGGTGACGCCGTGCGGGCGAAGGGATCGGAGGTGACCGTCATGGCTCTGAGCGACGTGACGGCGAGTGACGTGGCGCAGTGCGACGCGCTGGCGATCGGCACCTGGGTGGAGGGGTTCCTGGTCGTGGGCGTGGGCCCGGCGAAGGCGGCCCTCGCGGGGGTGGCGCGGCTACCCGACCTCGCCGGGAAGCCCGCCGTCGTCTTCTGCACCTACGGTCTCAACCCCCGTGGCACGCTGGCCACGTTGCACCACGCGCTCGAGGCCAAGGGCGCCACGGTGGTGGCGGAGACCGCCAGTCCTCGGTCGCACCCGGATCGGGGCGTCGCGGCTCTGGCCGCGCACCTCGGACCGTCGTCGAGCGCGACCTGACGCGTTCACGGCCGATCCCCTCGGCGATCGACCGGGCGGCACCGGCGACGCGATGGCCCCATTATCGTGTTTTCACTGGCGTTCGCCTCTGTCCTGGAGGGCGATACGTCTATGGACGTGCGGGGTTGACGGCGGTACGATGCCGAGAAGAGGGTAGGAGGTGGTGAGATGCCACTATCGGAACACGAGCAAAAGATTCTCTCGGATCTGGAGGGGCTGCTCTCGCGACAGGATCCCCGCTTCGCGAGGCTGGTCAGCGGGACGAGTTCGGTCGCGCGGTTTCGGCGGTGGATACGTCTCGGCATCGCCGGCTGCCTGGTCGGAGCCGCAGTTCTGATCGCCTTCTTCACGATGTCGGTGCTGGTGGGTCTGGCTGGGTTGGCCGTTCTCGTGGGCTCGTCCCTGCTCATCGCCCGGGGGGTCGACGGACTGCGTCATCCGCCGTCGGGGTGAGCCACGGGAGCGTCGGCGCCGTAACGGAACGTCGGCGCGCGAGCGAGTCCAGTGTGAACGACGTTGTGCGAGTTGGCGCAGGCTCGGGGGGCCAGGAGCCAGCCAGCGGCATGCGGTGACCGACGACATCAGGGGCGTTCGATGATCGTCACGTGACGGTCGGGTTCGCGACGCTGAATGACGCGCCGCGACGATGTCGAGTGATGGCGACTGGTCGGTCGCGCGGTGACAGGGGTGTGGCGCTGCGCGCGCCCGCCACCGACGGCGAACTTGTCCTCGAGGGCGAGGCCTATTATTCTTGACGTTAACGTTAAGAATGTGCAGCGAGGAGGTGTCGTGTCCGCTCGAGCCGCAGTGATCGCTGATGCCGCCGACCCCTACCGGGGAAAGTGGCTCACCCTGTCGAACACGACGCTGGGGATGCTGATGGTGACGATCAACCAGTCGATCATCTTGATTGCACTGCCTGACATCTTCAAGGGAATCCGACTGAACCCGCTCACTCCTGGGAACTCCAGCTACTTCCTCTGGCTGTTGATGGGTTTCACCGTCGTGACCGCAGTCCTCGTCGTGAGCTTCGGCCGCCTCGGCGACATGTACGGGCGGGTGAAGATGTACAACCTGGGCTTCGCGGTCTTCAGCATCTTCTCGATCCTGCTGGCCATCACCTGGATGCACGGGCTGGACGCCGCGATGTGGCTCATCATCATGCGCGTCTTCCAAGGGGTGGGTGGCGCTCTGCTCTTCGCCAACTCGAGTGCCATCCTCACCGACGCCTTCCCGCCCCACCAGCGCGGCCTCGCACTCGGCGTGAACCAGGTGGCGGCCATCGGCGGCTCGTTCCTGGGACTGATCCTCGGTGGCGTGCTCGGCCCCGTCGACTGGCACCTGGTCTTCCTGGTCTCGGTCCCCTTCGGGCTCTTCGGCACTTTTTGGGCCTACTTCAAGCTCGTCGAGAAGGGGGTGCGCACGCCGTCGTCGATCGACTGGTGGGGCAACCTCACCTTCGCGGTCGGGCTCGTCTCGCTGCTGGTGGGCATCACCTACGGAATCGAGCCCTACGGTGGCCACTCGATGGGCTGGACCAGCCCGACGGTGATCGGATCGATGAGCGGGGGCGTCGTCGTCCTGATCCTCTTCGCCTGGATCGAGACCAAGGTGGCCAACCCGATGTTCCGGCTGTCGCTCTTTCGCATCCGGGCCTTCGCCGCGGGCAACGTTGCCAGCCTGCTGGCCGCACTCGGGCGAGGCGGGCTGATGTTCATCCTCATCATCTGGCTGCAGGGCATCTGGCTGCCCCAGCACGGCTACAGCTTCGTGACGACGCCACTGTGGGCGGGGATCTACATGCTGCCACTCACCGTCGGCTTCCTCGTCGCCGGGCCGGTCTCGGGGTACCTGTCGGACCACTTCGGCGCACG
The DNA here is from genome assembly GCA_021786095.1 of Actinomycetes bacterium. Taxonomy (GTDB): domain Bacteria; phylum Actinomycetota; class Acidimicrobiia; order Acidimicrobiales; family RAAP-2; genus RAAP-2. The sequence continues at coordinate 91,506 of JAJYNX010000023.1, read as the reverse complement.
CCCCTTCGCCACCGGCGGCATGATCGCCGCGGCGGTGAGCTTCGGGCTCTTCGAGTTGGTCCCCGCGAACTTCTCGTACGTCTGGTTCGCACTCCTGCTCTTGCTGAACGGCCTGGCGATGGGGCTGTTCGCCTCGCCGAATCGAGCGGGCATCATGAACAGCCTGCCCCCCGACCAGCGCGGAGCCGGCTCGGGTATGACGGCCACCTTCCAGAACTCAGCGATGGTCCTCTCCATCGGCATCTTCTTCACCTTGATCATCAGTGGCCTTGCGAGCGGCCTGCCCGACACGCTCTACCACGGGCTCGTGGCCCAGGGCATCGCGCCGGCCATCGCCGCGAGGGTGTCGCACCTGCCGCCCACCGGGGCGCTCTTCGCGGCGTTCCTCGGCTACAACCCGATGGCCACGCTGCTGGGTCCGGCGCTGCACGCGCTCTCCCCGGCGCACGCCGCCTACCTGACCGGTCGCAGCTTCTTCCCCCACCTCGTGACGGCGCCGTTCGCCACGGGCCTGCGCGAGGCCTTCGACTTCGCCGCCGTGGCGTGCGCGGTCGCCGCGGTGGCCTCGTGGATGCGTGGGGGAAAGTACCACTACGTCGAGGGCGACGAACTGGCCGGCACCACTGGCGCCCTCGGTTCCGCCGTGGTCGGTTCCGAGTCCGAGGGCGCGCCCGCCCTCGTGCTCGATCGGGCTCTGAGCGCGACGGAGGATGGCGTCACGGTGGCGACGTCGTCCGTCGCGTTGACGAGTTCGTCGTCGCGGTCGAGCGGGGCTCGACGGCGTCAGCGTCGCCCACGTGACGCCTGAGGCGCAGGCGCGCGGGACCGTGTAGCGTCGCTGAGCCCACCGGGGATTTGTGGCGATCTCGGGCGGCGGGACGGCGTACCCGATGTGAGGGACCGAACGCCCCCCCGTCACGTCGTACGCGACGGGCGGGGTCGTCCCACCAGTCGAAGTGTCGTGAGGCGCCACCTGGTCGCCGTCCCCTCGACGTCGTCCTGATCACCGGGTCGCGTGAGCGCGACGCGGAGGTTGGACGGATTCTCGTGGGGCGGGGGTGGTTCCGTCCTCACCTCACCGTGATGTTCGGTCCGGGCGCCGGTCCCTGTCGGGACGAATGGCCCTGGCGCGATCGTGGCGCCGCTACCAGTGTGGGGACGTGAGGAGACGGGGGTTCAGCGTCGTCGTGGTCGCACTGGTGGTCGCAGCCACCCTGGGCGCGGTGGCGGGTCACGAGTGGACGTCGACGCCGCGCCCGACCACGACCGCCCCCACCACGTCCTCCACGGAGGCGCCAGGTCAGCCGATCACGGCCATCTGGCCCTTCGCCTCCACGGTGACGCGCTTCGCCGATCCGGTCCTCGTCGCGCAGGCGTTCGCTACCGGCTATCTGGGATTCGTCGATCCGATCGTCGGCGCCTTTCGACGTGGTGACAGCCGTTCGGGCGAGGTCACGGTGCGAGCGACGCCGACGGGTCCGGTGACGACGGTGCTGGTGCGCGAACTGACTCCCGACAACTCGTGGTGGGTCCTCGGCGCGTCCTGTCCCGACGTCACGGTGACGGCGCCCCCGGCGGGCAGCCGGCTCACCTCCCCCTTTGTCATCCGGGGACAGAGCACGTCGTTCGAGGCGGTCGTGAACGTCGACGTCCTTCAGGACGGGTCGATGACGCCGCTCGCGAGGGACGTGGTTCTCGGCGGATCGATGGGTGTACGCGCCCCCTTCCATGCGTCGATCGCCTTTTCCCCGCCGACCTCGTCGGCGGGTGCACTGGTCGTGCGCATTCTCTCCGCCAAGGACGGCCGCGTCGTCCAGGCGAGTGCGATGAGAATTCTCTTCGCGCGCTAGGCGCCGCGCGTCCGACCGAGACGGCGCCGTGCCCCCTGTCGCGGACCAGTGGGGCGTCGGCCACCGACCTCTCGCATTCGCGACGTCGCCGCGCTCGCGGCGCGAACGGGTGGCCGGGGAGCACTCGTCGCGAGGGCGCTCGACCCCGTCGCGCGTCTGCGCCGTCCCCTCTCGTTCGCTACGAACACGTCACCGCGGGCCCGTGGCCGAGGGCCGGGTCACGAGTCGCGCTGTTGATCCTTCGGCACGTAGGGCGGTATGTCGGGGTGGTACTTGATGATGTGGTCCAGCTTGGCGTGCAACTCGGCGGTCTCCTCTTCGAAGTGGCGCTTCACGAATTTCTCCACCGCCCGGCGTACGGGGGGGTAGAAGACGGAGGTGGCGATCGCGGCGAGGACGACCCAGATGAACGTCGCGATCACGTCACCGGGGATTCCGCCGGATCCACCCGCCGGCCAGATCCAGCGCTCGAAGAATGAGGTGGCAATCACGGGGCTCCCTTGCTCGGGTTTCGACGTCTGGACGAGAATCGGTCTGCGGCACGCCAACGATGGTCGTCACTCGCCAATGTATCGTCTGTTCTTCTCGCGGCCTCGTCGTCGGTCGAGGCCGCGAGCCCACCGGCTCTCTCGTTCGCGTCGCTGACGCTCGGTGTCACGGGTCGCGCCGTCGATCAGTCCTCCGGAGTGTCGCCCCCGACCACCAGCTCCACGGGGCCGATCACCATTGTGCGGTCCACCGCCTTGCACATGTCGTAGATCGTGAGCGCGGCCGCGGCGGCCGCGGTGAGGGCCTCCACGTGCGGGGGAGGGTCGCTGTGGTGCGTCACGCCCACCCGTACGTCGATGGAGTCGTCGCCCACGGTGAAGTCCACGACGACGCGAGCGTCCGCGACGGTGTCGTAGAGCGGCAGGTACGAGTCCGCCTCCTTGGCGGCCTGGAGGCCGGCGTAGCGGGCCGCGCCAAGAACGTCTCCCTTGGCCACCTCGTTGGACGCCACCCGTCTCGCCGTCTCGGGGCTCATCGTGACCCGACTGCGGGCGAGCACGTGTCGCGAGTCGGCACCCGTCGACGCGTCGCCGGCGAGGGGGCGAGAACGGTCATCGACCATGCGCGACTCTACCAGGGCGCCGCGCCGTCAGGGCGCGAGCGGAGTCCTACGCTCGGGGTGTGGCGAAACTGGCGAAGGTGCTGACCGTCTCCGACTCGGTGAGCGCGCACGAGCGCGTCGACACGGCGGGACCGGAGCTCGCCGCCCGCCTCGAGGAGGCGGGCTTCGTCGTGGTCGAGCGGTGCGTAGTGTCCGACGGACACGAGTCGGTGGCTTCGTCCCTTCGTCGACTCGCCGAGGACTTCGCGGGCCTGGTGCTCACGACCGGCGGCACGGGCTTCTCCCCACGCGACGTGACCCCCGAGGCAACCCTGACGGTGATCGAGCGCGAGGCGCCGGGGCTCGCCGAGGTGATGAGGGCGACGAGCCCTTACGGCCCGCTGTCGAGGGCGCGATGCGGGACCGTCGGCCGCTGCCTGATCATCAACACCCCCGGATCACGTCGGGGCGCCCTCGAATCGCTGGAGGCGATCCTTCCGCTTCTGTCGCACGCGCTCGCTCTCCTCGAAGGGACCAACGACGATCATCCACCGGAGATCGGCGGCAGCACCGCCACCTCGTCGTCGGCGCCTACCGCCTGACTCGCGTCGGCGCGAGCGCCGTTCACCCAGAGCGCGCTCACGGCCACGACGTCCGCGAACGCCGGTCCGTAGCGCGCGATGGCGGCCGCGACGACCGCGCCCACCGTGTCCCCCTCGACCTCGTCGTGGCGCACTCCGGCGGCGTCACGCGCCGGGCCGAGCAGCAGCAGGTGACTCATCGTGACGCCCGCGTCGCACGCCTTGGGGGCGTCCTCGTCACCCGTGCGGTCGGTGCGGCGCCGCGCGGGGAGGTGCTCACAACTCGCCTACGTCTCTGATGGGAGTGGCCTGCGCACTCCAGGCCGCTCCGTCGCGCCAGACCTCGCGCTTCCAGAGCGGCACGGTCGACTTCACGGCGTCGATGCAGAACCGGGCGGCCTCGAAGGCCTCGTGCCGGTGCGGGGAGGCGACCACCACGACTACCGCCGGCTCCTCGACCGCGACAGGGCCGACGCGGTGGTGGATGGCGATCGCGACCACCTCGGGCCAGCGGTCGCGCGCCGCCGCGGTCACCTCACCGATCCGCGCCTCGGCGAGGGCGACGTCGGCGTCGTAGTCGAGCTCGATGATCTCGTGGCCGGCCGCCGTCGTCGCGCGTGCGTTGCCGCAAAAGGTCACGACGGCGCCGCACTCGGGGCGCGTGGCCCACGCGGCGAGCGCGCCGGGGTCGAGTGGCAGGGGGGACACCGCTACCCACTCCAGCGTCTCGGGGGGCCTCACGAGCCCAACCCTACCGGGGGTCCTGACGGCGGCTCCGACAGTGTCGACGCCCGAGTGGTGGCGGTGGCACGCTCGACGCCCGAGGGGCGTCGAGCGTGCGCAGATGCAGCCTAATCTGTGATTTTTACGCGCATTTGCGTGATTCGCGGCCTACTATCGCGGTGGGTGGGATGGCGCTGGCCCTTCGCTCGCGCGGTGCGGCAGTTGATGACGCCTGAACTCGACCGCGGTGGCGCGAACGGGCGTGCGGAAGGAGGGGCCCGTGAGTGACCAACGACGACCGGCACGATCACGGGCCCCCCTCGAACTCGCGCGTCGGCTCCGTCGGCCCGCCGTGGCGTGGTCCGTGCTCGCTCTCGTGGTGGTTGCGGTCGCGGTCGCGCCCGTGCTCGGGAACGCCGGCCGGCCACGACCGGGGTCGGTGGACGTCCTCTACGCGGGCTCCCTGCTCACCGTGATGCAGCAGGACATCGGCCCGGCCTTCCATCGGGCGACCGGCTACAGCGTGCGGGGATTCGCCAATGGCTCGTCAGCGCTCGTCGCGGAGATCAAGGGAGGAGTCGAGGTCGCGGACGTCCTGCTCAGCGCGTCACCCGGCGCGGACCGCGCCCTCGAGGGTCCGGCCAACGGGAACTGGATCACCTCGTATCGTGTGATGGGTCGTTCGCCGCTGGTCCTGGGCTACAACCCCGCATCGGTCTTCGCTGCGGCGCTGCGACGACGTCCGTGGTACGAGGTGGTGGGACGGCCCGGCTTCCTACTCGGGCGGACCGATCCCGCCACCGATCCGAAGGGCGTTCTAGCCGTGATGGCGTTGGACGACGCGGCCCACCGCTACGGACTGGCACGACTCGCGGCTCTGGCGAGGTCGAGCGCGAACGTCTTCTCCGAGACCGCACTGGTCGGCGAGCTCGACGCCGGACAGATCGACGCGGGATTCTTCTACGGCGTGGAGGCGTCGGCGGCGCACCTGCACACGGTGGCGCTCACTGGCGTGCACCTGGGTGCGACGTACACGCTGGCCCTGGTGAATCGGGCGCCGCACGGGGCCGCGGCCCGGGCGTTCATCTCGTTCCTGCTCGGACCGCGGGGCCGGGCGATCCTTCGCCGTCACGGCATCACGCCGCCGTCATCGTGAGCGGCCTGCGCAGCCCCCTGCGCCTGCTCGGCGCACTGGTCGTCGTCTACCTGGGCGCGCCGCTGGTGGCCTTCGTCGTTCGTCTCGTCTCCACGAGCCAGCGCGGATTCCACCAGCCCGGCCTCTGGCCGGCGCTCAGTCTCTCGCTGAGTAGTGCGACCATCTCCCTCGCCCTCATCACGGTCGTCGGCGTACCACTGGCCTTCGTGCTCGCTCGCTCGACGAGCCGCATCGCGAAGGCTGTCGGCGTGCTGGTTCAGATTCCGCTGGCCCTGCCGCCGCTCATGAGCGGCATCATTCTGGTCTACCTGGTCGGCCCCTACACCGTCCTCGGACGGCTCTTCCATCGCCAGCTCACGAACTCGCGCGTGGGCGTCGTCCTCGCGATGACCTTCGTGGCCGCACCGTTTCTCATCGTCGCCGCCCGGTCCGTGTTCGAGACGATCGACCAGGGGCTCCTCGACGTCGCGGCAACGCTCGGCCACGGCGAGGTGTCACGCTTCGTGCGCGTGGCGGTGCCGGTCGCGGGCCCCGGCATTCGCGCCGGCATGCTCCTGGCGTGGCTGCGGGCCTTCGGCGAGTACGGCGCGGTGGTGGTGCTCGCCTACAACCCGACGTCTCTGCCGGTCTACACGTACAACCAGTTCAGCGGCGCGGGCCTGCCGACGACCCTCGCGCCGACGGCCCTGGCGCTCGGCGTCGCGGGCGTCGTCGTGGCGCTGAGCCGCGTCCGCCCGCGGCACCGGGACCCCGACCTCGCGGTGGTCGATCAGCCTCGCGCTCCGCTCCGCGCCGCCGGCGAGCCACTGCGCTTCGACGTGGACCGGCGGCTCGGTGCGTTCCACCTGCGACTCGTCCACGACACGCCCGTGCGGCACCTGGCGGTGCTGGGTCCCTCGGGGGCGGGCAAGTCGGCTCTGTTGCGCAGCCTCGCCGGTCTCGCCGGCCCGGGGGTGGGATTCTGGTGCGGCGAGCGCAATCTGGGCGACGTGCCGGTCGTCGAGCGGCGTGTCGGGTACGTCGCCCAGGGCTTCGCGCTGTTCCCGCACCTGACGGTGGACCAGCAACTCCTGTTCGCCCGCGGGGCGACCCCCGCCCTCGCCGCCTACTGGCGGGGGCGACTCGGGTTGGACGGCCTCGCGGCGGCGTACCCCCGCCAGCTCTCGGGCGGTCAGCGCCAGCGGGTCGCCCTGGCGCAGGCGTTGTGCAGCTCACCCGAGGTGCTGTTGCTCGACGAGCCCTTCTCCGCGCTGGACGTGCCGGTGCGCCACGAGTTGCGGCGCCTGCTACGCCAGCTCCAGCAGGAGACCGGTCTGCCGACCGTTCTGGTGACCCACGACCCCGAGGAGGCCGGTCTCCTCTCCGATGATGTCCTGGTCGTGAGCCGGGGAACGGCACTCCAGTCCGGACCCAGTCGTGAGGTGTTCGCGCGCCCCGCTTCGCCCGAGGTCGCGCGGCTGGTGGGCATCACGAACCTGGCGCCGGCGGAGGTGGTCGCGCCGGACACCATCGCGTGGGGCGGGTCGTTGGTGCGTGCGGACGCGTCGGCGTTCGCGCCGGGCACCAGCGTGTCGTGGAGCGTGCGGCCCGAGCGGGTCACCCTGGAGAGAGCATCCGATGAGCCCCACGGGGACGACCGCGACGTGTCGCGCGTGCTCGCGACGGTGCTCGACGCCGCCTTCGTCGGCGTGGCGAGCGACTACCTCGTCGCCGTCGGGCCCTCGCAGGAGCTGCAGGTGCGCTCGTCGGATCCGGCGCCGTGGTCGGTGGGTGAGGCGTGCGTGCTCGTCATTCGGGCGCGCGACGTATCCCTGTGGGCGCACGTGGGCGGCGGCTCCGTCGTCCCTGGCGCTCAGTGAGCTCGGCGGTCTAGAACTGGGACGGGATCTCGACGCCTACGCTGGTGGCCTTGACGACGGCGTCGACCACGACGCCGGGCTCCAGCGCCAGTTCGTCGGCGGCTTCACGAGTGATCAACGCCACGAACCGGTGCGGTCCGGCCTGAATCTCCACTTGGGCGGCGACCGTGTCGCGCACGACGCGGGTCACGATGCCGACGAAGCGGTTGCGCGCGGACTGGGCGCGGGGGCGCTCGGGAGCGGGATCCGCGCCCAGTGTGCTGGCGAGAGCGGCCAGGTCGGCACCGTCGTAGTAGTGCCGTCCGTCACTGCCGATCGACACGGAGATCCGTCCGGCACTAGCCCAGCGGCGAAGGGTGTCCACGCTGATCCCTAGGAGTTCGGCGGCCTGGCCCACTCGATATCGTGTCACGGCCCCAGACTAACGAGACCCCGTGCGGCAACGAGGGTGTGAGCACCCACACTGGATGGGTGGGTGGCGCCGACCGACGGTACCGTGGTCAACCGCCCGCCATCGCCCCCACCACGTAGAAGGCCTCGCGGCCACTCTCGACGTCGCCGGGTAGCCGGGCGTCGGGATGCTGATGCGAGAGGTCGTCCTCGCAGGCGAAGAACCGAATGAAGGCTCGGCGTCGGTGGGTCGCGGGATCGCGTATCGTCCCGACGAGCACGGGATAGCGGCGCTCGACCTCGTCGAGGAGAGACCGTTGGCTGGCCGGGACCTCGACGTCCACCTCGATCTCTCCGTGGACGCCGATGAGCGTGGTGAGGTGAGGGGGTAGCACGACGCGAATCATGTCAGGGTCTGCACCTCCACCGAGAGCACCGCCGGCAGGTCGCGCGCGATGGCGCTCCACGTGTCGCCAGCGTCGGGGGAGGCGTAGACCTGGCCACCCGTGGTGCCGAAGTAGACGCCGCACTCGTCGAGTGAGTCCACGGCCATCGCGTCGCGCAGCACGTTCACGTAGCAGTGCTCTTGGGGCAAGCCGGTGGTCAGCGGTTCCCAGTCACCGCCGCCGCTTCGGCTGCGGTAGACCCGTAGTCGCCCCTCGACGGGGTAGTGCAGCGAGTCACTCGTGATCGGCACGACGTAGACGGTGTCGGGCTCGTGCGCGTGCACGTCGACCACAAACCCGAAGTCGCTCGGCAGGTTGCCGCTCACCTCGGTCCACGAGTCGCCACCGTCATCGCTGCGCATGACGTCCCAGTGCTTCTGCATGAAGAGGGTGTGGGGCCGTGACGGGTGCAGCGCGATACGGTGCACGCAGTGCCCGACCTCGGCGTCGTCATCGGGGATGCCCTCGGAGCGCAGGCCGCGGTTGATCGGTCGCCAGGTCACGCCCGTGTCGTCGGATCGGAACACCCCCGCCGCCGAGATGGCGACGAAGATCCGGTTGGGGGCCGTGGGATCGACGATGATCGTGTGCAGGCACATGCCGCCGGCTCCGGGCTGCCAGAGCGCGGCGCTGGCGTGGCCGCGCAGTCCCGAGAGCTCGTGCCAGCTCTCGCCCGCGTCGGTGGAACGGAAGAGGGCGGCGTCCTGCACGCCCGCCAGCACCGTGTCGGGGTCGTCGCGCGAGGGCTCGAGGTGCCACACTCGGGAGAACTCCCAGGGGTGGGGTGTGCCGTCGAAGCCCTGGTGAGTGCCGGGTGCGCCGTCGTAGGCGAACTGGCCGCCTACCGGCTCCCACGTGGCGCCCCCGTCGTGCGAGCGCTGGATCAGCTGGCCGAACCACCCGGAAGACTGGGACGCGAAGAGTCGGTTCGGATCGACCGGCGATCCCGTGAGGTGATAGATCTCCCACCCGCCGAAGAGGGGTCCCTCGATGGCCCACGAACGGCGAGTCCCGTCTGCGGTGAGAACGAAGGCCCCCTTGCGAGTGCCCACGAGTACCCGTACGCTGCTCATAACTCCCCCCAGTCACGAACTGCTCGAGCACACAGTAGTGCCGCCCTGCGCGCCGCGAAAGGGGCTAGCCGCCGATCATCGACATCGAGCGATGCGGCCGAAGGAACGCGGGCTCGTTGATGGCGTGTCCGGGGTGCTTCGCCCACACCGCCCGCCGCATCATCTGTTCGATCTCGTGATCACTGGCGCCTCGGCGCAGGGCGTCGCGCACCGAGCTCTCCTCGTTGGCGAACAGGCAGTTGCGCAGCGACCCGTCCGCGGTGAGCCGCAGACGATTGCAGGTTCCGCAGAACGGCTCCGTGACGCTCGAGATCACGCCGATCTCACCGCGTCCGTCGCGGAAGCGGAACCGTTCGGCCGGGGCCACGTGATCGGAGCCGTCGACCGGTTCGATCGGCCAGACGGCGTGGATGCGCTCGAGGACCTCGCGGCCCGCGATCAGTTGGCCACGGTCCCACTGCCCCGGGGCGTCTAGCGGCATGAACTCGATGAAGCGCACGACCCGGCCGGTCTCGCGGGCGAATGAGGCGAAGTCGAGCACCTCGTCGTCGTTGACGCCGCGCAGCAGCACGACGTTGACCTTGAGCGGCGCGAGGCCCACCGACTCGGCCTCGTTCATGGCGGCGAGCACCGTCGCGAGATCGCCGCGGCGCCGGATCGACGCGTAGCGCTCGGGTCGTAGAGAGTCGCAGCTGACGTTGACTCGGGTGAGGCCCGCGGCGCGCAGGCGTCGGGCGAGCGGGCCGAGGCGCACGGCGTTCGTCGTCAACGCGATGTCGTCGTAGCCCAGTGCGCGCAGTCGTGCGACGAGGTCCTCGACGCCGCGACGGACGAGCGGCTCGCCGCCGGTGAGCCGGACCGAGGTCACGCCGAGCGATCGCGCCACGGCTGACACTCGTTCGATCTCGTCGAAGGTGAGCAACTCCTCGCGGGCCTGGAACGTCATGTCCTCGGACATGCAGTAGACGCAGCGCAGGTTGCAGCGGTCGGTGATCGAGAGGCGAAGGTCCGAGTGGACGCGGCCGTAGCGGTCGACGAGCGCACCGGTGACGGGCATGGACGCGGCGGCGGGCGAGTCGGGTGCGCCGCTCGACGCGGTTCGGTGAGGCCGCACCGAGAGGGCGACCGCGACCCCCTCGGGCGCGGTCGCCACCGAGGAGGAGGCCCGGCCGGCCGAGAGGCCGGTGGCGCCGGGTTGTGCGCCGTCGTGACTCATGTCGCGAGCCTAGTGAGGCCGACCCGTGCGGACACCGCGGCCGTGGCCGCAGTGGTGACCGTGGGTAGCATCGGCGCAGAGGTCTCTCGCGAGATCGATGCGACGGAGGCGCGGTGGCGGAGCAGGAATTCACGCATCTCGACAGCGACGGCCGAGCGCGCATGGTCGACGTATCGGGCAAGGAGTCCACACGGCGTACCGCCGAGGCCAGCTGCGTCGTTCGCTCTCGCCTCGACCTCCTCGCGATCGTGCCACCGCCGGGCGGCCTCGACCCCGGATTGGCGGCCCGGCTCGCGGGCGTCCAGGCGGCCAAGCGCACCTCCCGACTGATCCCGCTGTGCCACCCCGTCGACCTCGACGACGTCCACGTCGAGATCGAGCGGCGTGATGACGGCGTCGTGGTGCGCGCGAGCGTGGTGACCGTCCACCGCACGGGAGTGGAGATGGAGGCGCTCACGGCGTGCTGCGTCGCCGCCCTCAGCCTCCTCGGTGCGGTGGTCGATCGCGATCCGCGCGCACGCGTCGAGGACCTGGTGCTTCTGCGAAAGACGGGGGGCACGTCCGCGGATTGGGGGCGGCTCATCGCCGAGACGCGCGCCTAGGTCGTCCGGTCCGCCGATCGGGCCGCGAGCGTGGCGGCGTCGAGCCGCGGGCTCGCCCGTACACTGAGCCTCGAGGGAGCCACCCGGCGCGGAGGAGGGGCGTGTGAACGGTGAGAGCAGCCGGGAGAGGCCACGGACACCCGTACCACGAGGGACCCGGTGCGCGTGACGAACGGCCCGGCGGGCGAGGGAATTCGCGTGGGGCGCCGGGTCTTCATCGCCCTCGCCGCCGCGGGCGCGCTGGGCGTGACGGTTGGCGCCAGTGCCCAACGGGGCCTCGCCAACGCGCTGGGCTCGGGACTCGGTGGCCTGCTCCCGGGCGGTGATCGCTTCCGCCTGTACTCGATCAGTGGGCAGTATCCCGTCATCAGTGACTCCCGCTACCGCCTCGCGGTTACCGGACTCGTCGACCGACCCACCACGTTCACCCTCGCCGACCTCGAGGCCCTGCCGTCGACCTCGCTCGTGCGCGCCTTCCAGTGCGTGACGGGGTGGCGGGTCCCGGACGTCCACTGGGAGGGAGTGCGTCTCTCCCAGTTGCTCGATGTCGTCGGCGTGCGGGGAGAGGCGCGGGCGCTGACCTTCGAGTCCTACGACGGGGTCGACACGGAGAGTCTCACCCTCGATCAAGCACGCCGCCCTGACGTCATCGTGGCGTACCGGATGCTCGGGGCGCGTGTCACGACCGAGCACGGCGGACCGGTACGGCTTTACGTGGCGCCGATGTACGGGTACAAGTCGCTCAAGTGGCTGTCGGCGATTCGGGTCGTGCGCGACGTCCAGCCCGGGTTCTGGGAGAGGAACGGCTACCCCGTCAACGGCTGGCTGGACGGCTCGACGGGGGCGACCGACGCCGCCTCGCCGGCGTGATGGACGCGAGCTCACGGGCGGCCACCACGTCACCGCGCGACCTCGTGCGCTTCGACGCCGTCCAACGCGCCGCGCACTGGACCACCGCCCTGCTCTTCGCGGTGCTCGTCGTGACGGCGATCCCGCTCTACTTCGGGTCCTTGGTCGGACTGGTGCTGCCCCGCTTCACCGTGGAGCAGGTTCACTTGTGGGCGGGGGTGAGCTTGCCCGTTCCACTCGTCCTGTCTCTGCCCGGTCCGTGGGGCGCCCGGATGCGGCGTGATCTGCGTCGCATCAACGTCTGGCGTCGCGAGGAGGTCGAATGGCTCACGACGCGCGGCCGCACGTCGCTCACGGCGGACAAGTTCAACCCGGCACAGAAACTGAACGCCATTTTCGTGGGAGCCCTGAGCACGGTCATGCTGGGCACCGGGATCATCCTCAAGTGGTTCGCGTACTTCCCCCTCTCGTGGCGGGTGGGCTCCACGTTCGTCCACGACCTCGTCGCGTGGCTGTTGACGGTGGTCATCGTCGGGCACGTCGTCATGGCTCTGCGCCATCGTGAGGCCCTGTCGTCGATGCTGCGCGGTCGCGTGAGCGAGCAGTGGGCCGCGACGAATGCGCCACGGTGGTGGCGCGAGGAGGTCGGCGAGCCGTCGGAGACGGCGACCGGGGAATGATGTCGCGCGTGGCGTCGCTCGTCACTGGTCAGGGGATCGGGGCGCGCCGCCGTCCGAGCGCACCCTGGTCGCCGACCTAGTGTCCGGGCCCCTCGGCGACCCTCGACTCGTCGACGATGATTCCCGACACGACGTCGCCGGCCACCAGCCCGTCGCTCTCGGGTGACAGCAGCAAACAGTTCGCATCGGCGACGGCGAAGAGGAGGTGCGAGCCGGGTGGGGCGACGCGCGCCACGTGCAGTCGCCCGTCCTCGTGAAGGTAGCAGACCGCGTGGATGAGGTGCAGCTTGGCGTCGCGCGTGCGTGCGATGTCGCAGTCGAGCACCATGGGCCACGCGACCCTCTCGAGGTCGTGGTGTCCCGCGAGGTGCCGCAGCGCGGGCCGCACGAAGAGCTCGAAGCCCACGAGCGTCGAGACGGGGTTGCCCGCGAGGGCGAAGAAGGGCGTCGCCGTCGCCTCGTCGTAGGCGTACGTGAAGGGCTTGCCCGGTCGCATCGCGACCTGCATGGACCGCGCCGCGTCGCCGAAGAGCTCGCCGAGGACGACCTTGACGTAGTCGGCGTCGCCCGCGCTCACGCCACCCGTGGAGATCACCGCGTCGCACGTGCGCGCACCGTGCTCGAAGGCCTCGCGCAGCGCCTCCTTCGCGTCGTCGACGTGACCGAGGTCAACGGGGGAGCAGCCCGATTGGCGCAGCGACGCGATGAGCATGGGCCGATTGGCATCGCGGATACGACCGGGCGCGAGGGGCGATGCCTCGTCGACGATCTCGTCACCCGTCGAGAGAACCCCCACCCGCGGCGCGGGATGCACCGTCAGCGACTGAACGCCCTGGCCGGCGAGCGCTCCCAGGAGAGCTGGTCCGATCACGTCGCCGGGCTGGACCAGTGTCTGACCCACCACCACGTCCTCGCCGACGCGACGCACGGCCTCGCCGTCGCGTACCGCGCGCTGAATGAGGACGTGGTGCCCGTCCGCCTCGACGAGCGTGTCCTCTCGGAGGCAGACGCTGTCGGCGCCGGGGGGCAGCGGGGCCCCGGTCATGATTCGTGCGGCCTCGCCCTCGCCGATGGCTCGACTGGACGCCGCGCCGGCGAACACCACGTCGACGATGCGCAGGCGCGCTGCGCCTGACGCCGTGTCACGGGCGCGCAGTGCGTAGCCGTCCATCGCGGAGTTCTCGAAGCGGGGCGTCGCCTCGCGAGCGAGCACCTCCGCCGCCGCCACGCACCCGAGGGCGTCGCCGAGGGCACGGTCGACGGGGCGCAGAGGCGAGAGCCGCGAGAGTACGTACGCCCGTGCCTCGTCCACGGGGATCACGCGGGACCCACCGTCTGAATCCGGTGCCGGCTCGCCGCGGCCTCGGCCGCGCCAGCCGCGCGACAGACTCGCTGCGGGGCGTTGAGCCAGGCGGGCACGCTGGCACCACGGACCGCCATCAGAGTGCTCGTCACGGGTGTCACCCTACCGTCACGCTCCCTCAACGAGAAGGTGACGCGCCCGCTCGCCCGCCGCCACCCTCCTCGTCGCCAGGTCGCGATAGGGTCGGCGTGGGGCCCGATGGCACGTGCGCGTGGGCGGCACCGTCGGATGGGGGAACGATGGGCGATGACGTCACTGGCAGCGGCATCGAGGTGAGCAGGCCCGCGACGTCGGCGGTCGGGCCACGCGCCGTGGAGGTGTCGTTGCGTCGAGCGCTCAACGAGATGGGCGTCGCGAGGAGTCTGGCGACGCTGACGGCCATGAATCAGGTTGACGGTTTCGACTGCCCGAGTTGTGCGTGGCCGGACCCGTCGCCGGGGCACCGCAGTCACGCGGAGTTCTGCGAGAACGGGGCCAAAGCGGTCTCGTGGGAGGCGACGCGTGATCGGGTGGGCCCCGCGTTCTTCGCGACGCACTCCGTCGACGATCTGCGCGATCTCGACGACCACTCGTTGGAGCAGTTCGGGCGGCTCACGGAGCCTCTCTACCTCGCGCCGGGGGCCACCCACTACGCCCCGATCTCGTGGGACGACGCTCTGCAGTTGTGCGCGCAGCACCTGGCGAGTCTCTCTGACGCGAACCGCGCCGTCTTCTACACCAGCGGCCGCGCTAGCAATGAGGCCGCCTTCCTCTTCCAACTGCTCGCCCGACGCCTGGGGACGAACAACCTACCCGACTGCTCCAACATGTGTCACGAGTCGAGTGGCGTGGCGCTCACCGAGACGATCGGCGTGGGCAAGGGGACCGTCAGCCTCGAGGACATCACCGACCACGCCGATCTCATCGTGATCGTCGGGCAGAACCCCGGCACCAACCACCCCCGCATGTTGAGCGCACTGGAGACGGCCAAGCGTCGCGGCGCGAGGATCGTGTCGGCCAACCCGCTGCCCGAGGCGGGGCTCGTGCGCTTCAAGAACCCCCAGCGGGCTCGGGGCGTGATGGGCCGGGGCACGGCGTTGACGGATCGCTTTCTCCCGGTGCGGGTCAACGGTGATCTCGGGATGTTCGCGGGCATCAACAAGGCGCTGCTGGCGAGGGAGGAGAGGGCGCCGGGCACGATCGTCGACCATCCGTTCATCGACGCCTACTGTGACGGCTTCGCGGAGGCGTGCGAGGGCTGGCGAGAGCTCGAGTGGTCGCAGATCGAGGAAGCCAGCGGACTCTCGCGTACGCAGATCGAGGAGTTCGCCGACGACGTCGTGGCGGCGAAGAGCGTGATCGTGTGCTGGGCAATGGGGATCACCCAGCACCGCAACGCCGTGGCGACCATTCGCGAGATCGTGAACTTTCTCCTGCTGCGCGGCAACATCGGACGACCGGGAGCCGGTCCGTCGCCCATCCGCGGCCACAGCAACGTCCAGGGTGATCGCACGATGGGCATATGGGAGAAGATGCCCGACGCCTTCTTGGACCGTCTGGGTGAGGAGTTCGGCTTCGCCCCCCCACGCGATCCCGGCTACGACACGGTGGAGGCGATTCGTGCCATGCGCGACGGCCGGGTCGACGTCTTCGTCGCGCTGGGGGGCAACTTCGTCGCGGCCACTCCCGACACCGCGGTCACGATGGCGGCGATGGCGAACTGCCGGTTGACGGTCCACGTCGCCACCAAGTTGAATCGCTCTCACCTCTATCACGGAGAGTCGGCGCTGCTGCTGCCGTGCCTCGGGCGCACCGAGCGGGACGTGCGGGAGGGTGGCGAGCAGTTCGTGACCGTCGAGGACTCCATGTCGATGGTGCACGCCTCGCGAGGACGACTCGCGCCGGGCTCGCCGCATTTGCGCAGCGAGGTCGCGATCGTGGCGGGACTGGGCGAGGCGCTCTTCGGCGAGGACGTCGGGTGGCGCGCGATGGCGGGCGACTACCGCGTGATTCGCCGCCACATCGAGCAGGTGATCCCGGGGTTCGAGGACTTCGACGAGCGGGTGCGTCAGCCGGGCGGCTTCATGCTGCCTCGGGGCCCGCACGACTCGCGAACGTTCGCGACCGCCACCGGCAGGGCGCGTTTCACCCGCAACGCGCTCGACGCGATCCACCTGCCCGAGGGGCACCTGATCTTGCAGACCGTTCGGTCGCACGATCAGTTCAACACCACGGTCTACGGACTGGACGACCGCTACCGCGGTATCGAGGGCGGGCGCCGCGTGGTCTTCGTCAACGCCGACGACCTGGCCGAGCGGGGGCTTGCGGACGGCGACTCGGTCGATCTCGTGAGTGTGTGGTCGGATGGCGAGCGTCGAGCCGAGGCGTTTCGCGCGGTGGCCTATCCGACGCCGCGCGGGTGCGCCGCGACCTACTTCCCCGAGGCCAACGTGCTCGTGCCGCTCGACTCGACCGCGATCGGGAGCAACACGCCGACCTCGAAGTCCATCATCGTCCGGCTGGAGCCGGTGTCGGTTCCGTCGGCGGCGATGACGTAGTTAGTCCGGGGCCGTGGAGTTCGTCACTCGATCGGCTCGGGCGTAGACCACCATCGAGGGTGCCCGTAGGAAGCCCACGAGGGTGAGACCGGACTCGTTCGCGAGGTCGACGGCGAGCGACGACGGCGCGGACACGGCGCACAGCATCGGCACACCCGCCATCACCGCCTTCTGCACGAGTTCGAAGGACGCCCGGCCCGACACCAGCATGATCGAGTCGCGTATCGGCACACGTCCCTCGCGCAATGCCCAGCCGACCACCTTGTCGACCGCGTTGTGACGTCCCACATCCTCTCGCAGGACGATGAGCTCGCCGTCGGCGCTGAACAGCGCCGCCGCGTGAAGTCCGCCCGTTCGCTCGAAGACGCGCTGCGCGGCGCGGAGGCGGTCGGGCAGGCTCACCAGGGTCGAGGCGGTCACCTGGAGGGGGTCATCGCGGACGTCGAAGTGTGAGCGTGTGCGCACCGCCGCGATGGAAGACTTGCCGCAGAGCCCGCACGAACTCGTCGTGAAGAACGCTCGCGCCACGTCACTGCCCGGTGGTGTGATCCCCGCAGCGAGGTGCACGTCGAGCACGTTGAACTGGTTGGCCTCGTCGACGTCGCGCCCCACGCAGTAACGAATCTCGCGCAGCTCCTCGGTGCGGGTAATGACCCCTTCACTGACGAGGAATCCTGCGGCCAGGTCGAAGTCCGCTCCCGGCGTCCTCATCGTCACCGCCAGCGACCGGCCGTCCACGCGCAACTCCAGGGGCTCCTCACCAGAGAGGGCGTCACGGCCCTGCTCGCGATCGGCTCCGACCGTGATGCGTACGATCGGTCGTTCGGGCGAAACTCGACTCACGTCACCCCCTCGCACCGTGGATCACCGCGACTCGCGCAAGCCGCTCGGGTCGATCCTACCGACGACGGGTCGGTGCCTCGCCGCGACGTCGGTAGATTTCTCCCTACGCCCACGGTGGTGGCTACGATGCGGGCATGACCATGTCGGGGACCGAGTGGATCAGCGCCTTCGCCGCGCTCGTTGGCCAGGAGGTGCCGAGTGAGGCGCAGCGCGAAGCCATCCTCGCGCTCGCGGGAGTGGCAGCGCACGCGTCGGATCGAACCGCCGCTCCAGTCGCCTGTTGGCTGGCCGCCGCGGCCGGGCTCACGGTGCTCGAAGCGACGGAGTTGGCACGCTACGTCGATCAGCCGGCGAGCGGGACGGGCGACCGGTGACGACTCACCGATTCGTCTCGACGACGTGAGGGTGGTGCGGTCGGTCGCACGCGGGGCACCCGTGACGGTGCTGCTTCACGTTGTGCTCGTTGGCGCCTCGCCGTCGACGGACAATCCGAGGCGTCGGAGGTCGTCGGGGCTGTCGACATCAGCGAAGGTTGTGTCGTCGGCGACGTGACTCCACGTCGACGCATCAAGAAAGGTCACGCCGGGACGAGCGAGCAGGGCGCGAAGTGATCGGGCGCCGTGTGCGACGAGGCCTGGCGTGGCGTCGAGATCGTGTTGGCCCCACCTCGCCAGTAGTGGCTGCGCCCGGCCGCGGACGATCGGAACGACCGAGCCCGGCGCGTCGTAGGCGACGAGGAAGCGCAGGAGATCCTCGCTCACGAAGGGTAAGTCGCACGCGACGACGAGCGCGCCTCCGTCGTGACCGTGTTGGCGCAGTGCGCGGCAGCCCTCGGCGATTGCCGCGAGAGGGCCGGCGCCCGGAGGGACCTCTCTGGTCGCCCACAGCCCCGACGTGCCCGGTCCGACCTCCAGCGCGGTGAGAGTCACGCGTTCGAGGAGAGCCGCCGTGCGGCGAGCCAAGGTGGACCCGTTGATAGGCAGGCTCGCCTTGTCGCGCCCCATCCTGCGGCTCGCGCCACCCGTGAGCAGGATCGATGTGACGCGCTGGGCGGGCCAGGACATCTCGTCAGAGTAGCGAGCCGGGGGGATCATCACCCGGGGCCCACTCCAGGCGTGCTCTGTGCTCGGTCCTCTACCGCGGACGACATTCGCTCATCATCCGTCGAAGGGAGGGCACGAGGAGACCCGTGGTCACGGTCTCGCTCTGCGGTGGCCGAGTTCGTCACGGGATGACGGCGAGAACGTGGAGAGCGTTGCGCGCGACGCGGGCAGTGCAGACTCGTGTGGCGGTTGCGGCGATGGCACCGTGGATGACATGGCGTCGTTCGCCACGGTAGGGGTACCGCGCACGACCGGTTCCTCCACTGACGGGCATGGCTGCGGCAGTGGTCCGTGGGGATAGGTTGGTGCACATGAGGACGGTGGTCGTCGTCTACCTGCTCGTGATGGTGACCCTTATCGTCAGCATCGACTTCTTCTTCCTTCGGCACAATTTCTCGGCTCGACTGCTCGTCAATGTTGGAATCGTGGTGGCTTTCATACTCTCGTACTTATTGCTCCTGAGACGGTCTTGAGAGTTGGCACGTCGTTTTCGACGAGTGGTCACTGGTGGCGTGATTGCCGTGTACGCCATACCATCCTTCACCAGGTGCTGGTAGTCGACGATGGACTCGGTTGCTGCACGACGCCCGGGTCGGCTCGTCGGGTCCGTACCTGGGTGGCCGCTGGTGCTAATCGCGTGCGTCGAGCAGGGAACGTCATGGCGATGGGAGGGTTATCGCGTGAAGGGAGGCTCGAATTGGTGAAGAGTATGAAAGACCACCGCAAGCTAACGGTGGGTTCGGTGCGAGGAGGGCGTGCCTCGTCACGAGCAGAACGGCGAGGCTACGGCATCGCTAAGGCCTTGTCGCGCTTGGGTTCTCAGTGGTCCGCCCGGGTCTCGATCCCCGCACCTTGGGACTGAAAGAAGTTTGCGGGGGGGGGGCTGTAGAGCGATCCGGTTGTGCATGTCGTTTATTTTCACGGAAGAGATGGCGTCTACCTCCTTGAGGCCGCCCAGACTGGATCTCTCGAATCGGGACACCGCCCGTCGAGTAGTACCGTGACGTCATCGTGGGTTGGGGGTACCTCGTGAATTCGCTCGGCCCATTCAACGACCGTCCTCGCGCGCTGTCTAACCACGCCACCACTGTGCCGGGCGGGCTCATCTCGGAGACCGACGTTTCGCTGCGGGCTTCCCTTTGCGTGCGCGTGGGCGGCCAGGAGTCGGGCTGGTCCGAGGTCGCGTAGAGAGCGCCCGCGAACCGGGCGTTGGAGCGCCGTGGTGAAGACCGTGACGCTTCGTTCCCGGCACGCCATCGAATCGGTGTGCCACGTCCTGCACCCGTTCCACCAGGCTGGGTGAGGAGGGTGAGGCTCCAAAGTATCGTTGCCGAAGCGCGGTGCCGATCGCACACTGCCCGATTGTGGCCCCGAGGACGAATTCGACCACACCCGTCGAGGACGGGAGTTGGCTTTACGGTGATGGCAGGCGCAGAGGCGCTTGAGCCGACCTGGCGCCGCTTGATTGAATGCAAGGGTATTCACCCAGGTTCCCTGATGTGTCAAGACGCGGGCTTGCCGTCCTCCATGGTGCCGATTGGTGTCAACACTGCGAGACTGACCTCCTGTCAATCTCGAGGGCTGTGACCAATTCTCCCGCGACTGACGTATCAGCTCGTACCTGATGCTACATATCAACTTGTGCGACGGCACCCGTCGGGTCACTTTGCATGGTCGAAATCGACGCCATGGGCGTCACGACAATCGAGACAATGGCGAAAGTAACGCCAGTCGGCTTCCATCAATCAACAAAGTACGGCGAGACGCCCTCGGAAAACTCTCACGAATGATCGAGGCTAGCGAGGAGGCATTGCCGCGTCGAGCTTCCGCCAGAGAGTTTCAACGGCGTCGGGCAATAGAGGTCCGGTCGCGTTAATGAGTTCGATGAAGCTGTGCCCACTAGAGATGAGGACGCCCTCGTGCTCATAGGGCCCCTTACCTCTCTTGAAGTGCAGACCTTCCTTGATACCCCACATGGCCTCGACGAACGCGAGCACCGGGTGCACCGGAACTTTTGTGTCCCCGATCACTCCGGCGACAGGGATGACAAGTCGGTAGATGTTGGCGATGTTTGAGGTCCGGTCCTTCCCGTCCACCGTGAGATACCTGCGAGGGTCGGTGCTCGGGAACCCGGGGCTGCGGTACCTGATCTCCCCGGACCATTTCTTCGAGTCGATGATCCATACGCCAGTGGAGGCGACGACGATGTGATCGATGTTCGCCTCGGAGTCGCCCGGAACCTTGCGATCGGTGAGGACGCGGGCCCCCGGGGCCAGATCCGCGGCCAGGTACGTTCCCATTAGGTACTCCCCCTGGGCACCCTTCAGGTTGCTGTTGCCGCGGTAGCGCTTGTCATGGCGCAATGCCGAGGAGCCCGCCACCGGATCTGCTGGTGACGTGACCATTTCCACGGGCCCGCACATCAAACAGCGCACACGCTTCCCCCTGGGCTGGGATGAGTCCGTCCAGCCCTCGGTGCCTTTCTGCACCAATCTCCCGCAAACACTGCACGGTGCGCCGTTGTGCGAGAATACTGTCTTGGACCAGGCCATCGTGGTATCTCCTGCGCTCGGCGTGTGAAATTAGCTTTACTCTGATGCAAGCGAAGCGCGTGGCATGTTTACCACCCACGGAACCATGCGGATGATTTAGCGGCCTCAAGTACTTAGTGACCAGAATGATGGAAACCCCCCAGGGGTGAGTGTCGAAATTCCCCAACTGTGGGGAGTGGCAGTGGGCGGCGCCGTCGATTTCGTTCCGTCGAGAAGAGCTGTCCCGGGGTGGCCACTCAGTGGGAGGTGAACCAGAGGTCGGTGGCCTGACAGGAGCCCTGGAGCAGTGTGCGACGGGTTGGCGAGTCGGAACGGGGATTGCTCTCGAGGCGGTGAGCAAGTTGAAGATCTTCGACTCTTGTCTCGGGGCACCGATACCATTGCGAGTCATGAGCGTGAACGTTCACGTGTGCTCAGTGGGCCGCCCGGGTCTCGATCCCGGCACCTTGGGATTAAAAGTCCCCTGCTCTTCCCGATGAGCTAGCGGCCCGGTGGATGGCGAAATGCATTGAGAAATGCTTCACCGCCGGAGTTCACATATTAGCCCAGGTGAATTACAAGCAATCACCCTTTTCGGCGCCAAGACGGCGATCTCGCCGCCGCGATGGTGACGAGATCGCCGTCTTAAAAGTTCCACAGATACTTCGCCGGCGAGGCGAGTTGAGTTCAGCTAGCCAGCTCGAACGCCGGCTCTATGAGGTCCGCTCCTCCGCCGTGAACTAATCGGTCCACGATCTTCCAACCCGCCTGGAATGAATCGGCTTGTACTCCGGAGACTCTGACCTGTACCGAATCAGTCTTCATCGACTGCCCCTCAGGGAAAGATCCGCTTGCGCGACTGAAGGCTTTTTTGCGGCACCGGTGTCTGAGGGCTCGACGTGACAACTCTACAACCTTCAACCGGCGTCCGAAGAAGCGCTCGGAGCAATTCCGTTACGACTGGGGCGCAACTCGTCCCTCCACCGGGGTTATTGCCACCTTCCGATCTGTCTGGCAGAAATCGATCGGCCTGAGTACGAACTCGAACGAATACAAGGCAGACAGTCGCGCGGGTAGACGGAAATCGATCAACGTTGCGATGCACCTCGCCGGCTTGCTTGGTGGAGAGACATTGTCGTTGGCATAGCTGATACCAAAGGACGCGACCCCACCGGGACGTAGCACAACGCGCTGAACCTTGGGTTGGGCGTAGAGCACGTTTGGCTGGTGCGAGATCGAAACCTTCACGGGTGCGCCGCTCGTGGTGGAGAAGATCACTTCGTACGGGTAGCCCCGCAACTCGCACGATTTGGTGCCGATATTAACGATGAGGAAGGTGTAGCCGAGGGGGACGTAGGTGTAGCCCCCACCGCCACGTTGTTCTATGGCGCCCTGAAGCTGAGCTTGCATGCACTCAGGAACGATCGAACTGGACGGCGACGACCTATTCGTCGAAATGACTGACCAGGTCACAATCGAAGAAGACGCTGCGACAACAATCAAGACCAGTGCAGTCAAGGCATAGCGTCTTCCAGTCGTCACGATTACAACCTTAGGCATTCGTCACGCAACGAGATCGTCTGGGGGTGATTGCTGGTTGCCGTGGCATCAGTGACCCGACGCTCACCCCAAATCCTGGCTGGCCGTTCCTATTCATTGTTCCGTGAGAACTTGCAGGATGACTGGTTTGAGCAAGATCCGTTCCAGACTCGGATGTTGGCTTCCTTGGCAACTTCCACGGGTCAATCAAATAGCCATTTCGCCATCCGCCAGCGGCCCGGTGGATGAAGATACCCGCGACAGTTACTCGCCCCCGGACCCCACAGAGTAGTTCATTGGACAATCAGGAGTCCGGCGCGATCTTGGCTCAGCGTGT
>JAJYNX010000023.1:0-68728 GCA_021786095.1 Actinomycetes bacterium | reverse complement strand
GATACCATTGCGAGTCATGAGCGTGAACGTTCACGTGTGCTCAGTGGGCCGCCCGGGTCTCGATCCCGGCACCTTGGGATTAAAAGTCCCCTGCTCTTCCCGATGAGCTAGCGGCCCGGTGGATGAAGATACCCGCGACAGTTACTCGCCCCCGGACCCCACAGAGTAGTTCATTGGACAATCAGGAGTCCGGCGCGATCTTGGCTCAGCGTGTGTGCGGCGTGATGATCGTCGGGTCGCCTTCGCACGCTTGGGTGACGTGTTGGTGCGAACCCTTCAACTCGGGCCACTCGTGCCGACCTCCACCACTACCTTGACGTCATCGGTCCGGCGAGTCAGCGCCTCCTCCCACCGC
Source organism: Actinomycetes bacterium (assembly GCA_021786095.1). Lineage (GTDB taxonomy): Bacteria > Actinomycetota > Acidimicrobiia > Acidimicrobiales > RAAP-2 > RAAP-2. Next base: position 68,373 of record JAJYNX010000023.1, on the reverse strand, counting down.
GCCAGCGGGACGCGCCGACTGACGACTCGGTCGAGCCACGCGTGGTCCGCCTCGGCGAGCGCACGCGCGGCGGCCTCGTAGTGGCGTCGGTTGGCATTCACTGAGCCGACAACGGCGATGTTCTCTAGCACCATATTCCGGTTGAGCGCCCCCTCATCGAACTGGATAGCGTGGCCTCCCGACGACACTCCCGTGAGACAGACAACGCCACCAATCCCTACGTGCTGCATGGCGTCGAGAATTACGTTGGCCACGCCCGTGCATTCGATGATCACGTCAGGTCCATCGCAGGCGTCGACCACGGATCCACTGTGATACGTGGCACCGAGTTCGCGCACGAGATCGGGTTTCACTCCTGAGGTCATCTGGTCGAGGACGTGGACGTCAAGCCCCTGCTGGACTCCGAGCATCGCCGCGAGCAGGCCAATCGGCCCGGCTCCGGTCACCAGAACCCTCTCGGGGCTCCAGTGGGCGCGCCGCCCGACACGATCAACGTCCTCCCACGCCTTGGCCACCACGCTGGTGGGCTCAAGTAGCACGCCCAGTGAACCGAGCGATGGGTCGACCTTCACGACGAACTCTGGCGCGATCCGGTAGCGCTCCGAGAGGTACCCGTCGAGCTCCTTGATGCCACGTTCGGTGTAGCGGCCGTTTCGGCAGAAGTCCCACTCCATGACCGCGCAGTTGGCGCAGGGGACTGGATCAGGACGGCGTACGATCCCCACCACGAGGTCGCCAGCGGCGACCGGCGCGTCGACGGGTGCCTCGAGCACGCGGCCGAGTGACTCGTGACCGAGCACCAGTCGCTCGCGCCCCGGCGGAGCCCAGCCGTAGGCGCCGGAGAGGATCTCGATGTCGGTGCCGCAGATTCCCACCGCCAGCGTCTCGACCACGATGGGGCCGTCGCTCACGGGGGGCTCGTCCACGTCGGAGAGCTCCGCTGAGCCGGCCTGGTGGGGAATCACGGTGAGTGCCTTCACGTCGACCTACTTTCTGGGTTGTTGATTTGGCGGCGAGCCGCGGCGCTCACCGCCCGCGGTGGTGGCGTGTGGCCGCGGCGGGTCTGGCGGTCGGGGGGACGAGAGTCTTGGTCTCGGTATCGACTCGGGTGTCGGTCGTCGACGCGGGTGTGGTGGCCGATTGGTTGGGCCGTCCCAGCCGGTACGCCGTGTTCACGAGGGACACGTGGGAGAACGCCTGAGGGAAGTTGCCGACGAGTCGTTGGGCCGCCGTGTCGTACTCCTCGGAGAGCAGGCCGAGGTCGTTGCGTAGCGAGAGGAGCCGGGTGAAGAGCTCGTGGGCGTCCTCGGTGCGCCCGATCAGGTGCAGGCAGTCGACGAGCCAGAACGAGCACGCGAGGAACGCGCCCTCGCGACCCGTGAGGCCGTCAACTCCCGCGGTGGCGTCTGCTGTCGTATCCACGCTCGCGTCGTGGGTTCGATAGCGAAGAACCAGGCCCTCGTCGACGAGTGAGGTTTTGATTGCGTTGATGGTCGCGATCACGCGCGGGTCGCTCGGGGGCAGAAAGCCCACGAGGGGGATGCGCAGCAGGCTGGCGTCGAGTTGATCGGAGCCGTAGTACTGCGTGAAGGCCCCCGCGTCCTCGTTGTACCCTCGGGTACACACCTCGTCGAAGATCGCCTGGCGCAACTCACGCCAACGCTCGATCGGCCCCTCGAGATCGGGCCACTCCTCCAGGGTCGTGATCGCGCGGTCCACGGCGACCCAGGCCATCACCTTGGAGTAGGTGAAGTGGCGGCGCGGCCCTCGCACCTCCCAGATCCCCTCGTCGGGTTCGACCCAGCGCGACTCCACGTAGTCCATCAGCACGCGCTGGAGACCCCAGACGGCCTGGTTCGTGACCCCTTCGGCGTGGGCCGAGTGGTACAGCGCCGACATGACCTCGCCGAAGACGTCCAACTGGAATTGCCCCGAGGCCGCATTGCCGATGCGTACCGGCGTCGACTTCTCGTAGCCCGGCAGCCAGCTGACCTCCCACTCCTCCAGGCGGCGCTCGCCGGCTGGGCCGTACATGATCTGCAGCTGCCCGACGTCGCCGGCTACCGCCCGTAGCAACCAGTTGTGCCAGGCCGTCGCCTCGTCGAGGTAGCCACCGCGCATGAGCGACTCCAGGGTGAAGGTCGCGTCACGCAGCCAGCAGTACCGGTAGTCCCAGTTGCGGTTGCCTCCGAGGGTTTCGGGCAGTGAGGTGGTGACCGCGGCCACGATGCCTCCGGTGGGGGCGAAGGTGAGGGCCTTCAGGGTGATCAGCGATCGCACGACCGCCTCTCGCCACGGGCCCTCGTAGGTGCACTGGGCGGCCCAGTCCCTCCAGAAGTCATCAGTGTGGCGCACGGCGTAGGACGCGTCGAGGGGTGGTGGGGGATCCTCGTGTGACGGGTACCAGACGAACGTGAAGGCGAAGCGCTGGCCCTGGTCGACCGTGAAGTCGGCAACCGTGTGCATGTCCTCGCCGACCGGGGTCACGTCGTGCCACAGGGCGACCGCCTCGGGACCTGCCGTCATGCGCACCAGTCCCTCGGTCGACGTGACCCACGGGATCTCGTTGCCGTACCCGAAGCGCACCGTCAAATTCATCCGCATGTCGACCACGCCCGTGAGGCCTTCGACGAGACGAATCACCTGGGGGTGAGTCTCGCGGATCGGCATGAAGTCGGTGACGCGCACGGTGCCAGTGGACGTGTCGAACTCGGTCTCCAGGACCAAGGAGTTCTCACGGTAGCGCCGACGGGTGGCGCTCGCGCCGGCCGAGGGGGCGAGTTGCCAGAAGCCGTGGGACTCGTCGCCCAGGATTCGTGCGAAGCACGACGAGGAGTCGAAGTCAGGCAGGCACAGCCAATCGATTGATCCATTGAGACCTACCACCGCCGCCGTGCGCAGGTCGCCGATCACCGCGTAGTCCTCGATCGGCAGGGTCACGGTTCTCATTCTCGTCCCCCGTGGGTGCGACACGCTGGTCGGGTCTGATGGTCCAGCGTCGGCGACGTACTCGGGCGCTCGGGACGGCGCGAGCCGAGATGGCGTCGCGAACCATCACGATCAGTCCTCGTCGGCTCGTCTTCGCGTTCCGGTGTGGCGACGGGGAGCTCGTCGAGAGCTTGGACAGCGTGCGCGGAGGTGCGGGCGCGGAGGTGCGGGCGGGGTCCCCGCGGTGGTGGTCGTTCGTCGTGGTGCCCGCGCCGCCGCACGGGATCGCCACTAGGTATGTCCGTGCGGCGGACCAGTGCGGAGGTGCCACCGAGCGTTCGGGTGACGGCTCGGTCACGTCGTCGCTTCGTGGGACCGATGTGGCCCCGCGGTAGGTTGGAACGATGGAGCAAGTCGACAACGAGGTAGCCCGACGAGTGGAGCAGACCCTCGACGCCGTCGATCGAGCGCTGGAGCGCTTACGTCACGGAAGTTACCGGACCTGCCGGGTGTGCGGTTCGCCCATCGACGACGACGCCCTCGCGCGCGACCCGCTACGTGACTCCTGCGACGCCCATCCCGAACTGCTCTAGCGCCGGCGGCGGCTCACTTCTTCGTCGCCCAGAAGATCTCGGCGATCGCGTCGATCTCGGCGAGCAGTCGATCGCCCACGGCCACGTCGTTGGTCTTCTTTGACTCGCCCGCGGTCTTGGTGGCGCGCCAGAACAGGTCGTGGAGATTCGGGTACGTCTCGAGGTGCTCGGGCTTGAAGTAGTCGGTCCACAAGACCCACAGGTGGTGCTTCACCAGTTCGGCGCGCTCCTCCTTGATGAAGGTGGCGCGCACCTTGAAGTCCAGGTCGTTGGACGCGTTGTACTTCTCCATGATGGACCGCACCGCTTGCGCCTCGATCCGGGCCTGAGCCGGGTCGTAGACGCCGCAGGGCAGGTCGCAGTGAGCGGACGCGACGATCGGCGTGGTCGTGGCGTCGAGCAGTGCGGTAATGCGCGAGTACAGCCTCATTGGTCCACCTTTCGAAAGGTCCGAGACGCAGCCGGATGGTGCGTTATCACGCAGGTTAGTCAGTCTCTTCGATTAGCGTTCACGTCGTGGCCCGGGTGGTGGAGTTCTTCGTTCGTCGAGTCGTGGTGGAGGGGACGTCCATGACGCCCACCTACCAGCCGGGCGAGCGGCTGACGGCGGTCCGTCGCTGGCGGCCCATCCACCCCGGCGACGTGGTCGTGGTACGCGATCCGCGCGATCATGAGCGGTGGCTGCTCAAACGATGCGTGTCGTCGGTGGGCTTCCAGTTGGACCTGCGTGGTGACAATGCGTCGGCGTCGACTGACTCGCGCGACTTCGGCCTCGTGGACGGGCATCTCGTGAAGTGGATCGTGGTGTCGCCGCGTCCGCACCCCTCACACCAGGAGCCGCTGATCGACTAGGTCACGTTCGCTGACCCCCCGTTAGGCTGACGCCGTGGCTCGTCTCGCCGTCCTCTCGTATCACACCTCACCACTCGCGCAGGCGGGCACCGGGGACAGTGGTGGCATGAACGTGTACGTGCGCGAACTCTCGAGCGCACTCGCCCGCCAGGGTCACGAGGTGGACGTGTTCACCCGTCGTGACAGGCTCGACGAGCGTGACGTCGTGGTGGTGGAGCCGGGGTTTCGCGTCCACCACGTGACCGCCGGCCCGCCGGCTCCCGTGGCGCGTGAGCAGCTCATCGCCTTCGTCGAGGTCTTCACCGATGCGGTGCGCGCCGTCTTTCGTTGCACGGGTGTGCCCGACGCGCTCCACGCCAACTACTGGCTGAGTGGACTCGCCGGTCACCAGTTGAAGCACGAGTTGGAAGTGCCGCTCATCATGACCTTCCACACTCTCGAGCGAGTGAAGGCGGACACCTTTCGCGGTGAGTCGGAGGAGCGGGCTCGTCAGGAGGCCGCGATCGTCGCCTGTGCCGACGCGGTGCTGGCGAGTTGCGACGTCGAGGCCGAGCAGTTCGTGCGGTTCTACCACGCCGACGCCTCTCGGGTTCGAGTCGTGGCGCCGGGAGTCCAGCACGCGTTCTTCGCGCCGGGGCATCGTCCTCAGGCCCGACGCGCCGTGGGTCTGGCGCTGGACGAGCCGTTACTGCTGTTCGTCGGTCGCCTGCAGGCGCTCAAGGGCGTCGACCTGGCGCTGGAGACGCTGATCGAGTTGCGCCACCGTGGTGAGCCGGCGCAGCTGGCGATTGTTGGCGGCCCGTCGGGCCCGGATGGCCGCGCGACCGTGGCGGCCCTGCACGAGCGGGTGCGTCAGGCCAACGTCATCGATCACGTGCACTTCGTCGCGCCCCAGAGCCACCAACTGCTGTCGACGTGGATGAGGGCGGCGGACGTGACCCTGGTGCCCTCTCGAGCCGAGAGCTTCGGACTCGTGGCACTGGAGTCGTCGGCCTGCGGCACGCCCGTCGTCGCCAGTGAGGTCGGCGGGCTCACCACACTGGTGGAGCCCGGCGTCAACGGTCTGCTCGTGGCGCGGCGTGATCCGCAGCGGTGGGCGGACGCGGTCCTCTCGATGCTCGACCCCGTGAACGCGACGGTCCTGTCGACGGGGGCGGTACTGAGCGCGCGTCCGTACACCTGGCGCGGGGCCGGTGAGTCGCTGGCCAGCCTGATCGAGGAGCTGTCCTTGACTCAACTGGTGCGCTGCTAGGCGAGGCCGCCTCGCGAGGCGGTGCTGGTCCGTGTTGGCGTCGCGCGGGGGGAGAGCCGGTAGCGTACGGTCGATGGGCTACCGGGTCATTATCGTTGGTGGCGGGCGGATGGGCTCCGCGCTCGCCGAGGGACTGCTGCGCGCCGAGTGGTGTCGCCCGGGCGACATGCTGGTCGTCGAGACGGCGCGCGAGGCGCGCGACGAACTCGCTCAGCGGATTCCCGCGGTGGAGACGGTCGCCTCTCTCGAACTCGCCCACGTAGACGAGTCGACCGGAGCCGTGCTCTGCGTGAAGCCTGATCAGGCCGAGGGTGCCGCGCGCCTGCTCGCGACTGTTGGCGTGGCGCGCGTGCTGTCGGTGGTGGCGGGGCTCTCGTGCGCCCGGGTCGAGGCGGCCTTCCCCCGACCGGTGGCCGTGGTGCGGGCGATGCCCAACACCCCGGTTCTGGTGGGCAAGGGGGCGAGCGCGCTCGCCGGCGGGGCCCACGTCACCAAGGCCGACCTGGACTGGGCGGAGTCGATCCTGGGCGCCGTCGGCGAGGTCGTGCGGGTCAGCGAGCGCCATCTGGACGCCGTGACCGGGCTGTCCGGCTCGATGCCGGCTTACCTGTACCTGGTGGTGGAGGCCCTGGTGGAGGCTGGCGTGCACCAGGGGCTCACGCGTGAGGTCTCACGTCGTCTGGTGTACGCCACCTTCGAAGGATCCGCGACGCTGCTGACGGCGAGCGGGGAGAGCCCCGAATCGCTCCGCGCCCAGGTGACGTCCCCGGGGGGGACGACCGCCGCGGGCCTGCGGGTGCTGGAGAACCGGGCGATGCGCGGCGCGATCCTCGACGCCGTGGCCGCGGCGGCCGAGCGAAGCCGAAATCTGTCGCGCTGAGGTGCTCCACTAACGTGGGCCTATGGCGGCGCCCCGACTTCGTTCGAGGAGACTCTCCGAGCCGACGATCAGCCGGCTTCCCATCTACCAGCGCATCGCGCAGAGTTGGCTCGAGCGCGGCGAGAGCCGCATCGACTCGAGCCGCATCGGTGAGTTGGCGGGAGTCACGGCCACGACCGTGCGCCGCGATCTCGCCGGACTGGGTACTCTCGGCACGAGGGGGACCGGCTACGACGCCGCGTTGCTCAACGAGCGCATCAGCGAGGCCCTCGGCCACGACCGCCGCTACACGGTCGCCGTGGTCGGTCTGGGCAACCTGGGCCGGGCCCTCGTGAACTCGTCCAACTTCCTGACGCGCGGCGCCGTGCTCAGCGCCCTCTACGACGTCGATCCCGCGGTGATCGGTTCGACGATCGCCGGACACGTCGTACGTGACTTCGCGGACTCGATCGAGCAGTGCACGGTGGCCGTGCTCTGCGTGCCGGCGTCGGCCGCTCAGTTCGCGGCGGATCGGCTCGTCGGGGCCGGGATCCGCGGGCTCCTCAACTTCGCTCCTCAGGTGTTGAGCGTCCCAATCGGCACGGCGGTGCACTACGTGGACTTCTCGATCGAGTTGCAGATCCTGATGTACCACCTCAACAACGGGACGGGCCCGTTGGGCGGCGGCGTGCTTCACTCGCTGGGTCTTTCGGCGGGAGCCTAGCGGTGGCGCTCATCTCGGTCGGGTTGGATCACGAGCACGTGTCGCGCGACCTGTTGGAGCGCGCCACGGTGGCCGAACACGACTGGGGCAAGGTTCTGCGAACCCTGGTCGCGCAGCGCAACGTGCACGAGGCCGTCTTCGTGTCGACGTGCCTTCGCACCGAGGTGGTGGCGACCATCGATCTGTTCCACGGCGCGATCGAGGACATCTCCGTAACCCTCGCCGAGGTGACGGGGCTCGAGCGCGGCGAGTTCGACAGCCGGTTGACCGTCCACTTCGACCGCGGCGTCGTCACCCACCTCTTCCAGGTGGCGGCCGGGCTCAAGTCCCTGGTGCCGGGCGAGTTCGAGATCCTCGGCCAGCTGCGCCGCGCCCTCGAGCTGGCGCGCGAGGAGCAGACCGTCGGCGGGGAGCTGACCGAGCTCTTTCACCGGGCCCTGGCCGCGGGTCGGCGCGCGCGCACCGAGACCGGGATCGCTCGCGGGACCACCAGCTTCGCGCAGGCCAGCGTGTCGATGGCGCGCGCCGAACTGGGCGAGAGCCTCGAGGGCGCCGACGTCCTGGTCGTGGGCGCCGGGCAGCTGGCCACCGGCGTGGCCCGCAGCCTGCTCGACGTGGACCCCGCCGTGGGGTCGGTCACGATCGTCAACCGCGGCGAGCCGCGAGCCGCGGCTCTCGCTCGCTCGCTCGACGATCCCCGGGTCGTGCTCGCGCCCTGGCCGACGCTGCCCGAGCACGCGATGCGCTCGCGGCTGATCGTGATGGCGATCGAGGCGGCCTCGCCGGTGGTGACTCGTGCGATGCTCGAGGCCACCGAGCACGACGTGATGATCGTCGACCTCGGCGTGCCACGCACGGTGAGCGCGGACGTCGTCGGGCTCGCCCGGGTGCAACTGGTCGGCCTCGAAGAGGTGGGAGCGCGGGTGCGCGAGGCCATCGGAGCGCGCCAGGGTGAGCTCGACCAGGCTCGCGACCTGGTGCGCCTGGACGTGGAGCGCTTCGTCGACGACCAGCGCGCCCGCGGTGCGGCCGGCATCGTGCGCGACCTGCGCGCGCACTTCGACGGGGTGGTCGACGCGGAGCTGGCCCGACGCGATCACGACCTCGACGCCTTCAGTGAGGCGCAGCGCGACGTGGTGCGCTCGGTGGTGCGCTCGGTGGTGGCCAAGATCGCGCATCGCCCCACCGTCGCCCTGCGCGACGCCGCGGGGACCGATCAGGGAGCACGACTCACCGAGGCCACTCGACAGCTGTTCGACCTATGAGCGTGGTGCGTCTCGCGACGCGACGCTCGCCGCTCGCCCGGCGCCAGGCAACCTACGTGGTGCAGCGTCTGGCGGCGATCGGCGTGTCCAGTGAGCTGGTGGAGGTGCACACTCACGGCGATCTGCAGCGTGACGTACCCCTGGTGACGCTCGGCGGGCGCGGTGCGTTCGCGCTCGAGGTACAGCGAGCCGTGACCGAGGGCGCCGCCGACGTCGCGGTGCATAGTGCCAAGGATCTGCCCAGCGTGACCCTCGAGGGACTCGTGCTGGCGGGAGTTCCCGAGCGGCGCGACGCCGCCGACGTCCTGGTGGGACGCTCCTTGGCCGGGCTGGGCCCCGGAGCCACCGTCGCGACGGGATCGCCCCGGCGTCGGGCCCTTCTGCTCGAGCGGCGCCCCGATCTGCGCGTCGTCGAACTGCGCGGCAACATGGCGCGCCGTCTGGCGGCGCCGGGTCACGACGGCGTGGACGCGGTGGTGGCCGCGGCGGCGGCGCTGGAGCGACTAGGCGAGACGGCGCGCGTGTCCGAGCGTCTCGATCCGGCCTGGTTCGTGCCGCAGGTCGGTCAGGGGGCTCTGGCGCTCGAGGTGCGCGAGGACGACGAGACCACGCGCGCCATCGTGACGCAGCTCACTGACGCGGCGGCCTTCGACGCCGTGCGTGCCGAACGGGCGTTCCTGCGCGAGCTGGGTACGGGGTGCGCCATTCCGGCGGGGGCTCACGCGACGTGGCGCGACGGCGTGCTCACACTGTCGGGGGTCATGGTCGGGCTGGACGGCAGCGCTAGCGTGCGCGCGACGCGCGCCGGCACGGATCCTGAGATCCTGGGCGGGACAGTGGCGCGCGAGCTGCGTGACGAGCGCGGCGGCGGGACCCTCCCGGGGTGGAGCGGGTAGCGGTGCGCGTGGTGGTGACGCGAGAGGCGGGGCGCGGCGCGGCGGTGCGCTCCTGGCTTCCGGTCGACGCGGAGGTGGTGGAGGTCCCCCTGACCGTCACCCACTACGAGGAGCCGGACACCCTGCTGCGCGCGGCGCGCGACCTGCCCCACGCGGGCACCTACGCCGTGCTCGCGGTCACCAGCGCGCGTGCCGCTGACGCGGCGGCCCTGGTGCGCCCGGCGGTGGCCCCCGACAGCGTGGTGGCGAGCGTCGGTCCCGCGACCAGCGCGGCGCTACGCGCGCGCGGACTGGTGGTGGGCGTCGAGGGCACGGGAGGGGCGGCCGAACTGGCCGACGTGATCGAGCGCGGGCCCGTCCTGGTGCTCGCGGCCCGCGACGCGCGCGAGGAGCTGGTCGCGCGCCTGGTGGTGCGGCGCCTGGCGGTCGAGCGGCTCGCGTGTTACGAGACGCGGCCCCGCGAGCCCGACGCGAGCGGGGTGGCGGCGCTGGCGAGCGCGGACGTGGTCCTCGTGGGTGCCCCGTCGGCGTGGGCCGTGGCGCGCGCCCACGTCGGTGAGTCGGCGTGGGTCGTGGTGCCCGGGGCGACGACGGCGCGCGCGGTCTCGGCCGATCACTCGCGGGTGCTGGAGGGTTGGGACTCGACGTTGCGCGAGCGCCTCGCGGCGGCTACCGGCGGCGATGCGCGGGGCCGGTAATAGGCTGGCCGCGTGTTCCCCACCGAGCGGCCCCGTCGCCTGCGCCGCACCGCGGCCCTACGCCACCTGGTCGCCGAGACCTCACTCACGCCCGATGACCTGGTCGCCCCGCTCTTCGTAGGCGAGGGGCTCGACGAGCCGCGTCCGATCTCGTCGCTGCCCGGCCACGTCCAGCACACCCTCACGTCGCTGCACGACGAGGTGCGCGCGCTGCGCGACGTGGGCGTGAAGGGTGTCATCCTCTTCGGCGTACCGGTCCACAAGGACGATCGTGGGACCGGCGCCTACGATCCGTCGGGCATCGTGCAGATCGCCCTGCGCTCGCTGCGCGACGAGTTCGGCGACGACGTCGTGCTGATGGCCGACCTCTGCCTCGACGAGTACATCACTCACGGGCACTGCGGCGTGTTGGACCATCATGGCAACGTCGACAACGACGCCACCCTCGAGCTCTACGCGCGCGCCGCGATCGTGCAGGCCGACGCCGGCGCCGCGATCGTGGCGCCGAGCGGCATGATGGACGGGCAGGTGGGGGCGATCCGTGCGGCGCTGGACGGCGAGGGCTTCGTCGAGACCGTCGTCCTGGCGTACGCGGCCAAGTTCGCGAGCTCGCTCTACGGCCCCTTCCGCGAGGCGGTGCGCGTCGAGATCCTCGGCGGAGGCGATCGACGCGGGTACCAGCAGGACTGGCGTAATCGGCGCGAGGCGCTGCGCGAGGCACGCGCCGACGTCAGCGAGGGCGCCGACATCGTGATGGTCAAGCCCGCGATGACCTACCTCGACGTGGTCGCCGACCTGCGTCGCGAACTCGACGTGCCGGTGAGCGCCTACCACGTGAGCGGCGAGTACGCCATGGTGAAGGCGGCCGGCGAACGCGGGTGGATCGACGCCACCGCCGTCGCCATCGAGCAGCTGACCGCGGTGCGTCGTGCCGGCGCGGACTTCGTCCTCACCTACTTCGCGCACGAGGTGGCGGAGGTGCTCGCGGGGTGACCAATCAGAGCTGGTTCGAGCGCGCCCTCGCGGTGATCCCCGGGGGCGTCGATTCCCCGGTGCGGTCCTTCGCCAGTGTGGGGGGCGTGCCCTACACGGTGGTGAGCGGAGAGGGAGCCTACGTCACCGACGTCGAGGGCACGCGCTACATCGATCTGGTGCAGTCCTACGGCGCCTCGCTGCTGGGCCACGCCCACCCCGAGGTGGTGGCGGCCGTGCGCGAGGCGGCCGGCCGGGGCACGACCTTCGGTGCGCCCACCCCCGGCGAGGTGGTGCTGGCCGAGGCGATGACCTCACGCGTGCCGGGCCTGGAGCAGGTTCGCTTCGTCTCCTCGGGCACCGAGGCCACCATGAGTGCCGTGCGCCTCGCCCGGGGGGTGACCGGGCGCGACCGCGTGGTCAAGTTCGACGGGTGCTATCACGGTCACTCCGACGCCCTGCTGGTCGCGGGGGGTAGCGGCGTGGCCCAACTGGGGCTGCCCGGCTCGGCGGGCGTCACCGCGGGCGCCGTGGCCGACACGGTCGTGGAGCCCTACAACGTGGTGCCGACACTCGACGAGACCGTGGCCGCGGTGCTGGTCGAGCCGGTCGCCGCCAACATGAATCTGGTGGCACCCCAATCCGGCTTTCTCGAGGGGCTACGCGAGGAATGCGATCGCGTGGGGGCACTGTTGATCTTCGACGAGGTGATCACGGGATTCCGCGTGGACTTCGCCGGCGCCTCGGCGTACCTCGGGGTCACCCCCGACCTGTGGTGCTTCGGCAAGGTCATTGGCGGCGGATTGCCCATCGGCGCCTTCGGGGGCCGGCGCGACATTCTGGCGTCGCTGGCGCCGACCGGCCCGGTCTACCAGGCGGGAACGCTGTCGGGGAACCCGCTCGCCACGGCCGCCGGCCTGGCCGTGCTCGCGCGCGTCACGCCGGCCCTCTACGAGGATCTGAGCGCGCGCGTCGCTCGCTTCGCGCACGACCTGCGCGAGGCGATCGAGGGGGCGGGACTCTTCGCGCGCACCCCGGTGGTGGGTCCGCTCACCGGGCTCTACCTCGCCCGCGAGCCCTTCGAGGATCCCGTGGACTACGCGACCTCACGCGAGTGCGCGCAGAACGGTCTGTACCGGGAGTTCTTTCACGCGATGCTGCGCCGTGGCGTGGCGCTGGCACCGGGCGCCTACGAGATCATGTTCGTCTCGATGGCGCACACGGACGAGGACCTCGCCCGGGTGGTGTCGGCCGCGGCCTCGGCCGCCACCGCGATTCGACACCCGTGAGCGCTCTGCGCAGCGAGGGGTGGTCGGTGCGGCCGAGCTTCGTCGCGCACGGCCCGACGGCGCCGGTCACGCTTCTCGCCGATGATCAGGGTCTGACGCAGTTGGCCGGCGTCTACCCGGTGGCGTGGCAGACGCCCTGGGAGGAGATCAGCCAACTCGAGCTGGTGCGTCGCGGACGGGCGATGTGGCTCTCGGCGACGATCGGGGCGACGCGCTACCAGTGGCGTCGCCGCGACCTCGACGACTTCGAGGATCTACGCGCGCTGGTGCTGGCACACGGCGGTGTCGTCGGGCGGCGTCGGCGCCGCGCGGGCGTCGCCGCCGTGGCGTCGGTGGTGCTGCTGGCGTCGGTGGCCGGCGGGGTGGCGGCGTTCGTGACCGGTGGAACGGGTGGCGTGAACGAGCTGCGGGCGGCCCAGCACGCCGACCTGCGGCTGGCGGACCTTCCCGCGGGTTGGACCACGGTCCCCACGTCGATCCTGGGGTTCTTGTTCCCCGCCGGGAGCCAGCGCGTCAGCACGACGACGACGGCGCCGCCGGCTCACTCGACGTGGGCGACCATCTCCGCACAGTTCCAGCGGTGCCTGGGCGTCCGCGCCGCCGCGGATCGCGTCTACGGTCCGGCGGGCCAGCTACCCGACTATCAGGCGACGTCCCCCTTCTTCTCCTCATCGAGCTACGGCGGCGCCCAGGTGGCGATGACCGCGCAGTACTACGCCACGACCACGATGGTGCGTCGCGACGTCGCCGAGATGTCGAGGCCCGGGTTCGGCGCCTGCTTCGCCGCCTCGCAGGCCTCGATCGTCCTGAGCGAGCTGACGGGAGTGAACACCCAGGTCAGTGGCGCACGCGACTGGCAGCCCACCACGCTCCTGCACGGGTGGGCTCGTGGAGGGGTCGCGAGCGTGGAGCTGCCGACGCTCTCCACGCGCCTGCACCTGGTGGTCGTGGTCGTCGCGGGCGGTCACTACGAGCTCACCCTGGCCGCCGTGGTGGGTCGGTGGCCCCAGAGCCAGTCCCTGCTCGACACCCTGGTCGACACGCTGAAGGCGCGCGTCAGCTCGTCGAGCTCCGCGGCGGTCTGACGCGACGCCGGCTACCGGGGGAGCGTCGCGACGGGCCGCACGCGCATCGAGTCACCCAGCACCCGATCGACGACGCTTTCGGGGATGACCTCGGTGAGGCGCACCAGCGCGCGGTAGGTCGTCTCGGTGACGCCGGGCTCGTCGTGGTTCATCAGGTTCGCCATGATGGCCAGGAGCCCCCGCATGAGCGGCTCGACCCGCAGTCCGACGCTGACGCACGCGGTGAGGATCGCGGGCTGAGAGATCAGGCGCACGAAGGCCTGCGCGACGCGGTAGTACTCGCCGTAGGCGCGCTCGAGGAGGTCGTCGTAGCTCGCGAGGGCGGCGGGGTTGTGCGTCGCCAGCGCCTCACCGAGCACCGCCGCAGCGAGGCGGCCCGTCTCGTAGCCGTAGGCGATCCCCTCGCCGTTGAAGGGGTTGATGGCGCCGGCGGCGTCGCCGATCGCCAGCGTGTTGGCGCCCACACGCGGCCCCAGCGCCAGTCCCATCGGCAGCCGTCCGCCGGTGGGGGCACCGAGGCTGGTCGACTCGTTGAGCCCCCAGGCGTCGCCCACCTGGGCGACGAAGTACTCCTGGAGCTTGGTGGTGTTCACGCCCTTCCACGCCCCGCCCGTGGACAGCAGACCGACGCCGACGTTGACGCGGCCGTCACCCAGCGGGAAGATCCAGCCGTAGCCGGGCACGACGTCGCCGTGGGGGTCGCGGATGTCCAGGTGCGACTCGATCCAGGGCTCGTCGTGGCGCTCACTCGTGTAGTAGCCGCGTAGGGCCATGCCGAGGGGCAGCGTGCGATCGCGGGTGACGCCGAGCTCGCGGCCCAGACGAGCGTTCTGGCCCTCCGCCGTGACCACGTAGCGCCCTCGGATCTCGCGCACCTGGCCGTCGGCGACGTCGCGAACCACGACACCGGCCGCACCGGCGAGAGCGCCCGCCGAGGGGGTGGGGTCGAGGAGCGACACGGCCTCCGAACCGGTCAGCACCGTCGCGCCCGCCTCGCTCGCGCGCTCGGCCACGCGCCCGTCGAGGTCGTAGCGCGTGATGGTATAGCCGTAGTTGGGAAAGACGGGGTGCTCGGGCCAGTTCAGCTCCAGGGTGGCGCCGAAGCCCACCGACCGCAGTCCGTGGTAGCGATGGCCGTGGGCGGCGAGCTCGTCGGCGAGGCCCATGTCGTGGAGCTGGCGCACGGAGCGCGGCGTGAGTCCGTCGCCGCAGGTCTTCACGCGCGGGAACGTCTTCTTCTCGATCACGCAGACGCGCCAGCCGGCGCGCGCCAGCCAGTACGCGCACGAGGAGCCGCTGGGTCCACCGCCGACGATCACGACGTCGTAGCTCGAGGGTGAGGGCAGGTCGTTGAGTCGTGGCACCTCGCCAGACTAGGTCCTAGGACCCTGCTCGCTTCGCGACGAGCGACCCCGCCGCGTCTGGTAGAAATGATGGACGTGGACCAGTACCTACCAATACTGGGGCTGCTCATTCTCGGAGTGCTGTTCGCTTCAGGGTCGTTCGTGGCGTCGTCACTGTTGGCGCCGCACAAGCGCCCCACCGACGCGAAGCTCGCACCCTACGAGTGCGGCATCGTCCCCGACTACGAGCCCCCGTTGCGCTTCCCGGTTCGCTTCTACCTGGTGGCGATGATCTTCGTGATCTTCGACATCGAGGTCGTCTTCATGTACCCCTTCGCGGTGGTCTTCCGTCAGTTGGGCACCTTCGGGCTGATCGAGATCCTGGCCTTCTCCGTGACGGTGTTCGCAGCACTGTTGTTCCTGGTGAGCGAGGGCGCACTCTCCTGGGGCCCGGTCAAGCACCTCACCTCGGGCATGCCCGCGCGCACGAGCTCGTCGACGATCGTACGCATCGGTGCCGACGGCGACGCCGGGAAGGCGGCCTAGCGGTGGCCCTCGAGGACCTGCAGCACAACTTTCTCACGGGACGGCTCGAGGACGTCGTGCGATGGGCCCGGCGCGCGTCGGTGTGGCCCGCGTCGTTCGGCCTGGCCTGCTGCGCGATCGAGATGATGGCCGCGGGGGCCGCCGACTACGACCTCGCGCGCTTTGGCATGGAGGTCTTTCGCAACTCGCCGCGCCAGTCGGACCTGATGATCGTGGCCGGGCGCGTCTCGCAGAAGATGGCGCCGGTCTTGCGTCAGGTGTACGACCAGATGATGGAGCCCAAGTGGGTGCTGTCGATGGGAGTGTGCGCCTCGACCGGCGGGCTCTTCAACAACTACGCGATCGTGCAGGGCGTCGACCAGGTCGTGCCCGTGGACGTCTACGCGCCCGGGTGCCCCCCGAGTCCCGAGACGCTGATGCACGCGATCCTCACGCTGCACGAGGAGATTCGCACGGGTGAGATCCTCAAGCGTCGCGCCTCGGCGCCGGCTCCCGCGAGCCCGCTCGAGGACAGCCCCTGGACGCCGAATGTGCCGGTCGCGGTGCGACTGGGGACGCCTCGATGATCGACCTGCCCCCCTCGGCGCCCGTCGGCGTCATCGTGGCCGAGGCGCTGGACGCCCAGATCGGCTGCTTCGTCGATCCCGCGCAGTACGTGGCGCTGGTGTCAGCGTGGCGTGAAGACGGCTTCGAGATGTGCGCCGACCTGTGTGCGGTGGACTACCTGGCCCACATGGATCGCCCGCTGCCCGAGGGGGTGACGCCGACCCGCTTCGAGGTCGTGGTGAACCTGCTCAGCCTCTCGAAGCGCCAGCGCGTGCGCGTGCGCGTTCAGGCGGGCAACGAGGATCCCGAGGTCGACTCGCTGTTCGACCTGTACCCGGGTGTGGAGGCCATGGAGCGCGAGGCGTTCGACATGTTCGGCGTGGTCTTTCGCGGGCACCCCGACCTCACGCGGATCCTGATGCCCGAGGACTGGGAGGGCCACCCCCTGCGCAAGGACTACGCGGTGGGACGCGTGCCCGTGCAGTTCAAGGAAGCGCCGGGACCGCGATGAGTGATCTGACGATACGCACGGCCGAGCGAATCGAGCCGCTCACGGCCGAGACCGCCGAGGGAGCCCAGGAGCTGCAGCGTCGCGCCGCGACGCCGCCGAGTGAGTTGGGTCGCGAGGTCGGGGCGGTGCTGCGCCTCGACGGGCGGGTTCTGGACCCGAACGCGATCGACTACGAACGCCGCGACGACGAGACCATGATCATCAACATGGGTCCCCAGCACCCGTCGACGCACGGGGTGTTGCGCATCATGCTCGAGTTGGACGGCGAGTTCGTGCTGCGCTCCAAGCCCGTCATCGGCTACCTGCACACCGGGATGGAGAAGACGGGCGAGGAGCTCAGCTACATCCAGGGCGCGACCAACGTCACGCGCATGGACTACCTGAGCCCGGTCATCAACGAGCTCAACTACTCGCTGGCGGTGGAGAAGCTCCTGGGCATCGAGATCCCCGAGCGCGCGACCTGGATCCGCATGCTGATGAGCGAGCTCAATCGCGTGGCGTCGCACCTGGTGTGGATGGCCACCAACGGCATGGACCTGGGATCGACCTCGATGATGATCTACGGGTTCCGTGAGCGCGAGCTGATCCTCGCCTTCTTCGAGAAGACCGCCGGCCTGCGGATGAACCTCAACTACGTGCGCCCCGGCGGTGTCGCCGCCGACCTGGCGGACGGCTGGCAGGACGACGTGACGGTCATCTGCGACACCATTGAGGCGCGTACGTACGAGTACGACGAGTTGCTGACCGGCCAGCCGATCTTCCGGGACCGACTCGTCGGCGTGGCGCCACTGACGGCGGAGGAGGCCCTGGCCCTCGGCGTGACGGGGCCACTGCTGCGTTCGACCGGAGTGCCCTGGGACCTGCGGCGCACGATGCCCTACCTGGCCTACGACCAGGTGGACTTCGACGTCATCGTGGGGACCTACGGCGACAACTTCGATCGGTACGCCATTCGCCTGAACGAGATACGCGAGTCCCTGCGCATCGTTCGCCAGTGCGTCGAGCGCATGCCGGCGGGGGACTACCGCAGCCAGGATCCCAAGGTCACCCCGCCGCCGCGTGCGCGCATCAACGAGTCGATGGAGGCGTTGATCCACCACTTCAAGCTCTTCACCGAGGGCTTCCACGTGCCGGTCGGCGAGGTCTACAGCGCCGTCGAGTCGCCGCGCGGCGAGCTCGGCTGCTACATCGTGGCCGACGGCACCTCCAAGCCGTACCGCATGCACGTGCGCGCGCCCAGCTTCGTGAACCTGCAAGTCGTGCCGCTGCTCATGCGCGGCGGAATGATGTCGGACGCCATCACGGTCATCTCGGCGGTCGACCCGGTGATGGGAGAAGTGGATCGATGAGGCATCTACGTACGGAGTTGCGCCAGCGCGCCGAGGAGTTGGTCGGGCTCTACCCGCAGCGGCGCTCGGCGATGCTGCCACTGCTGCACCTGGTCCAGGAGCAGGACGGTTACCTGACTCCCGAGGGGATCGCCGAGGTCGCCGAGCTCACCGGGACCTCCGAGGCCGACGTGCGCGGCACGGCGTCGTTCTACGACATGTTCCATCTCGAGCCGGTGGGGCGCTACGTGGTCGGCGTGTGCACCAACATCGCGTGCCTCTTGCGCGGCGGCGAGGAGATGCTGGCGCACGCGAGCGCCACGCTGGGCTGCGCCGTCGGGGGCACGTCGTCCGACGGGCTCTTCACCCTGGAGGAGACCGAGTGCCTGGCCGACTGTGACCGGGCACCGGTGGTGCAGGTCAACCACCGCTACGTGCGCACGACAACCCCCGAACTCTTCGATGCGCTCATCGAGGACCTGCGTGCGGGCCGACGCGATCACGAGGTCCCCCACCACGGGACGTTGATCCGGGTGCGCCGCGCGGGGGGGCTGCACGCCGAGCACGAGGAGATTGTGTCGCAGCGCGCGGCGTCGCGGGCCGCGCGCGACGAGCGGGCGAAGGAGAGCCAGTAGTGGCCAGTCTCGACACCCCCCGCATCGTCTCGTCGCGCTGGTCGTTGCCCGACTCGCACACGCTCTCGCGCTACCTGGACTCGGGCGGCTACGTGGCGCTGCGCAAGGCGTTGACGATGTTCCCCGAGGCGGTCGCCGCCGAGGTGGACGCCGCCTCGCTGCTCGGTCGTGGCGGGGCGGGCTTCCCGGCGGGGCGCAAGTGGTCGATGCTGCGCCGCTCCGCCATCTCCTACCTGGTCGTGAACGGTGACGAGTCCGAGCCGGCGACGTTCAAGGATCACTACCTGGTGGAGCGTGACCCGCACCAGCTGGTGGAGGGCGTGATCATCGCGGCCTACGCCCTGCAGGTGTCCCAGGCGTTCATCTTCCTGCGCGGCGAGTTCGCCCTGGGTCTGGAGCGGGTGCAGCAGGCCGTCAACGACGCCTACGAGTACGGCGCGCTGGGCTCGTCGATCTTCGGCTCGTCGTTCTCTCTCGACATCGTGGTCCACCCGGGGGCGGGAGCGTACATCTGCGGCGAGGAGACCGCGCTGATCGAGGCCCTCGAGGGCAAGCGCGGCTTCCCGCGCATCAAGCCCCCCTTCTTCCCGGCGGCCGTCGGGCTCTACGGTGAGCCGACGGTGGTCAACAACGTCGAGACGATGTCGAACCTCCCCTGGATCGTCAACAACGGTGGTGCGGCCTTCGCCGCGCTGGGGGCCGGTCGATCGACGGGCACGCGACTCTTCGCGCTGGCCGGGCGGGTGCGCAACCCCGGCGCCTACGAACTCGAGATGGTGAAGAACACCTTTCGCGACCTCATCTACGACCCCCGACTGGGGGGCGGCATCCTGGAGGACCGCGCGATCAAGGCGATCATTCCGGGCGGGGTGTCGGCCCCGTGGTTCGGGCCCGAGCTCCTCGACGTGCCACTGGGTCAGGACGAGGTGGCCGAAAAGGGGTCGATGCTGGGTTCGGGCTCGATCGTCGTGCTCGACGAGACCTCGTGCGTGGTGCGCGCGACGTGGCGCATCGTGAAGTTCTTCTCGCGCGAGTCGTGCGGTCAGTGCACGCCCTGTCGCGAGGGGTCGGGCTGGCTCGAGCGGATCATGTACCGCCTGGAGAACGGCGGCGGCCGGCCCGAGGACCTCGACCTGCTGTTGGACCTGAGCGACAACATCGCCCCGGGTCTGACCTGGCCGCCCCAGCAGACCACGATCTGCGTGCTGGGGCCGTCGATTCCGTCGTCGATCCACTCGGCGATCACTCTGTTTCGCGACGACTTCGTCGCCCACGTCGAGCACGGGAGCTGCCCGCATGTCTGATCAGACGCCCACGCCCATCACCGTGACCGTGAACGGTCGTGCGGTCGAGGCCCAGCCGGGAGAGCTGCTCATCGAGGTGGCCGAACGGGCCGGTACCTACGTGCCGCGTTTCTGCTACCACCCGCGCATGGAGCCGGTGGGAGTCTGCCGGATGTGCCTCGTGGAGGTTGACGGTCCGCGCGGGGCGACCTTGCAGCCGGCGTGCTACCTGCACGTGAGTGACGGCATGAGCGTGACGACCGACTCCGAGAAGGCGAAGAAGGCCCAGGACGGCGTACTGGAGTTCCTCCTGGCCAACCACCCCCTCGACTGTCCCGTGTGCGACAAGGGCGGTGAGTGCCCCCTGCAGGATCAGACGCTGGCCCACGGCTCGGGGGAGACCCGCTTCGTGGAGGAGAAGCGCCACTTCGTCAAGCCGGTCGAGATCGGTGCGCTCGTGCTGCTGGATCGTGAGCGCTGCATCCAGTGCTCGCGCTGCACCCGCTTCGCGGCCGAGGTCGCCGGCGACGCGGAGATCGCCTTTGCGGGGCGCGGTGACCTCATCGAGGTGGCGCCCTCACCGACGCACCCCTTCGACTCGGTCTTCTCGGGCAACACCGTCCAGATCTGCCCCGTGGGGGCGCTGACCGCCAAGCCGTACCGCTTCACCGCCCGTCCCTGGGACCTCGACCAGGTGGAGAGCACGTGCACGGTCTGTGCCGTGGGGTGCCGCGTGGCGGTGCAGTCGTCGGGGAACCGGCTGACGCGCGTGCTGGGTCTGGACTCGGACCCGGTGAACCACGGGTGGCTCTGCGACAAGGGACGCTTCACCCTCGACTCGGTGGACGCTCACGAGGGCGAGACGGACCCGCTGTCGAGCGCGACGCGGATCACGGAGCCGCTGGTGCGCCGCGACGGCGCTCTGGTGGCGGTGAGCTGGAGCGAGGCCCTGGCGCGAGCGGCGGCGCTGCTGCGCGAGGCGAGCGAGGAGTCGCCTGACGCCGTGGGCGCGATTGGCGGCGCCGCGTTGACCAACGAGGGAGCCTACGCGTGGGAACGCGTGCTGCGCGGCGTGCTGGGCACGGAGAACCTCGACGCGCAGTACGGCGACGGACTCGACCCGGCGCTGCTGCAGGCGCTGGCGCCGGCGACGATCGACGACGCTGTGGCCGCTCCGGTGGTCGTGACGTTGACCGGCGACCTGCGCGAGGAGTTGCCGGTGCTGTTCCTGCGCCTGCGCGAGGCCGTGGTGAAGCACGGGCACGACCTCATCGAGTTCGGCTTCGGCGCGAGCGCGCTGCGCGCGCTGGCGCGCTGGTCGCTGCCGGTACGCCCGGGCGAGGCGCACCTCGTGGCGGCGGCGTTGGCCGGCGAGAACCCGGCGCCGGGCCTCGCCGCCAGCGACGCGGACCTGCGTGCGGCTCGCGAGCGCCTTGGCGACGCCGGCGAGGGTGTGGTGTTCGTGGTGGGCCGTCCCAACCTCGCCGAGGGCGCGCCCGTGATGGAGCGGGCGATTCGCGTGCTCGCCGAGCGCTTCCCGGCGGCCCGCTTCCTGCCGGTGCTGCGTCGGGCCAACGTTCGCGGTGCGCTCGACATGGGGCTGGCGCCGGGGCTGCGGCCCGGGCGAGGCGTCGCGCCGTCACCGGCCGGACGTGACACGCTGTCCCAGATCGAGGCCATGGTGGACGGCCACCAGCGTGCGGTCGTGCTGCTTGGGGGCTGTCTCCTGGGCAACGTGATCGACGTGGAGCGCGCTCGCGAGGCGCTGGCCAGTGCGGACGTGATCGCCGTGACCGGTCACGGCGGGGCGACACTCGCGTACGCCGACGTCGTGCTGCCGGTGGCCGTCGCGCACGAGCGCAACGGCACGGTGACCAACCTGGAGGGACGAGTGAGCGCGGTGAGCGCGAAACTCGTGGCCCCGGGATCGGCCTGGTCGGACGTGGCGGTCGCCGTGGAGTTGGCCGAGCAGCTCGGCGCACATCTGTCCCTGACCAGTCTCGACGTCGTGGCCAAGCTGATCGAGGAGTCGACGGGCTACCCCGCCCTGTCGGTGCTCAACGACGACACGACCGACGGCGTCCTCGTGGGCGATCGTGCGCGCGCGACGCTTCGCCGCCCCCTGGACCCGATGGCGTTCCCGGGGATCCGCGGCGTGGATCACGTTGGCCTGGGGGAGCTGTCGGGTCGCAGCAGCACCCTGGAGTTGGACCACGTCGGCGCCACGTCGTCGGCGACGCTCGACCGGGTGGCCGCGGGCCGGGCGGTGGCGTCGATCGCCGCCGACGCCTACTCGCTGCGTCTCCACGCCAGCCGCCGGCTGTACGACCGGGGTGTGGCCATGATGGGATCGCCGGCACTGGCTGAGCTGATCGCGACGACGCGTCTGCACGTGCACCACGCCGATCTCGATCGTCTCGGGGTCGACACGGGGGACCGCGTGCGGGTGACGGGATCCGGCGTCAGCGTCGAGATGTCCGTGGTCGCCGACGACGACGTACCGCGTGGGGTGGCCGAGGTGCCGGTCAACACGGTGGACGCCGACGGCCAGGACGTGCTCGCGCGTCTGGTCACTCGGCCCGAGTTGGTCTCGCTGGTGCGACTGGAGACCCGATGAACGCGCTGCTGGCGACCGTCGATCCCCTGTACCAGCACGGCGTCACCTGGGCGGTCGTGCTCATCGTCGTGATTCGCGTCGTGGCGGCGTTCGCGGTGCTGATGGGGTCGGTCATCATCATGATCTGGTTCGAGCGCAAGGCGATCTCGGACATGCAGAGCCGCATCGGTCCTCAGAGGTGGGGCCCCTTCGGACTTCTCCAGACGCTGGCCGACGGTGCCAAGCTCTTCTTCAAGGAGGACCTGATCCCCGCTGGGGCCAACCGCCTGGTGTTCAAGTTGGCCCCCTACCTGGTGCTGGTGCCGGCCCTGATCACCTTCGCGATCGTGCCGGTCGGCGGCACACTGCACATTGCGGGACACCCCGTGCTGCTCCAGGTCGCCAACCCGCCCGTGGGGATCCTGCTGATGTTGGCCATGTCGGGCATCTCGGTCTACGGCGTGATGCTCGCCGGGTGGGCGTCGGGCTCGAAGTACCCTCTCATGTCCTCGGTGCGCGCGAGTGCGCAGATGATCAGCTACGAGGCCGCGCTCGGCATGACGATCGTGACGGTGATCCTGGTCACCGGCTCGCTGTCGACCCACGACATCGTGACCTCCCAGGGGCAGGGCATCTGGCACTGGAACCTCATTCGCCTCGGCATCGTGCCGTTCGTCATCTTCATCATCGCGATCACGGCGGAGCTCAACCGTCCGCCCTTCGACGTCGTCGAAGCCGATAGCGAGTTGGTCGGAGGATTCCACACCGAGTACTCGTCGCTGCGCTTCGCGCTGTTCTACCTGGCGGAGTTCATGAACACCATCACGATGTCGGCGATGATGGTCACGCTCTTCCTGGGGGGACCGGCGGGCTGGGTGCCCAACGTCGCGCATCTGCGCTGGCTGTTCCCCATCGCCTGGTTCGTGGTCAAGACGGTGGGCTTCGCCTTCGCCTACGTGTGGTTCCGCGCGGCGCTGCCGCGCTTTCGCTACGACCAGGTCATGGACCTGGGCTGGAAGCGGCTGATCCCGCTCAGCCTGGGCTGGATGATCATGGTGGCCGGCTTCCTGGTCGCGCCGGCGTGGGGTTTCGCCATGGCGGCGGCGGTGCTGGTCGCCTGGATCCTGTTGACCCGGGCCTTCGAGCTCGGCACCGCGCGCGAACGCGGCGCGGACTCGCCTCTGCCCGTCGTGGGCGAACGCCCCCTGCCCGGTGAGGTGTTGCGGGCGTGGACCGATCGGGAGGCGCAGTAGTGGCCAACGCTCTCAGTTTCTTCGGCGGGTTCAAGTTGACGTTCCAGCACCTGGCGCGCCCGACGGTGACCAACAGCTACCCCCAGGCCAAGCGCCCCAAGCAGCCTCGCCAGCACGGGCGCCACGTGTTGAACCGCTACGAGGACGGGATGGAGAAGTGCATCGGGTGCGAACTGTGCGCCGGAGTGTGCCCCGTCAACTGCATCCACGTGCGCGGACTGGACAACCCGCCCGACCATCCCGTGAGCCCGGGGGAGCGCTACGGCTACGTCTACGAGATCAACTACCTGCGCTGCATCCACTGCGACCTGTGCGTGGAGGCTTGTCCGACCCAGGCGATCACGGAGTCGAAGCTCTTCGAGTTCTCCTTCACGAATCGGGCCGACGCGATCTACACGAAGGCCGAGCTGGTGGTGGACGACCTGGGCTATCCCCAGCGCCTCCCCTGGGAGGACTGGCGTGAGGGCGAGGCCGCGATGACCGGTGGGTGGATGCGCGCCACGTCGCCGGCGGGAGCGGCCGACTTCGAAGGGGTCGTGCAGTGGACGGCCGACCTGGGAGCGGGCGTGCGCGCGCCCGAGGGCGGTCAGAGCGGTCGCCGCGACGACGACGCCACCCACACCAAGTCGATTCGCCAGGCGTTCTCGCGCCACCTGCAGCCCGAGGACGTGCCGCTGGACCAGCGGGGCCTGCGGGGGCTGGCGGCGGCCGCGCGCCAGCGGCGTGCGACGCGCCGTTCGAAGGAGGGCCAGTGATCGCCATCGCGTACGGCTGGCCGGACGTGCTGGTCTTCGCCACCGCCGCCATCCTGATTGTGGTGGGCGCCCTCGGCGTCATCGCCACTCGCCACCCGGTGCACGCCGCCCTGAGTCTCATCATGACGCTCTTCGGAGTGGCGGTGGCCTTCGTGGCCCAGTCGGCTGACTTCCTCGCCGCCGTCGAGATCATCGTCTACGCGGGCGCGATCGTCGTGCTCTTCCTCTTCGTCATCATGTTCCTCGGGGTGGACCGAGACGAGGGGACCAGGGTCGAGCCGCTGGTGGGCCAGCGCGCCCTGGCGGCGCTGGGCGTGGTGATCACGGTGGCGGGGCTGATCACGCTGATGGCCCGTTCGCACTGGGTCACGGGCGCGACCAGCGTCTCCACGGCGGGGGCGCCGCTGGCGAGCGGCTCGGGCAACGTGCGCCAGCTCGGCACGGCGGTCTTCACCACGTACCTGTTCGCGTTCGAGGCCACCGCCGCCCTGCTGATCATCGCGGTGGTGGGAGCCGTGGTCCTGGCGCGCCGCGAGCAACGCCGCGACGCCGAGGAGGACACGCCGGACACGCCGGACACGCCGGACACGTCGGCCGCGTCGTCCGACCTCGAGGGGAGCGAGCGATGAACGTCCCGGCCGCGTGGTACCTGGTTCTCGGTGCGGTGCTCTTCGGCATCGGCGCCTTCGGCGTGCTGACGCGTCGTAGCGCCCTGATCATGTTCATGTGCATCGAGCTGATGCTGAACGCCGTGACCCTGACCTTCGTGACGTTCGCGCGCACGCTGAACGACATCGGCGGTCAGGCCACGGTCTTTTTCATCATGGTCGTGGCCGCCGCCGAGGTGACGGTTGGACTGGGCATCGTGGTGGCGATCTTCCGACGTCGTGCGTCCACCTCGGTCGACGAACTCTCCGAGATGAAGGGCTGAGATGGCACACCTGGCCACACTGACCTTGCTGCTGCCGCTGCTGGGCTTCCTGCTGATCCTCGTCAACGGCTCGCGCATGAGCGAGCGAGCGGTGGGGGTCGTCGCCACCAGCGCGGTCGGTCTCAGCTTCGTGTTCGCGGTCACGTCGTTCGTGCTGCTCTTGCACGACTCGTCGCGCGAGGTGACCGTGCACCTCTTCACGTGGATCGACGTCGGCACCCTGCAGATCCCGGCGGCCCTGCTGGTGGATCCGCTCTCGATCACGATGACGCTGTTCGTCACGGGCATCTCGGCCCTGATCCACCTGTACTCGATTGGCTACATGCACGGTGAGCGCGACGTGCGCAAGTTCTTCCTCTACCTGAACCTCTTCGTCTTCTCGATGCTCACCCTCGTGCTGGCCAACACCCTGGTCCTGACCTTCGTGGGCTGGGAGGGGGTGGGCGTCTGCTCCTACTGGCTGATCAGCTACTACTTCGATCGCGACAGCGCGGCGTCCGCGGGCAAGAAGGCCTTCATCTACAACCGCGTGGGCGACGCCGGGATGCTACTGGCGATGTTCCTGCTGTTCTCGCACCTGCACACGCTGACCTACCTCACGATCTTCCACCGCGCGGGCACGCTGTCGCCGACGATCGCCACGCTGGCGGTCCTGGCGCTGCTGCTGGGCGCGACGGGCAAGAGTGCCCAGATCCCGCTGTTCAACTGGCTACCCGACGCCATGGAGGGTCCGACCCCGGTGTCGGCGCTGATCCACGCCGCGACGATGGTCACGGCGGGGGTCTACCTCCTGGTGCGCATGTCGCCAGTCCTGGCGCTGTCCTCGAGCGGTCGTCTGACGATCGCGGTGATCGGCGGTGCGACGGCCTTCGTGGCGGCGACCATCGCCACGGCCCAGAAGGACATCAAGAAGGTGTTGGCCTTCTCCACGGTCTCCCAGATCGGCTACATGGTGCTGGCGGTGGGTTCGGGCGCCTACGCCGCCGCGATCTTCCTCATGGTGGCCCACGCCTTCTACAAGGCGCTGCTCTTCCTCGGCTCGGGCTCGGTGATCCACTCCCTGCACGGTGAGCAGGACATGCGCCGCATGGGGGGCCTGGCCAAGTACCTGCCGTGGACGTACCCGACCTTCCTGGTGGCGTGGCTGGCCATCGCGGGCATCCCGCCCTTCGCGGGTTTCTGGGCCAAGGGCGACGTGCTGACCAACGTGTACGCGTACTCCAAGGGTCTGTGGATCGTGGGCGTGCTCACCGCGATCCTGACCGCCTACTACATGAGTCGACTCTTCGTGCTGACCTTTCGCGGCACCGAACGCTTCCGTGAGGTCACCCACGGCGCCGACCCGCACGAGTCCCCGTGGGTGATGACCGTGCCGCTGGTGGTGCTGGCCGTGCTGGCGACGCTCGGGGGTGGGCTCGCCCTGCCGTGGATCCACGGCGATTCGCTGGCTCACTTCCTGGCGCCGACCTTCGGCTACGTGGCGCCGCTGGCCGCCGCCAGCACGGCGGCGCAGTGGGCGCTGGCGCTGGTCGACGTGGCCGCCGCGCTGCTGGGCCTGCTCGTGGCCTTCACGATCTGGCGCTCGATTCACGAGTCGACGCGCTACGAGAGACCCTTCCTCGAGCACGTCTGGCACTGGGATGACGCGTACGACGCGGTGATCGGGCGACCGCTCACTCGTGCGGCGCAGATCGCCAACGACGTGGTCGAGCCGCGGCTCATCGACGGAGCGGTCGCCGGCGTGGCGGTCGCGGTGCGCCGCAGTGCCGAGGGCGTGCGCAAGGTGCAGTCCGGTTTCGTTCGTCACTACGCCCTCGCCATGGTGCTCGGGCTGGGCGTCGTGGTCGTCTATCTCGTGGCGAGGGTTGGTTAGGTATGCACTCATCGCTGTGGTTGACCGTCCTGCTCGTCGTGCCCGTGGTTGGCGCGGCCGTGGCCGCGGTGTCGCGCACGCGCGCCTACGCCGTGGCCGTGGTGACCGCGACCATCGAACTGATCCTCTCGTTGATCGTCCTCGTCCTGTACAACGCGCACATCGCGGGCGCGCACACCCTCGACTTCGCCGGGCGCTGGGTGCTCGCGGCGCCCCTGGGCCTCGCCTACGACGTGGCGGTCGACGGGATCTCGGTGTTCATGGTGGTGCTGACCGCGCTGGTCGTGTGGCTGGCGCTGCTGGGCGCGCGCGAGCGACGCCGTGAGCCGGCCTTCGTGGCCTGGCTGCTCCTGCTCACCGCCTTCACGATGGGCAGCTTCGTCGCGCACGACCTCTTCGAGTTCTTCATCTTCTTCGAGTTGACCCTCGTCCCGTCGTACTTCATCATCGCCCAGTGGGGCGGGCGTGAGCGGTCGCGCGCCGCGCTGAAGTTCTTCGTCTATACGTTCACCGGCTCGGCGTTCCTCTTCGTGGGCACGCTGTACCTGGGCTTCGCGCACCAGCACCAGACGGGCGGCGCACTGACCTTCGCGTACTCGGCGTTGGCGTCGACCGCGATGAGCCACGGCACGGCGGTGTGGCTGTTCGTCGCCTTCGCGATCGCCTTCGCGGTCAAGTCGCCCATCTGGCCCCTGCACACGTGGTCGCCCATCACGTACGCCGAGGCGCCGACCGCCGGATCGATCGAGTTCTCGGCCCTGCTGGCCAAGTTGGGTTCGTACGGTCTGCTGCGCTTCGCGGTCGGGCTGTTCCCCCTGGCCCTGCCCGACATGCGGCCGGTGGTCTTGACCCTGGCCGTTATCGGCATCGTGTACGGCTCGGCGCTGGCCTGCGTGACGCCCGACCTCAAGCGGCTGGTGGCCTACTCGTCGGTGGCGCAGATGGGCTTCATCACCCTGGGCGTCATGACCGGGTCGAAGATCGCCATGGTCGGCGCCGTGCTGCTGATGTTCAACCACGGCGTCATCACGGCCGGCTTCTTCCTCATCATCGGCTTCCTCGAGCGTCGCCGGGGCACCGCGACGATCCGCGAC
Source organism: Actinomycetes bacterium (assembly GCA_021786095.1). Lineage (GTDB taxonomy): Bacteria > Actinomycetota > Acidimicrobiia > Acidimicrobiales > RAAP-2 > RAAP-2. The sequence continues at coordinate 40,266 of JAJYNX010000023.1, read as the reverse complement.
CTGACGGGGCTCCAGGGTCCAGCGCCGGTGCTGGCCGCCCTCTTCACGGTGGTGATGCTGGCCTCGATCGGCCTGCCCGGCCTGTCCGGCTTCGTGAGCGAGTACCTGATCCTGATCGGCACCTTCGCGACGCACACCTGGTGGGCCGTGGTCGCGACGCTCGGCGTGGTGCTGGCCGCCCTCTACCTCCTGTGGGCCTACCAGCGAGTCTTCCACGGGCGCGCCGCCGAGGAGAACGCGACGATCGCCGACGCCTCCGGCGCCGAGCGCTGGGTGCTGGTGCCGGTGGTGATCCTGATCGTCGTACTCGGTGTCTTCCCCAAGCCGATGCTCGATCGCATCACGCCCTCGGTCCAGCAGTTGATTGAGCACGTCGCACCGGCGGGGGTGAGCAAGTGAACCTGACCATCCCTTCGATCCACTACCTGGCGATCCTGCCGGTGATGGTGCTGCTCGGCGCGTCGCTCGTGCTGCTGGGCTCCGTGGCCCTGGTGCGCTCGCGCGTGTCGAACCTCGTGGCGACGACGATCACGTCGCTGGCGGGAGTGGCCGCCCTGGTGATCACCTTCGTCCAGTGGGCCTACGTGGCCAACCACGGGGCCACGACGACGATCGCCCACGCCGTCGTGCTCGACGGCTTCTCGGTGGTGGCCACCGGTGTGATCGCGGTCGCGCTGGTGATGGCGACGCTGGTCGCCCACGACTGGGCCCGACGCGAGGACGTGCGCGCGGCCGAGTACCAGGTGCTGGCGCTGGCCGCGAGCGCCGGCGCGGTCCTGATGACCCAGGCCAACGACCTGGTGGTGATCTTCCTCGGACTCGAGATCCTCTCGATCGGGCTGTACGTCCTGGCCGCCTTCGACCGGCGCCGCTCGTCGTCGGCCGAGGCCGCGCTGAAGTACTTCCTGCTAGGCAGCTTCGCGTCGGCCGTCTTCGTCTACGGTGCCGCACTGGTCTACGGCGCCACGGGGTCGACCAACCTGAGCGACGTGTCCTACTTCCTCGGCGCCAACGTGCTGTTGCGGCCGGGCTTGCTCTACGCCGGAGGCGCCCTGCTCCTCGTGGGCTTCGCGTTCAAGGTTGCGGCGGTGCCGTTCCACCTCTGGTCGCCCGACGTCTACCAGGGGTCGCCGACGCCGGTGACGGGCTACATGGCCTCGATCGTCAAGGTCGGGGCGTTCGCGGCGCTGCTGCGAGTGCTGGTCTCGGCGCTCGGCACGCAGATGGACACCTGGCGACCGATCCTGTGGGCGCTGATTGTCCTCACGACACTCGTCGGCGCGAGTCTCGGCATCGTGCAGCGCAACGTCAAGCGCATGCTGGCGTACTCGTCGATCAACCACGCGGGATTCATGCTGCTGGGGGTGTGGGCCGCGACGACGAGGGGCACCGCGGCCACGCTGTTCTACGCGATGACCTACGCGCCGCTGGTCGTCGCCACCTTCGCCATCGTGACTCTGGTGGGGGGGCGCGGCGACGACCACCACGACGTCGACTACTACCGGGGCCTCGCGCGACGCCAGCCGTGGCTCGGCGGGGCGCTGGCACTGTTCCTGCTCGCTCAGCTCGGGGCGCCGCTGACCACCGGGTTCTACGCGAAGTTCGTCGTGCTGGCGAGCGCGGTGGACGTGGGCGGATCGGCGCTGGCGGTGATCGCGCTGCTGGGCGCGGCGATCGCCGCGTTCTTCTACCTGCGCTGGATCGTGGCGCTCTACGCGGAGGGTGATGAGCGGGCGATCGCGCACCACGTTGCCGTGCCGCGCGCGACGGCCGTGGTGATCGTGCTCGGGGTGGCGGTGACGGTCGTGTTCGGCGTGTGGCCGGGCCCGCTCGCGGCGCTGGCCCAGCACGCCACTCTCCTGTTCACGCCGTGACGCGAGTGGCGATCGCCACCTGCGAGGGCGACGTCGACCCCGACAGCCCCGTGCTGGCCGACGCGTTGTCGGCCGAGGGGGTGCGTGCGTCACTGGTCGCCTGGGACGATCCGCGCGCCGACTGGGCCGCCTACGACCTCGTCGTGGTGCGCTCCACGTGGGACTACACGAGTCGGCGCGAGGAGTTCCTGGCCTGGGCGCGCGGCGTGGCGCGCCTCGAGAACCCCTACCCGGTGCTGGCCTACTCCAGCGACAAGCGCTATCTGGCCGACCTGGCGGCGCGCGGGTGGCCCGTGGTGCCGTCGCTCTTCTGCGACGTGGGCGCGAGCCCGAGATTCCCCGACGGCCGCTTCGTGGTCAAGCCTCGGGTCGGCGCGGGATCGGTTGACGCCGAGCGCTACGCGCCGGGCGAGGAGTCACGCGCTCGAGCCCACGTGGCGGCGCTGCACGCCCGCGGTCGTCACGTCGTGATCCAGCCCTACGTGGAGTCGGTGGACGCCGTGGGCGAGCGGGCCCTGGTCTTCGTGGAGGGCTCGCTGACCCACGCTCTCACCAAGGGCGCCATGCTCGCGGCGCCGGCGGGCGAGCGTGACGCGCTGTTTCGCCGCGAGCAGATGTCGATCGCCACGCCCGAGCCCGACGCCGTGGACCTGGCGACGCGGCTCCTGGCCGCCGAGGGCTACGGCGACCTGCTCTACGCGCGCGTCGACCTGGTGGCGACGCCCGACGGCTGGGCGGTGATGGAGCTGGAGCTGGTGGAGCCCTCGCTGTTCCTCTCCTTCGACGACGCCGCGGCCGCAAGGCTGGCGCGCGCGATCGCGCGCCGCGCCGCGTCGCGCTGACCGGCGACGCTACCGGTGGCGCCGGGCCGCCGAGAGGACCTCGTCGGGCACCACCGTGCCGGGGCGGTTGGCCGGGTCGTTCGCGAGGAGGCGACCCACCACTGGGATCTCGGTCAGGCTCTCGGCGCGCAGCGTCGCCAGCACCACCGGGACGAAGCTCTCGGCGGCGGGGTAGACGAGGTGGCGGGGTAGCCAGGTCGGGTAGTACTTGGCGTTGAAGGACCACAGGCTCTCGATGGGCAGCACCCCGGAGAGGCGCCGCAGCGCCCAACGCTCCACGCGCGTGAAGGTGCCCTCGCCGCGTTCGGCCTCCAGCACCGAGCGGAAGGCCGCGAAGTTGAGGCTGAGTCCGCGCCCTCCTCGCTCGCGCAGGTGCTCGATGGTCGAGCAGAGCGCGAAGTCGATGAGGCCGTTCGGGTGCTCCCCGGGGTCACGACGCATGAGGTCGAGGGAGTAGCCGTGGATCGCCGGGGACGGGACGAACTGGCAGACCGCCGCGGGGCGGTCGTCGGGCCCGAAGACGACGGTGAGCAGGAGCCCCTTGTCGCGGGGGTCGAAGAGTCGCCCGAGCATCATCGAGAACCCGCGCTCACCCTCGCCGCGGCGCAGCTTGGCGATGAGGTCGAGGAGTGGCGCCACCAGGGACGGGTCGATGGCGGCGGGGTCCAGGAACTCGACGCGGTAGCCGTGTCGCAGGAGTCGCGTGCGGGCCTGGCGCAGCCCCTTCATCCGCCCGCCCTCGAGGGAGAACGTCGCGCAGTCGACGATCGCCTCGTCGCCGATGTAGAGGTAGTGCAGGCCGGCGGCGTGGTAGAGCGGGAGCCAGTCCTCGCCGGCGCCCATGACGCCGATGGTCCACCCGCGATGCTCGGCGTAGGCGCGAAAGGCGCTGAACACGTCGCCGCGCTCGGCCACCGGGCCGATGGGGTCGGGGGAGACGAGTGCGACCCCGCCGTAGACGGCGTAGGCGACCAGGGAGTCGCGGAAGAAGAAGAACTGCTTGTCGTCGCGCAGGGCGAAGTAGTCGAGTGTGCCGCGACCGTGGCGACGCACGATCTCCCGGGCGCGTCGTTCGGCGATGCGCCGCTCGGCGCTCGATCCCGTCGCCGAGAGGCGCCGGTCGACCACGGGGCGGGTGATGAGGTAGAGAGCCGACACCACGAGTGACAGTCCGACGGTGAGCAGTACCGGGTTGAAGAAGTCGTTCACTCGGTCGGGCAGGGTCACGTTGGTCTGGCCGATCAGTCGTTCGGCGCACCCCACGAGCACCACGGCGAAGGACGGGAGGTGCTGGTGGCGTGCGGAGGCCTCGACGCCGAGGGACGCCGCCACCACCGCGACCACGGCGATCGCGCCCAGTCCCGGCAGGGCCGCGCGAGCGCTGACGCGGTCGGTGGAGGCGCGGAAGTGGTCGCGCGTCACCAGCAGTCCGACGACGAGGGCCGCCGCCACCAGCGACGACGCGACACTGCCGCCGCGCGCCAGGTGCAAGACGGTGGTGATCGCCAGTGTCGCCAACGCGAGGAACCAGGCGCGGCGCTGGCCCCGTCGCACGCCGCGCGCCAGCATGATCAGACCGATGCCCGCCACCGCGGTGACGGCGGCCGCCGAGCGCGCCACGTCGAGGGGCAGCACGGCCAACACCGCGTTGAGGCGGGTGCGCAGGATGGGTCGCACCGTGACCACCACGTTGATCAGTCCGTCCAGGGCCAGCAGGCCGGCCGCGACGCGGCGAATCGCGCGTTCGCGGCGTTGGGCGGCGAGGGCGTCGCGGTCCATCGGGAAGGGGTCGCCGGTCGGCCAGGAGCCGACCGTCGTGGTCTGCTCGCCCAGCGTCGAGCGCCAGGGGGCACCGGCGATCAGTCGTTCGAGCAGGGTGACGCGGCGCCGGTTCGGGGACTGGCCGGCCAGCAGACGCACCTGGACCGCCGACGCCGCCTCCACCTCGACGACGCCCAGGCGCTGCACGGTGCTGAAGACGGGGGGCAGGCCCAGGCGGCCCCGGCGCTCGATCACGACCGTGCGTGACGGGCCGGGAGCGGCGCAGATGCCGCGGTCGAGGAAGGCGAGGGCGGGGCTGGGAGATCCGCCGACGATGGCGCCCGCGCCGCCGCGCTCGGCCACGCGCCGGGCGTACTCGAGGGCGTCCACGTCGTCGACGGTCGTGAGCGCCAGCGGCTCGAGGAGGTGCGCGCGCTCGACGCGGGCGCCCCGGTCGAAGCGCCGCCGCACGAGCAGTGCGGCGGCGCCGGCCACCAGCGCCTCGAGCACGATGATCGCGAGCAGCGTCACGATGAAGTTGCCCCAGAAGCTGTGGGTGTGCAGCGTGCGCACGTGCAGGTGGCGGTGCGTGAAGTGGTTGAAGAGTCGCACCAGCGTGTGCGCCAGGTCCACCAGCGCCAGCGCGATCAGCACCGCCCAGATCCAGCCTCCGAGGCGCCGGTACAGGACGCGCGAGGCCACGAAGCGCTCGAGGGCCGTCGGATCCTCCAGGCGTTCGGCGTCCGCCCGGTCGGCCGCGTCGGCGCGCGAGGTGTCGAGGTCGTACGAGCCGGCGGCGATCGCCAGGTCACGCGAGCCCTGCGCGGTCGCGACCTGGACGATGAGCTCGCGCGCGAGGTGCGCACCCAGCGCCTCGACGGCGCGCTGGGCGGCCTCGTCGTCGCGCAGTGCCACGTCGTCTCGTCCGGGCAGCACGTAGAAGAGGTGGTCGGGGTGGGCGCAGAACGCGGTGATCGCGCTGGCCAGCTCGGCCAGTGCGGTCCACGTGGCGTCGACGAAGGCGGCGAGGTCGGCGTCGGGTGGCGGGTGCAGGAGGTTGCCCGCGACGACCACGACCGCCGGGTCGTCGATGTCGCCGAGCAGGCCGATGAGCTCGCGCACGGGACGGCTCGCGGGCGACGTGCGCGGCGAGAGCGAGAGGTCGCTCAGTACGTAGACGTGGCGCCCGAAGGGAACCGGTACGATCGCGCGTTCACTGGCTCCCACGGGGTCTAGTCTCTCAGATGTGGCCCGGGTCGCCCGGGCCGGCGAGACCGAGCGACGACTGATGAGCCCCGAGAGCACCCCGCGCGAGAACTGGTTGTGGCGGGCCGAGCCGCGAACGCCGGGACCGGCGGTCATCTTCGACATCGACGGCGTCCTCGCCGACGCCGCCGGGCGCCAGCACTACCTGGACTGGGGGGACTGGCGCAGTTTCTTCGACGCCTGCGGGGACGACCCGGTCATCGAGGAGATCGAGCGGCTGCTGGAGTTGCTCGACGCGTCTCTCGCGGTGGTCCTGGTGACGGGACGGCCCCGACGCGTGCAGCCGCACACGGTGGCCTGGCTGGAGCGCTACCAGCTGCGCTGGGATGTGCTGATCATGCGCGAGTACGGTGACTACTCGGGAGTGGACGAGTACAAGCGCGGCGCCGTGCGCGACCTCGAGGCCTACGGCTTCGACGTGCGTCTGGCCCTGGACGACGACCCGAAGAATCACGCGATGTACGTCGCCGAGGGCGTGCCGTGCATCTACATCCACTCCGGCTACTACCAGTAGGTCCCCCGGTCGTTCGCCTCGCGTGACGCGAGTGACGCCAGCAGCTCGCGCGCGGCGCGCCGACCCGAGCCGATGCTGGCCGGGATGCCGACGCCGTCGTAGGCGTTGCCGGCGAGCAGGACACCGCGCGGCGCGCCGGCGCGGGCGGCCGCCACGAGGTTGAGGTGGCCCACCCGGTACTGGGGCAGTCCCGCGGGGAACCGGCTCACCAGGGCATCACGGATCGGCGGGAAGCCGGGCAGCACGCGCGTCATCTCGTCGGTGACGCGCTCGATGAGGGCGGCGTCGTCCAGCGCGGACCAGCGCGCGTCGTCACTGCGCCCCACGTGCGCGCGCAGTATCACCGTGTCCTCACGCGCCAGGCGTGGCCACTTGCGATCGAGGAACGTCAGGGCCGTCACCATCATGGACTCCTGGTCGTTCCACGGGGTCGCCAGGGGGATCAGGACGCCGGTGCCGCGCGCCGGCAGGCGCACGGCGTCGCGGGCGACGCACACGGTCACCATGGCGGCCCCCGCACTGGTGATGGTGCGCAGTGCGGCGAGGTCGGGGTGGTACGCCTGCAGCAGCTCGCCGGCCACCGCACCGGGCACCGCGAGGATGAGCGCGTGCGCGGGGGTGGTCGTGTCGTCGGTGTCCACGGCCCAGGGGTGCTCGTCACGGGCGGTGGCGCGCAGGGCCGTGACGCGCGTCGCGGTGCGCACCACGACGCCGCGGGCTCGTAGCGTCGTGGCGAGGGTGGTGACCAGCGATCCGACGCCACCCTCGAGCGAGGCGAACAGCGGTGCCGGTGCGACGGGACCCGACGGGGGCGAACTCGTCGGGGACGGCGAGCGCGCCGCGAGCGCGCGCATCAGCGACCCCCCCGAGCGCGCGGCCTCCAGCAGGCTCGGGAAGAGGGCGCGCGCCGAGAGCTCGTCGATACGACCGGCCTGGATGCCCCCGACCATCGGCTCGACGAAGCGGTAGGCGATCTCGGCTCCCAGCTTCGTGCGCACGATCGCGCCGATGCTCGCGTCGTCTCCCACGACGAGGCGACGCGGGACCAACTCGTCGCGCCGAGCCGCGAGACGGGCCCGCCACGACAGACCGTGCACGGCGCGCACCGCGGCGCTCGACGTGGGCACGCCGAGGGCCAGCCCCGGCGGGATCTCGTCGAGCTCTCCGCGGAGCCAGATCGATGCGCCGCTGGCCGCGACCGGTTCGAGCTGGTCGGCCCGACCCAGCTCGCGGATCAACTCGGTCGCCTCGGGGCGTCGCGCCAGGAAGCCGTCGGGACCCGTGTCGATGACGCGGTCGGCGAAGTCGACCGTCCCGAGCGAGCCCCCGACGCGGTCGGCCGACTCGATCAGCTCCACGCGCGGCGTGCCCGCGTCGGGCCCGCGATCGGCTCCGGTCAGCTCCCAGGCGGCCGCCAAGCCGGCGATCCCTCCGCCCACGATCACCACCGAGGGCCGCGCCATCTACGACGCTCCGCGCACCACGTCGGCCAACACGGCGATGAGGGCCGGGTCGTCGTTGAGCGACGCGGTGCGAACCAGGTTGAGCCCGATCTCTCGCGCCACGCCCTGCGCCTCCACGTCGATGTCGAAGAGCACCTCGAGGTGGTCGGCGACGAAACCGATCGGACAGGAGACCAGGTCACGCACGCCGGCGGCGCGCTTGTCGCGCAGCACGCTCAGGATGTCGGGGCCCAGCCAGGCGTCGGCGGTGCGCCCGGCGGACTGCCAGGCCACGTCCCAGCGCGCGAGGCCCGCCCGGCTCGCGACCTCCCGGGCGCTCTCGCGCAACTGGTCGGGGTAGGTGTCGCCGTCCTCGAGGATGCGCTCGGGCAGGGAGTGAGCCGAGAAGAGGACCTCGGCGTCCCCGCGGCGCGGGGCGTCGATCGTGGCCAGCGCGTCGCGCACCCGGGCGGCGATCAGATCGAGGAACCCGGGGACGTCCCACCAGGCGTCGATGGCGATGAGCGTCACCTCGTCCCCGAGCGCCTCGCGGGCGCGCGCCATGTACTGGGCGGTGGACATCGACGAGGAGTGCGGTGCGAGGGCCAGGCCGATCACGGTCGTCACGCCGTCCTCGCGCAGCGCGCGAGCCGTGTCCTCGATGAGCGGCGGCTCGTACTTCGATCCGAATCGCACGTCGAAGCGTCCCGGCTCGGACGCCTCCAGGGCCGCGGCGAGGGCGCTCACCTGGGCGGCCGTGCGCTGGGCGAGCGGCGAGGTGCCGCCGATGGCGTCGTAGCGGCGCACCAGGTCGGCCAGCAGCTCGGGGGTCGGGGGCCGCCCGTGGCGGATGCGGGTGTAGTAGGCGGCGACGTCGTCGCGCGTGCTCGGCGTGCCGTAGGCCATCACCAGCACCCCGGTGGGACGCGCGCTCATACGCCGGCCCGTCCCTCGTCGTGCACGACGCGCACGATGGCTTCGAGGACCGCGGGGTCGGTCGAGGGCAGAACGCCGTGTCCGAGGTTGAAGACGTGGCCGGGCCGGGTGCCGGCGTGCGCCAGCACCTCGCGGGCGCCCGCCACGCCGGCCTCGACCGAGCCGAGGCAGCGCGCGGGATCGAGGTTGCCCTGCACGGCGCGGTCGCCGACTCGCCGACGAGCGTCGTCGAGGTCGACGCGCCAGTCGACGCCGACGACGTCGGCTCCGCTGGTGGCCATCAGGTCGAGCAGCTCGCCCGTGCCGACGCCGAAGACGATGGCGGGCACGCCCAGGTCGGCGATCCCCTCGAGCACCCGCCGGGTGGGTTCGAGGGCGAAGCGCCGGTACTCGTCGCGGGTCAGCGACCCGGCCCACGAGTCGAAGAGTTGGACGCAGCGGGCGCCGTGGCGGATCTGGGCGCGCAGGAAGGCGACGGTGATCGCGACGAGGCGCTCGCTGAGGCGCTCGAAGAGGGCCGGGTCGGCGTGCAGGAGGGTCTTGATGACGGCGAAGTCACGCGACGGCCCGCCCTCGACCAGGTAGCTCGCGACGGTGAACGGGGCGCCGGCGAAGCCGATCAACGGCGTGTCGCTCGGGGCGAGCGCGGCGACCACCCGGTCGACGGTCGCGGTCACGTGGGCGATATCCCCCTCGGTCAGGTCGCGCAGCCGCTCCAGGTCGCTCTCGTGGCGCACGGGCTGGGCGATGACCGGGCCGCGTCCGGCCACCACGTCGACGCCGAAGCCGATCGCGTGGTAGGGCACGACGATGTCCGAGAAGAGGATCGCGGCGTCGACCCCGTAGCGGCGCACCGGCTGGAGCGTGATCTCGCAGGCCAGGTCCGGGTCGGCGATGGCGTCGAGGATCGATCCCGAGCCGCGCAGCGCGCGGTACTCGGGCAGGGACCGGCCCGCCTGGCGCATGAACCACACCGGGACGTGATCGACCCGCTCGCCCCGGCAGGCTCTCAGTAGGACTGGCTCCACCACGCTCCCTTCACCCGCCCAATCTAGGGGAGGTCGTCGCGCCGGCCCCGCGTCGGGGTCGTTTAGACTTGTCAGACCCCGTTTGGGGCGAGAGAGGGGTCGACGTGTCGCACGAGCGCGAGATCGCGGAGGAGCAGACGTTCCTGGACGTGGCCCTCGGGGCCCTCGACCACATGCGCGCCGAGGCCACGTCCCTGCGCGACAGCGTGGCGGTGGCGCACCGCCGCGGCGCCGGCGACCTCGTGGAGCGTGACGTCGTCATGGGCACGGCCCTGCAGCGGCTCGACCAGTTGGCCATCGGCGATCAGCCGCTGTTCTTCGGGCGCATCGACTACCGACCCAACGGCGAGGGCCGCGCGGACAGCTACCACGTGGGGCGACTGGCGGTCTCCGATGAGGACCTGAACCCCCTGGTGGTGGACTGGCGCGCGCCGGTCGCCGAGGCGTTCTACCGCGCCACCGGAGTGGAGCCGCTCAACCTGGCGCGCCGCCGCCACGTGGCCATTCGGGCGCGCGAGGTGACCGGGGTCGAGGACGAGTACTTCACCGACGAGGGGCCCGCGTGGGACGACACGGCTCTGCGCGCGCTGAATGAGGAGGGCCTGGTCGAGGGGGGGCTGGCTCTTGGGGGGGCCGGGGCGCTGCTCGCGGCCCTGGGGCGCGCGCGCAGCGGCCGGATGGCCGACATCGTGGCGACGATCCAGAGCGAGCAGGACCAGATCATCCGCAGCCCTCTGGCGGGCGTCCTCCTGGTCCAGGGCGGACCCGGCACGGGCAAGACCGCGGTCGCGCTGCACCGCGCGGCGTACCTGCTCTACACCTACCGGGCCACTCTCGAGCGCCAGGGCGTCCTGGTGGTGGGGCCCAATCCGCTCTTCCTGCACTACATCGAGAACGTGCTGCCCTCGCTCGGCGAGTCGGGAGTGCGCCTGTCGACGATCGCCGGTCTGGTGACCAACATCGTGGTGCGCGGGCACGACAGCGACGACCTGGCGGCCCTGAAGGGCGACCGGCGCATGGTCAGATTCCTGTCGCGCGCCCTGGCGACTCGACAGCGCGCGCTGCGCCACGACGTGGTCATCCCCGTGGGTCGCGCGCGGCTGATCCTGCGCGCGCTCGACACCCGCGACGCCGTCGAGCGCGCCCGCCGGCGCCCCGGCAACCACAACCAGCGCCGCTCGGCGCTGGTGCGCGAGCTGGCTCAGCGCCTGGCCCAGGCCTATCGGGCTCGCGTGGTCACTGGGGGCGACAGTGAGGACGAGGACGAGCTCGCCACGCTCGGCGAGCTCGCCGATCAGATCCGTGCCACCAGCGAGTTCAAGGAGGCGATGCAGCGGGTCTGGCCCCGCCTCAGCGGGGCCGAGCTCCTGCACGACCTCTTCGGCGCCCCGGCCCTGATCGAGGCCGCCGGACGCGGGCTGCTGAGCGAGGACGAGCAGCGTCTCTTGTATCGCGCTCGCAGCGCCTCGCTCGACGAGGTGGCCTGGACGGCGGCGGACGCCGCACTGATCGACGAGGCCCGAGTCCTGCTGGGTCCGCGCCGACGCCCCCGCGCTCACGTGCGCCCGACCGAGTCGGCGCTGCTCGAGGGGATCGACCTCGACGCCTATCGCGGCGACATCCGCGCGGCGGCGCTGCGCGAGGCGGCTCGAATGGCCGTGGCGGCCCCGCCCGAGCCCGACGAGGCGGAGTTCGTCACCTACGGGCACATCGTCGTCGACGAGGCGCAGGATCTCTCGGCGATGGAGTGGCGTGCGCTGCGTCGGCGTGATCTCAACGGGTCGATGACCATCGTGGGCGACATGGGCCAGGCGACGACGGCCGCGTCGGCCGCGTCGTGGGAGACGGTCCTGGCGATGCTCGAGCCCCGTCGACCGCCGACCCGGGTGGACCTGTCGGTGAGCTACCGCACGCCGGCCGAGGTGCTGGACTTCGCCGCGGCGACGCTGCGGGCCGCGTCGCCCGACCTGACGCCGCCGCGGCCCGTGCGCCGCGCCGGGTCGTCCCCGTCGGTCGAGGTGGTGGCGCCGGGCGACCTCGCCTCCACGCTGGTGGCGGTCGTTCGTCGCGAGCTGGCTGCGGTGTCGCCCGGGCGCGTGGCGGTCATCGCCGACGCCGGGCGCGTGGGCGCGCTGCGCGACGCGCTCGTGCGCGCGGGGCTCGACGCCGTGGACCCGACCGACGACGCATCGTCGGGGCTGTCGTCGGATCTGGTGGTGGTCGCCGCGCAGGGGGCCAACGGGCTGGAGTTCGACGCGGTCGTGGTCGTCAACCCCGCCGAGATCGCGCGACGCGCCACGCCGTCGGTCAGCGCCCGGGGGTTGCGGACCCTCTACGTGGCGATGACGCGCCCGACTCGCCGTCTGGCCCTGGTCAGCGACGAGCCGCTCCCGGCCTCGTTGCTGTGAGGGGTCTCAGTGGCGTGATCGAGTGCGTCGCGTGACGTCAAGTAGAACTGTAGGAGTGAGTCAGGCGATTCCCCTCAATAGCCTGGCGAAACCGGAGAAGATCGTCCACGATCGTCCGCCGCTGCTGGCCATTGGTGTGATGATCTGGCTCGGCAGCGAGCTGATGTTCTTCTCGGGGCTCTTCGCCGCGCTCTTCACCATCCGCGCGCACCTGACGTCGTGGCCGCCGGTGGGCACGCACCTGGACACCGTCCAGGCGGGGATCTTCACGCTGGTGCTGATCGGCTCGTCGTTCACCATGCAGCGCGCGGTCTGGCTGGTCGAGCACCGGCGTCGGGCCGAGGCCCGCCAGTGGGTCATCGTCACGATGATCATGGGGGCGCTCTTCGTGGCGAACCAGGCGTACGAGTGGACGCACCTGGCCACGCGCTGGTACACCAACTCCTACGGGTCGGTCTTCTACATCACCACCGGCCTGCACGGCCTGCACGTCTTCCTCGGCCTGGTCGCGATGGCGTTCCTGCTGTTTCGCATGCGCGGCGGCGAGGGGGACCCGGGCGAGCTGGCGGCGTTCCAGGGCGTGAGCTACTACTGGCACTTCGTCGACGTGATCTGGATCGGGCTGTTCTCGTCCCTGTTCCTCCTGAAATAGGGCGTCGTGGCGACAGTGATCACTCGAGTGGGCGCGTGCGTCGCCGCGGGCCTGGCGGCGCTGGCCCCAGTCGTGGCCTTCGCCGGCACCGCCCACGCCCAGACGTTCTCCTACACCCCCTACCAGACGTCGCGCTTCGACGCGGGGACGCCCAACTCGAGCGTCGTGGTGCGCAACCACCACGGCGTGGTCATCAGCTACGGCGACAGCGCCATCATGTACCACGCGCCCTCGTCGACGCTGGACGCCCTCGGCCAGGCGCTGTTCCTGCAGAACTGCGCGTCGTGCCACGGCGACCAGGCCAACGGCATCCCGGCCAACGGCACGCCGGGCGCCTACCCGAACCTCGTCGGGCTGGGGCCGGCCACCATCGACTTCTGGATCGAGTCGGGGCGCATGCCCGCGGTGGACACCGCCGCGGTGGAGGCGCCGCGGCGCCAGCCCCGCCTCACCCACGACCAGGCCGTGGCGATCGCGGCGTGGGTCAACTCGCTCGATCCCAGCTACCCGTACATTCCGAGCGTCAACCTGAAGGGCGCCAACGTCGCCGACGGCGCCGCCCTCTTCGCGCTGAACTGCGCGGCCTGTCACACCATCGAGGGTGACGGGGACGCCCTGGCGCGCGGCACGTACGCACCCTCCCTGCGCAACATTCCCGCCACCCAGGTCGCCGAGGCGATTCGCACGGGCCCGGCCAACATGCCGCGCTTCACCGGGAACCTCAGCGACTTCCAGGTGCGCGACATCGTCAAGTACGTCACGACCGAGATCCAGCACCCGCGCAATCCGGGTGGGTTCGGCCTGGGCGGTCTCGGTCCGGTGGCCGAGGGATTCGTCGGCCTGTTGCTCGGCGTGGGGCTGCTGGCCCTCGTCGGATTCTGGGTGGGGGAGCGCCAGTGAGTCAGATGTCCGAACACCGAACGCCCGTGTCGATCCAGGGCCTGGCCGCGGACGACCCGCACCTCGCCCCGGCGGCGCGCCACCCGCGGCTCGTCGAGCGTGTCATCGCGTTGAACTTCGTGGTCGGCCTGGTGCTGGTGATCGGCTTCGGGGCGTGCTACTGGGTGAACGCGGCCCCGTGGACTCTCGGCGCCACCATGGGCGGCGGGCTGTTCTTTCTCGGCGTCGGTCTCGTGGCGTGGGGCAAGTACCTGATGCCGCGCGGGCCCTTCGTCGAGGAGCGCCACCCGCTGGCGAGTGCCGCGGTCGAGCGCGACGCCTTCGCCGCGGCGATCGTCGAGCGCGGCGGTGGAGTCGTGAAGCGGCGCAAGGTGCTCGGGGGACTGCTGGGCGGCGGGCTCGGCGCCTTCGGCATCGTCGCGCTCTTCCCGTTGCTGCGCAGCCTGGGTCCGCTGCCCAAGGGGACGCTCTTTCACACCGACTGGCGCTCGGGCACCTACGCGGTGGATCAGACGGGCCGGCGTGTGTCGGTGGGCGAGCTCGCCATCGGGTCGATCATGACCGTCTTCCCCGAGGGGCTGGAGAACACCGATCGGGGTCAGGCCGTGGACCAGACGGTGCTGATCCGGATCTCCAACGAGAACTTCGTGACCCAGAAGGGGCGTGAGACCTGGGCGCCCCAGGGCTACCTGGCGTACTCCAAGCTCTGCACCCACCTCGGGTGCCCGGTGGGGCTCTACGAGCAGCAGCTGCAACTGCTGGTGTGCCCGTGCCACCAGTCGATGTTCAACGCCACCAACGGCGCCATCCCCGAATTCGGACCCGCCCCGCGGCCGCTGCCGCAACTGCCGCTGTACATCGACGCTCAGGGGTACATTCGTGCCCAGAGCGACTACCACGAGCCCGTCGGGCCGGGATTCTGGGAGCGCTCGTGAGCGACGCCGTCACCACCAGGCGCTCACGCCGCCAGTCCCGCGGTCCCTACGGACGCCTGGGCTCGGCCCTGAACGAGCTCGACGATCGCGTGGGCGTAGCCAAGGGCGGGCGGAGCTTCCTCGACAAGATCTTTCCCGATCACTGGTCCTTCATGCTCGGCGAGATCGCCCTCTACTCGTTCGTGGTCGTGCTGGTCACGGGCGTCTTCCTCACGCTCTACTACGTGCCGAGCCAGGCCCTGGTCACCTATCACGGCAGCTATCTCCCCCTCGACGGGACCTCGATGACCGAGGCCTACGCCTCGACGGTGAACCTGTCGTTCGCGGTGCGCGCGGGCCTGCTCATGCGCCAGATGCACCACTGGTCCGCCGACATCTTCATCGGCGCCATCGTGGTGCACATGGCGCGCGTCTTCTTCACCGGCGCCTTCCGCAAGCCGCGCGAGCTGAACTGGACGATCGGCGTGACGCTGCTGACGCTGGCCATCGTCAACGGCTTCCTGGGCTACTCGTTGCCCGACGACCTGGTGTCGGGGACCGGGATCCGCATCGCCTACTCCATCATCCTCTCGGTGCCCCTGGTGGGCACGTACCTGGCCTTCTTCATCTTCGGGGGCAACTTCCCCGGTACTGCCGTGATCCCACGCTTCTTCATCCTGCACGTGCTGATCGTGCCGGCGCTCATCGTGGGCTTGGTGGGCGCGCACCTGTTCCTGCTGGTGCGACAGAAGCACACGCAGTTCCCCGGCGAGGGGCGAACCGAGCGCAACGTCGTCGGCTCGCCGATGTTCCCGGTCTTCATGGCCAAGACGACTGGCTTCATGCTGATCGTGGCGGGGGTCACCGCGCTGCTGGGCGCGTTCGCCCAGATCAACCCGATCTGGCAGTTCGGCCCCTACGAGGCCGCGCGGATCTCCTACGCGGTCCAGCCCGACTGGTACATGGCGTTCCTGGACGGCGCTCTGCGCATCTTCCCCTCGTGGTCGTTCCACAGCTTCGGCTACACGATCCCCTTCGAGGTCACGATCCCCGCGGTGGTGTTCCCCGGCCTGCTGTTCGGGCTCGCGTACGCGTGGCCCGCCATCGAGCGCCGGGTGACCCACGACGACGCCCTGCACAACCTGCTCGATCGGCCCAGCAGCCGTCCCAAGCGGACGGCGGCGGGCGTGGCGGTGCTGGCGATGCTGTCGATGCTGTTCATCGCGAGTTCGACCGACGTGATCGCGAACTTCTTCCACGTCTCGCTGAACACCGTGCTCTGGACCATGCGCATACTGGTACTGGTGTCCCCCTTCGTCGCCTACCCGATTGGCTACTTCATCGCGAAGGAGATCCACGCCACGCGGGGCGGGGGTCGGCGCAAGACGGTCAACGTGGTGGAGCGCACGGCGAGTGGCGAGTACGTGGCGACGCCCGCACCCGCCTACGGTGACGACGTGCCGACCGAGCTGGCCCCGACACCGGTGCCCACGTTCATCACGCCCCCCGAGGCGGTGCCGCCGACCGACCCGGGAACGCGCACCGTCGACCGCTGAGCGTGACGACGCGCCCGCCCGTCCTGCGGGGAGGATCGACGCCGGGGCTCGTGGTCGCCGTGGTGGTGGTCGCCGTCATCCTCGCCCTGGCCGTGGCCGGTGGTGGGGGATCGGTGACCAGTAGCCCGACCACGACGATCGGGGCGTCGGTGGTCGCCCCGTCGTCGACGACCTCGACACCCCTCGGCTCGACCACCACGACGGTCGTACCGTCACGGCCCCAGCCCGGGTGGACCGTGGCCAGTCGCTCCGCGCGGGGGGTGCTGGTGGACTTTCGCATGGTGACGGTGGGCGGCGTCGCGTTTCGGGCGGTGCGCCTGCGCGCGCGCACGACCCTGCTGCGCTGGCACGTGGGGTCCACCGATCCCTCCGCCGCGTCCCAGGTGCCCGCCGACGCGGGACCGGTCGTCGACTGGCCGACCGAGGGACGCGCCGGCGTGGTGGCGGTCTTCAACGGCGCCTTCAAGCAGGCGGCCCACGCCGGGGGCTCCGCGGTGGACGGGCTGACGCTCGTGCCACTCGAGCGCGGACTCATGACCGTCGCCCTGGACGCCGCCGGACACTGGGCGATGGGCGTGTGGGGGAGCGCGAACTTCCCGCCGCGGGGCTTTCGGCCGATCGCCCTGCGTCAGAACCTCGTCGCGCTGGTGAGCGGGGGGCGACCGACCGCCGCGGCGGCCTCGCCGCAGTGGGAGCAGTGGGGCTCGACGATCGGCAACGTCCCGGCGATCGCGCGCTCGGGACTGGGGGTGGACGGGGCGGGGAACCTCGTGTACGTGGCCACGATGACGCCCGTGACGCCCCTGCGCCTCGCCCAGGCCCTCGTGGCCGCCGGGGCCATCACCGGCATGGAGCTCGATATCAACCCCTTCTGGCCGATCGTGGGGGCGTCCTTCACGCCGCTGCATTCCGCTGGTCCGCTCCCGGTCCAGTTGCCGCGTTCCATGCACGACCCCACCATCTACGAGGTGGGCGGCTGGACCCGCGACTTCTTCGTGGCCCTGGCCGAGCCCGCGAGCTGGACCTGCCACTGGTCCAGCCCGGGGGTTCGTGCGACGGGCCGGGTCCAGCCCCAGCCGCTGCGCCTGGTGGGCCGCTGTCGTTGACGCGGATCGGGGTCACCCCGCGAGGTGCCTAGCATGGACCGCGTGGCTGTGACTCGTGATCCCCAGTGGACGTCGGCCGCCGAACTCCTGAGCGGCTCGCCGGTTCCGGGGCGACCGCTGGCCGCTCTGATCGGGCTGTGCACCTACGCCACGTCCCTCACTCCGCGCTCGGCCCGTAACACCCCGAGCGCGATACGCGAGGCCCTGGCGCGCTACTCGACCTGGTCCTACTCCGACCACGTGGACCTGGCCGAGGAGATCAGCCTCGTGGACTGCGGCGACGTGGCGGACCCCGACGGACCCGACGGCTTCGAGCGCGTGGTCGCCGTGTTCGACGCGATCGACCCGGCGGCGGTGCTGCGCGTGGTGCTCGGCGGCGACAACGCCGCCACGCACCACGCGATGCGCGCGCTGGCGGGCCCGGCCCTCGCCGAGTGGGGTCTCATCACCTTCGACGCCCACCTCGACGTGCGCGACGGCGTCTCCAACGGCTCGCCAGTGCGCCAGCTGCTCGAGGCCGGCCTCGCCGGTGAGCACGTCGTCCAGCTGGGTGTGGCCGACTTCGCCAACTCGGCGCCCTACGCGCGACGCGCGCGCGACGCGGGAGTGACCGTGATCTCGCGCGACACGCTGCGCTCGCAGTCGCTCGAGGAGATGGTGGCGCGCGCGCTCGACATCGCGGGCGGACGTGGGCGAGCCGTCTACGTCGACGTGGACCTGGACGTGGCCGACCGCGCGGTCGTGCCGGGCTGCCCGGCGGCCGCTCCCGGTGGCCTGAGCGCTGACGAGTTGCGTCGGATGGTGCGGGCCGTCACCTCGGACCCGCGGGTTCGCGCGATCGACTTCACCGAGATCGACGTGGCGCGCGACGCGCCCGACGAGCGCACGGTGCGCCTCGCCGCGCTGCTCGTGCTCGAGGCGTTGGCCGGCGTGCGCCGCAGGTCGCTGTGACCATCGACGTCGGGACGGGGGCGCTGACGCGGGCGCAGGTGGTGGCGGTGGCCCGCGACTTCGAGCCGGTTCGGCTGTCCTCGTCGGTGGTCGAGAGCCTGACCCGGGGCCGGGCGGCGATCGACGCCCTGGTCGCCAGCGGTCGACCGGTCTACGGCCTCTCCACCGGATTCGGTGCGCTCGCGACGACCTTCATCTCGCCGGACCAGCGTCGCGACCTGCAACGCGCGCTCATCCGCTCCCACGCCGCCGGCGTCGGGGCCGAGGTCGAGACCGAGGTGGTGCGCGCCATGATGGTGTCGCGCCTGCACAACCTGTGCAGCGGCGTCTCGGGCGTGCGTCCCTCGACGGCGCAGGCCTACGCGGATCTGCTGAATCAGGGGATCACCCCCGTCGTGCACGAGTTCGGGTCGCTGGGCTGCTCGGGGGACCTGGCGCCCCTGGCGCACGTGGCGCTCGCCCTGATGGGCGAGGGGGAGGTGCGCGACCGCGGCGGTCAGCGGCGCCCCGCGATCGACGCGTTGCGCGACGCGGGCCTCGCGCCGGTGGAGCTCGCCGAGAAGGAGGGGCTGGCGCTCATCAACGGCACCGACGGCATGCTGGGCCAGCTAGTCCTGGCGCTGGCCGACATCGAGGATCTCCTGGACCTCGCGGACGTGGCGGCGGCGCTGTCGGTGCAGGCGCTGCGCGGGACCGACCGGGTGTTCGACGCGGCCATCCACGCACTGCGCCCCCACCCGGGCCAGCGCGTCAGCGCCGCCCACCTGGCCTCGCTCAGCGCGGCGTCACCCATGATCCACTCGCACGCCGACGACCCCACCCAGGTCCAGGACGCCTACTCGCTGCGCTGCGCCCCCCAGGTGCACGGCGCGGCTCGCGACACCACGGCCCACGCGATTCGGGTGGCGGAGATCGAGCTGGCGTCGGCGATCGACAACCCCTCGGTCCTGGCTGACGGGCGGCTGGTGTCCAACGGGAACTTCCACGGAGCGCCCGTGGGCTACGTCCTGGACTTCCTCGCGATCGTCCTCGCCGACGTGGCCTCGATGTCCGAGCGGCGCACCGACCGGCTCCTCGACCCGGATCGCAACTTCGGCCTGCCCCCCTTCCTCGCCCACGAGGCGGGGGTCAACTCGGGCCTGATGATCGCCCAGTACACGCAGGCGGCGATGGTCAGTGAGATGAAGCGCCTGGCGGCGCCGGCCAGCGTCGACTCGATCCCCTCCTCGGGGATGCAGGAGGATCACGTCTCGATGGGCTGGCACGCCGCGCGCAAGCTGCGCCGCGCGGTCGAGGCCGGCCGCGACGTGCTGGCGATCGAGCTGGTGGCCGGCGCCCGAGCGATGGCGCTGCGCGCGCCACTGGAGCCGTCGCCGGTGATCGGGGCGGTCGTGGCGCGCGTGAACGCCGCCACTGGCGGGCCGGGCCACGACCGGTGGCTCGCGCCAGAGCTCGCCGCCGTCGGCGAGCTGGTGCGCAACGGCGAGCTGCTCGACCTGGTCGGGCGCTACGTGACGCTGCGCGACGAGTGAGACGATGGTCCGCGACCGGTGCCGGGGTGGCGGGCGACGGTGAGCGAGGGCTGAGGAGGTAGTCGTGGAGGGATCGCGAGTGGTGCGCGCGGCGCGCGGGAGCGCGCTGAGCGCGCGGGGCTGGCCCCAGGAGGCGGCGCTGCGCATGCTGTCGAACAACCTGGACCCCGAGGTGGCCGAGCGGCCCGACGACCTGGTCGTCTACGGGGGGACCGGGCGCGCGGCGCGCGACTGGCGCAGCTTCGACGCGCTGGTGCGCACGCTGACGACGCTGCGCGCCGACGAGACGATGCTGGTGCAGTCGGGGCGCCCGGTGGGGGTGTTCCAGACTCACGAGTGGGCGCCGCGGGTGCTCATCGCCAACTCCAACCTGGTGGGGGACTGGGCGACGTGGCCCGAGTTCCGCCGCCTCGAGGCGCTGGGACTGACCATGTACGGTCAGATGACCGCCGGCTCGTGGATCTACATCGGGACCCAGGGGATCCTGCAGGGGACCTACGAGACCTTCGCGGCGGTGGCCGCCAAGCGCTTCGGGGGCACCCTGGCCGGGACCCTGACCCTGACCGGCGGCGTGGGCGGCATGGGCGGCGCCCAGCCGCTCGCCGTGACCATGAACGACGGGGTGTGCCTGTGCGTGGACGTCGACCCGACGCGCCTGGCGCGGCGCGTGCAGTACCGGTACCTCGACGAGTGGACCCGCGACCTGGACGAGGCCCTGGCGCGGGTGCTGGCCGCGAAGAGGGCCCGCGTGGCGCTGAGCGTGGGGCTGCTCGGCAACGCGGCCACCGTCTTCGCCGAGCTGCTGGCGCGCGGGGTCGAGGTCGACATCGTGACCGATCAGACGTCGGCGCACGACCCGCTCAGCTACCTGCCCGAGGAGATCGACCCGGCGGACTGGCACGACTACGCGGACAAGAAGCCCGAGGAGTTCACCGAGCGCGCCCGCGCGTCGATGGCCAAGCAGGTGGAGGCGATGGTCGGCTTCATGGACGAGGGCGCCGAGGTCTTCGACTACGGCAACTCGATCCGCGGCGAGGCCGCCCTGGCGGGCTACCCGCGGGCGTTCGCCTTCCCGGGCTTCGTGCCCGCCTACATCCGTCCGCTCTTCTGCGAGGGCAAGGGTCCGTTCCGCTGGGTGGCGCTGTCGGGCGACCCGGCCGACATCGCTCGCACCGACCGCGCGGTGCTCGAGCTCTTCCCCGAGAACGACGCGCTGCGACGGTGGATCACCAAGGCCGAGGAGCGGGTGGCCTTCCAGGGCCTGCCCGCGCGGATCTGCTGGCTCGGCTACGGCGAGCGCGACCGGGCGGGACTGGCCTTCAACGACCTCGTGGCGTCGGGCGAGGTCGCGGCCCCGATCGTGATCGGCCGCGACCACCTCGACAGCGGGTCGGTGGCCTCGCCGTATCGCGAGACCGAGTCGATGCTCGACGGGTCCGACGCGATCGCCGACTGGCCGCTGCTCAACGCGATGCTCAACACGGCGTCGGGGGCGAGCTGGGTGTCGATCCACCACGGCGGGGGCGTCGGCATCGGTCGCTCGATCCACGCGGGCCAGGTCTGCGTGGCCGACGGCACGGCGCTGGCCGCCCAGAAGCTGGCGCGCGTGCTGACCAACGATCCGGGCAGCGGCGTCATGCGCCACGTGGACGCCGGTTACGAGATCGCCGAGGCGACCGCGGCCGAGCGCGGCGTGCGGATCCCGATGCGCGAGGGCTGAGTGGTCACGACGCTGGTGCGCCACATCGGCGAGCTGACCACCAACGACCCGGCTCTCGGTGACGCCACGGCGCTCGGGCGACTGCGCGACGCGGCGCTGGTGGTCGACGAGTCGCGCGTGCTGTGGGTCGGGCCCGACCAGCGCGCGCCGGCCGCCGATCACGTGCGCGACGTGGCCGGCGCGGCGGTGATCCCCGGTTTCGTCGACTCGCACACGCACCTGGTCTTCGCGGGCGAGCGCTCCGCGGAGTTCGAGGCCCGCATGGCCGGACGCCCCTACGACGGGGGCGGCATCGCGGCGACGGTCGCCGCGACGAGGGCCGCGTCGCTGGAGGACCTGCGCGCGGCGAGTGCGCAACGCCTGGACCAGCTGCGCGCCGGTGGCGTCACCACCGTCGAGGTGAAGTCGGGCTACGAGCTGAGCGTCGAGGGCGAGGTGCGCCTGCTCGGCCTCGCGCGCGAGTTGACCGAGGAGGCCACCTACCTCGGCGCGCACGTGGTGCCGCGCGAGTACGAGCACCGGCGTGACGACTACGTGGCGCTGGCGGCCGGGGCGATGCTCGACGCGTGCGCGCCGCTCGCGCGCTGGGCGGACGTGTTCTGCGACCGCGGCGCCTTCGATCGCGACGAGGCCCGCACCGTCCTGGACGCCGCGCGCCGCGCGGGACTCGCGGTGCGCCTGCACGCCAACCAGCTGGCGGACCTCGGTGCGGTGGGCCTGGCCCTCGAGTTCGACGCGGCGAGCGTCGATCACTGCACCCACGTCAGCGACCACGACGTGGCGGCCCTCGGGGACTCGTCCACGGTGGTCACGCTCCTGCCGGGCGCGGAGTTCTGCACGCGCTCGCCCTACCCCTCGGCGCGACGCTTCCTGCGCGCGGGCGCGACCGTCGCGCTGGCGACCGACTGCAACCCGGGCACGTCCTACGTCACCAGCATGGCGCTGATCATCGCCCTGGCGGTGCGTGAGATGGAGCTCAGCCCCGACGAGGCGCTGTGGGCGGCGACCCGCGGCGGCGCCCGCGCGCTGCGTCGCGAGGACGTGGGGCATCTCGGGGTGGGGGCCCGCGCCGACTACGTGGTGCTCGACGCGCCGCGCGCCGCCCACCTGGCCTATCGGCCGGGCGCCCACCTGGTCCTCGAGACCAACCGCGCGGCGCGCTGAGCGGCTCCTCGGTCCCGGGGCGCCGTCCGGCTGGCTCGACCCCTAAAGTGCCCCTATGAAGACCCCCGTCGTCCCGTCCGACCTGCCGACCACGCGCGGTGCGCTGCGCGCCTCCGCGTACCGACCCCGCTCGGTGCGCGAGGAGATTCGCGAGAACCTGGAGGCTCGCATCCGCGAGGGGCGCGCGCTGACGTCCTCCGTGCTCGGCTACGAGGACTCGGTCCTGCCCCAACTCGAGACGGCCCTGCTCGCCGGCCACGACATCATCCTGCTGGGCGAGCGGGGTCAGGCCAAGACGCGCATCATCCGCTCGCTGGTGGAGTTGCTCGACGAGTGGCTGCCGATCGTGGAGGGCTCGACCGTGCGCGACGACCCCTTCGCCCCGATCTCCGCGTTCGCCCGCGACCTCGTGGCGCAGCGCGACGACGACACGCCCGTGTCGTGGGTGCACCGCAGCCAGCGCTTCGCCGAGAAGCTGGCCACCCCCGACACGTCGATGGCCGACCTCATCGGCGAGGTCGACCCGATCAAGGTCGCGGGAGGGCTGTTCCTCGACGACCCCCACGCGCTGTCCTACGGGCTGGTGCCCAAGTCGAATCGGGGCATCTTCGCGATCAACGAGCTGCCCGACCTCGCCGAGCGCATCCAGGTCGGCCTGCTCAACGTGCTCGAGGAGCGCGACGTGCAGATCCGCGGCCACCTCGTGCGACTCGAGCTCGACCTGCTGGTCGTGGCCACGGCCAACCCCGAGGACTACACCAATCGGGGCCGGCTGATCACGCCCCTGAAGGACCGCTTCGGCTCGCAGATCCGCACCCACTACCCCGAGGACCTCTCGACCGAGATCGCGATCATGCACGCCGAGGCGGCGCTCCCGCAGTCGCCGGTGCCGATCCGGGTGCCGTGGTTCATCGACGACATCGTGGCGCGCGTCAGCCACGTCGCGCGCCGCTCGCACGTCATCAGTCAGCGCTCGGGCGTGTCGGTGCGCCTGTCGATCGCCAACTACGAGACGGTGGTGGCCAACGCCCTGCGCCGCACGCTGCGTACGGGCGACGCCGCCGTCGTGCCACGGGTCAGCGACCTCAGTGCGGTGGTCCAGTCCACGCAGGGCAAGATCGAGCTCGACACGATGGACGACCAGGAGCCCGAGCAGGTGATCGCCGCGTTGGTGGCCCTGGCCGTGCGCCAGTGCTTCAGCGAGCACGTCACGCTGACCGAGGGGCCGGCGATCGTCGCGGCCTTCCGCGACGAGGTCGTCGTGCACACGGGCGACGACCTGGCCGATCAGGCCTACCTGGACGTCCTGGCCACGATGGCCCCGCTGGCCGAGCCGGTGGGCCGGGTGGCGGGCGTGGACGCCAGCCCGGGCGAGCTGGCCGCGGCCGTGGAGTTCGTCCTGGAGGGCCTCTACCTGACCAAGCGGCTGGCCAAGGACGCGGCGGGCCCGCGGGCCCTGTACCGCACGCGGGATCGCGCGTGAGCGCTCGCTACGACTTTCGTCGCCGCCGCGAGGATGAGACCGACGAGCTGGAGGCCGACGAGCTGCTGCGCGCGGTGTCCGAGGACCTGCTAGAGAGCGGGGACCTGGACGGCGCGCTGGACCGGGTGCTGAGCGAGGGCTTCACGACCCCCGACGGGCGCCGCGTCGAGGGGCTGCGGGACCTGCTGGAGCGCGTGCGCCGTCGCCGCCGCGACCTCGAGTCGCGGGCGAACCCCGACGGCGAGCTCCAGCGCTACCGCGAGTGGCTCGACCAGATCGAGGCGCGCGAGGACGCCGAGCTCGACGAGCTGGCTACGCAGGCCGAGGCCTCGGGCGACGAGCGCCGCGCCGCCGTGACCGGCGACCTGGTGGCCCAGCGCCGGCTCCAGCGCGAACTGATGAGCCCGTCGCTGAGCGAGCGCCTGACGCAGTACCAGTCCTACGAGTTCGTCTCCTCCGAGGCCCGTGAGCAGTACGAGGAGCTGATGGATCAGCTCTCGCGCGACGTGCTGGACACCTACTTCGAGCAGGCCTCGTCCGCGCTCGCGAGTCCCGACCCGGCAGCGCTGGCCCGGATGCGTGAGATGATGGACGCCCTGTCGACGATGATCGAGCAGGATCGTGCGGGCCAGGCACTGTCGCCGTCCTTCGAGGAGTTCATGGAGCGCTACGGCGACTTCTTCCCCGGGGCGACGTCGCTGGAGGACGTGGTGCGCGCGCTGGCCGAGCGCGCCGCCGCCGCCGAGGCCATGTTCAACTCGCTGTCGGGGGAGCAGCAGGGTCAGCTGCGCTCGCTCTTCGAGTCGATGATGGCCAACATGGAGCTCAACTTCTCGATGCACCGACTGATGGCGAACCTCCGCCAGGCGGCGTCCGACCTGGACTGGCAGCGCGCGGCTCGCCTGCGCGGCACCGAGCCGACCTCCTTCACCGAGGCGACGTCGCGAGCCCAGGAGCTGGGCGAGCTGCGCGCGCTCGAGGAGTTCGTGACCCGGGCCCACCCGGCCCAGGGGCTCCCCGAGGTCGACGTCGACGCCGTGCGCCGCCACCTGGGTGACGACGCCGCGGCTCACGTGGCGCGTCTGCAGCGGGCGTTGCGCGACCTGCGTGATCGGGGGTTCGTCGATCGCGAGGGGTCGCGTACCACCCTCACCCCCCGCGGCGTGCGCCAGATCGGTCGCCAGGCGCTCACCGACCTCTTCCGCCAGCTGCGCCGCTCGCCGGTCCTCGGCGGGCACCGTGAGGCGTCCCTGGCTGGTGGGGGCGACCGTGAGGAGACCTCCAAGCCCTGGGAGCCGGGCGAGGCCTTCTCGCTCAACCTGCCGCGCACTCTGCGTAACGCGGTCCTGCGTCAGGGGCCGGGCACGCCGGTGCGCCTGCACCCCGACGACTTCGAGGTGGAGGAGTACGAGGCGACGCGTCGCGCGGCGACCGTCTTCGCCATCGACCTGTCGCTGTCGATGGCGATGCGGGGCAATCTGGTACCGGCCAAGAAGATGGTGCTGGCGTTGACCCAGCTGATCCGCTCGACGTTCCCGCGCGACCTGGCCGCCGTGGTCGGCTTCGGCGAGCTGGCCCAGGAGCTGCGCATCGAGGACATCCCCGCCCTGACGATCGACTACAACTACGGGACCAACCTCCAGCACGCGCTCGCCCTGGGGCGCCACCTGCTGCGCGGCGAACGCGGGGAGCGCCAGATCGTGGTGGTCACCGACGGCGAGCCGACCGCCCACCTCCAAGACGACGGCCAGCCCTTCTTCTCGTGGCCCCCGGTGCGCGAGACCCTGGAGCGCACGATGGCCGAGGTGGTGCGCTGCACGCGCGCGGGGATCGTGATCAACGTCTTCGCGCTGGACACCGAGCGCACGCAGTTCCCCTTCGTCGAGCAGATCGCGCGCGTCAACGGCGGGCGCACCTTCTACACCTCGGTCGACGAGCTGGGGCGCTACGTGCTCGACGACTTCGTGCGCCACCATCGGGCTGGGTAGATCCAACCTTTCATCAGGGAGGACATAATTCCCATTTGCATTGTGGCGCATTTGCCGCCACAATGACACCGTTGTAATTACATCGATGGTTGGGAACGGGGGTGTCAGCGTGGAGATCGTCGAACTGCTGAGTGGCCTGGAGGATCAGGGGTGGCAGGCTCGCTCGAACTGCATGGGCGTGGACCCGGATCTCTTCTTCCCCGAGCGGGGGGCGTCGACGCGCGAGGCCAAGGAGGTCTGCCGAGGCTGCGTGGTGCGCGAGGAGTGCCTGGAGTACGCCCTCGACAACGGCGAGAAGTTCGGGATCTGGGGCGGGATGAGCGAGCGCGAGCGTCGCCGCCTACGCCGGGTGCGGGCCCTGGAGCGTCGCTCCCAAGCGGGCTGACGCGCCCAGGCGCGCCTCGATCGTGGCGTCCTCGCGGAGGGCCAGTTGCGCCCAGCGTGCCGGGTCCTCGCGATCGAGCATCGCGCGCGGCGCCAGGCCGACCAGTTCCGCGTGGTCGACGCCCTTCGGTGCCAGGGCGTCGACTTGGTCGTAGACCTCGCTGAGGCGAATCGCATCGACGTCGACGACATTGCAGCTCACCTGCGCGTCGCGGCCGATCGCGAAGGCCAGTGTGCGCAGACCCGGTCGGCGCAGTTGCGTGGCGATGGACCGCGCGAGTTCCACCGGTGTGTCGGCGAGCCAGAGGTTCCAGGCCACCAGGATGGACCGGCACCCGACGGCCGACGCCCCGCGCGACGCGTGGGCCCGTGCGGGCCCGAGGTCCGGAGCCAGTCCCGCTCGCACGGCGCGACGCACCTCGGGCAGCGTGCGGCTCGTGCCGTCGGGTCGTGGTCCGTAGAAGTGGACGGGGACGAGCCAGGCGTCCGCGAGCCAGCGCCCCAGCGCGTCACGTAACGCGCAGGCCTCGTCGGCGCGCGCCGGGTCCAGGGCGACGAAGGGCACGACGTCCACCACCCCGATCCGCGGGTGAACGCCGACGTGGGGGCGCAGGTCGAGGAGGCGGTAGGCCCGCGTGGCGAGGGCGATCACCGCCTCGAGCAGTGGGGCGGGCTCGTCGATCAGAGTGAAGACGGATCGGTGGTGGTCGGGATCGTGGTGGCGATCGCGCAGGCAGGGGCCGGCCACGTGGGCCAGGTCGTCGAGGCGCGCGACGTCGCGGCCCTCAGCCAGGTTGACGACGCACTCGAACACCCCGACGCATTACTGCCAGTCGGTGGGCGAGAAGCGGCGCCGACGCGCGCGCTGGAGACGACGGCGCTCGCGCTCGCTCTTGCCACCCCACACGCCGTGGTCGACGTGGTTCTCCAGGGCGTACTCCAGGCACTGGGCGGCGACGGGGCACGTGGCGCAGATCTTCTGCGCGCGCAGCACGCCGATGCCGTCGCGCGGGAAGAACGTGCCCGCCGGGTAGTCCCGGCACTTCCCGTCGGCCATCCACTCACTCGTCATGTGCCACCCCCGTCGGTCTCACGATCCCAGCGTAGCCACCGTCACGTGTCGATTCGGTTACACTGCGCGACACGTGTTCACAAGCGGGCGGGGCGTGGGCGGCGGTCGGCGCGCGCCGGGCCGGTAGAGTAGACCCGGGCCGATCGAAGGAGCACCGTGAGCCAGGTCCCCACCACCGAGACCACCGAGACACCCGAGCCCGTGGGCCACGTGCAGGTGGTCTACCTGGGGCCCGTGGCGCCGCACTGGGAGTGCCGCATGGTCTTCGGCGACGAGGAGCAGATCCAGGCGTTCGTCGATCGCGTCGACGCGCGTCTGCGCTTCCTGCCCCCCCACGACCCCCAGTTTCGACGCAATCGCGAGCGCGTCAACCGCGACGCCGAGCGTGAGAACCTGATCGTGGAGTGGAACCTCGGCTACGACGAGGAAGACTAGGCCAGCGGCGAGTTGGTGACCCGCTCGTACCACGCGGCCGGGTCCTCGAGTTCGGACGCGGACGGCAGGCCGTCCACCCGCAGCAAGGCGTCGAAGACGCGAAGCGAGTGCTCCGCGGTCAGCGTCTCCACGAATCGTTGAGCGGCGTCGTGGTGGGGTCCCTGGGTGGCGATGCCGAAGAGGGCGGCCGCGGCGTCCTCGCCGCGCGCGTCGCTGCGCCGGTGGCGGCGGTACGCCTCGACCAGCTGGGGGCGCGGTCCCAGGAGGGTGCGCGTGACGTCGTGGGCGGCGGCGTCGAAGAAGGCCATCAGGGCCGCCGCCGCGGCGTTGATGGCGCGGGTGGCCTCGCTCTCCTCGGGCAGGGCGATGCCCTCGAGCAGGGAGGACGGATCCCCCAGCAGCGAGGCGAGGTCGTCGGGTCGCATCATGGACTGCAGCCGGCTCATCAGGTCCTGCTGGATCGCGCTGGCCTCGCGCACGGCGTCCAGGAGCAGGGCGCGTAGCGCGTCGCCGGTGCCCGGCTGGGTGAGAACCAGCGAGGCGACGAGTTCCTGGGCGACGGCGAACACGTAGACCTCGTCTCGCTCCAGGGACCACTGCTCGGCGAAGGCGCTCACGTTGTTCACGACGATCAGTTGCTCCGGTGTCAGTCGCGGCAGCGGCAGCGCCGCCAGGGACCACGCCCGCTCCGAGAAGTGGCCGGCCACGGAGCCCAGCTGGAAACCGGTCATCAGCGGTCCCAGGGTGTGCAACAGCTGTTCCATCAGGGGGTTGGTCTCGGTGCCGGTGCCGGTGTCGGTCTCGACGATGGTGGTGGACGCCGTGGCCGGGCGCAGGCTCGGCTCGATCAGTGGTCGCCACTGGGCCAGGGCCGCCACGGTGAGACCCGACCGATTCACTGCCGTGAGGGCGGGCTCGCGGGCGACGCCGAACAGCGCGTCGACGTGGCGGGCGACGAGGGGAGTCAGCTCCTCGAGACGCTGACGTTCGCGCGGATCGGGGTTCGGGTCACCGTCGGTGCCGCGCGCGACCGACAGTGCGAGCTGGGTGGCGGTGTCGAACCAGGCGTGGGGTCCCTGCTGGCCCAGGACGTTGAAGAGGTCCCCGAAGAGGGGGCCGAAGGGATTATCGCTCACGAACACAACATAGAGGGTGGGCCGCGCCGGGGATGTCGGCCAGTCCCCGTGGACCGTGCCGATCGGGGTTCGTCTAGGGGCGCCAGAGCGCGGAGAGCGCGCAGCCCAGGACGATGGTCGTGTGACGGGTCACGGTGCCGCGCAGGAAGGTCACTCGCGCGGGGTCGTGGGCCGGAGTGAGGTAGAGGACGGTGAGCAGGGCGTCCCACGAGTCGATGGGGTGGTGATTGAGCGTCAGGATGATGTCGCCGCGGCGCAGGTGGTGCACCGCGACGCCCTCGGGGTCGACCGCCGTGATCTGGGCCCCCCCGCCCTGGGCCGTCTCGCCGACGAGGTCGAGGCTGGCGTGACAGCCCTGGCCGTCGGCCAGCACGGTGGCCACCCGGGCCACGAACTGGGCCGAGTACCACTCGCCACCGGCGGAGAGGACGGCGACGACGTGGCCGTGGGCGTCGACGCCGATCGCGTCGGCCACCCCGTGGAGGTTGGGGCGCGGCGGCGTGGCGAGGTAGCTCACGACCCCGTTGGCGCGTAGCACCGGGTCGCCGAGGGTCGTGTTGGCCCAGGCGAAGCGCGGACGGCTGATCGAGGTGCGCTCGACGGGCGCGATCGCCATGATCGACGTGCTCGCGGGCAGCGGGGCGAAGACCAGAGGATCCATGCGAAGGCCCAGGCGTACGACCGTGAAGCCCATGGTGGCGTCTCGGCCGACCCACGTGACGGGGAAGTTCAGGTGGCCCGGCACCGACGCCGTCAGGATCGCGTCGGAGGGGATGGAGACGGTGGTGACCGCGAGGCGCGGGGACAGGACCATGGCGGGTACGTACAGGTCGTGTCCGGGGATGGCGATCGTCAGGTCGACGGTGCGCGCCGCGGCCGCGCGCGCGTAGGCCGGCAGTGCCGACAGGCGGGCCGTGACCGTCGTGGACATGCTCTGGCTGGCGGGGGTGGCGTGGTGGGTCGAGGCCAGCGCTGCGCTGCCCGCGAGCAGGGCGAGCAGCCCCAACGACGCCAACAGTCGGGCGAGGCGCGAGTGGCGCGGCTCGAGGGCTGACGAGGGGAGTGCGGTGAAACTGGGCAGCTCACTCGGGTGGACCCAGGCCCGGGCCTCGGGGGCCGGCCGCCGGGGGCGGCGGCCCGCTCGGGAACGCCACTGATCGAACCACGCCACGCGATGAGGCTAGTGATCGCGGGGGCTCGGCACTGGTCGCTCTAACATCGTGACCTATGGCCACGGACGTCGCGCTCGACATCGGCACGGCGTTCTGCCGGGTGGCCACCGACGAGGGTGTGGTCTTCAACGAGCCCTCCACCGTGGCCATCGACACCGGATCGGGCGACGTGGTGGAGGTGGGCTACGGCGCGGTGGACCTCGTGGCGCGCACCTCGCGCCACGTGGTGGTCTTCCATCCGCTGGCTCAGGGGGCGACCGTCGACTTCGACGTCACCGCCCGCCTCGTCGCCGCGTTGTTCGAGCGCGCCGGCGCGTCCAAGATCAGTCGCGTGCGCGCGGTGATGAGCGTGCCGTCGCTGGCCACCGCCATCGAGCGGCGCGCGCTGCGTCAGGCGGCCATCCAGGCCGGGGCTCGCGACGTCACGCTGATCGAGTCGCCCATCGCTGCGGCGATCGGCCTGGGCCTACCGGTGCAGGATCCCGTCGGGTCGGCGGTGACGGTGCTGGGGGCGGGCGCGTCGGAGTCCACGCTCATCTCGCTCGGGGGCATCGTCACGCGCGGCGCGCGGCGCCACGGCGGCGCCGACGTGGACCAGGCCGTGGCCCTGTCGTTGCGTCACCGTCTGGGCGTCGTGATCGCACCGTCGGTGGCCGAGATGCTGAAGATCAGCCTGGCCTCGGCCATCGGGCGCACTAGCGGCCGCAGCGAGGTGGTGATGGCTCGCACGGTGGACCGCGGCGAGATCGTCGAGGTCGAGGTGCGGGCCGACCTCGTGAACGACGCCCTGCGCGACAACGTCCACTCCACGGTCTCGATGGTCCAGGACGCGCTGGCCGGTGCGCCACCCGACCTGTCTCAGGACGTCAGCTCGCGGGGTCTGGTCCTGGTGGGCGGCCACGCCCGTCTGGCGGACCTCGGCGAGCTGATTGCCACCAGCACGGGGGTGGAGGTGCACGTCGCGGAGCAGCCCGAGCTGGTCGTGGTCAAGGGTCTGGCCCTGTGCCTCGAGGAGATGTCCTCGCTCCACGGCCTGCTGCGCGACGCGGATCGGTGACGGGCGCGGGTCGTCGCCTACTGCGGACGGTCCTCGCGCGCGAGCTGCTCGACCGCCGCGCGCACCTGCCAGTCGCGATCGGTGGCGGCGCGCGCGAGCGCGGCGTCGACGTCGGGACCCTCGACGTTGGCCAGGGCGACGATCGCGCGTCGACGCACGGGCGCCTTGTCCTCCAGGGCGGCGATGATCGTCGCGACGCCGCGTCGGTCGCCGAGACTGCCCAGCGCGGCGATGGCCGCCTCGCGACAGCGCGCGTCGTCGTGGGTGCGCGCCACGACGATCAGGGAGTCGAGCGCGGCGTGACAGCCCCGCTCGCCCGCGGCGAAGGCCGCGGCGTCGACCACGAGCGGATCGGAGTCCTCCAGGGCGGCGACGATCGCTCGGGCCAGCGAGGGCAGGGGGCGGGGATCCTGGGCGAGCAGGGTGAGCCCCTCGCGGCGTACGTCGGCGTCGGGGTCGCCCAGTGCCGCGCGCCACTGCGCGACCCCCAAGCGCCCCCGCCGCGCCCGCGCGCGCAGGGCCAGCACGCGGTGGCGGGGGTCGGGCGAGGAGAGGGCGGCGTTCACCAGCTCGTCGAGCGCCGGGTCCTCACGCGACCCCGCCGCGACCAACGCCGCGCCGAGAGCCTCCGGTAGCGTGGACTCACTGTGCACGACACCATTCCACCACGCCGGCGCCGTCGCTCAATCGGGGCGCTGTCGGCGATCGCGATCGTGCTGGTCGTGGTGGTGGGACTGCGGGCCTGGACCGTCCCGTACTACGCGTTGACTCCGGGCCAGGCGACGCGCGTCTCCTCGCTGGTGACGATTCGAGGATTGCGCACGAACCCGCACCACGATCCGATCATGCTGACGGACGTCTACCTGCAGTCACTGAGCGCCTGGCAGTGGCTGATCATGCACTTCGAGTCCCACGTGCAGTTCGTCAGCGCGAGCGAGTTGGTGGAGCCGGGGGTGCCTTCGAGCGAGCTGATCAACCAGGGCTACCTCGAGATGTCGGACTCCAAGACCGCGGCGCAGGTGGCGGCGCTGCGCGCGCTCGGCTGGACGATCCCGTCGGAGTCGGTCGGGGCGACCGTGACGGGGGTGGTGGATCCCTCGCCGGCGTACCAGGCCGGCCTGGGCGTGGCGGACCGCGTGGTGGGCGTGGGGGGAACCCCCGTGCGCAGCGCGTGTGGGCTCATCGGCGCCGTGCACCTCCTCGCCCCGGGGTCGCGGGTGCGCCTGGACGTGCGTCGCGCTCGCGTGAGCGCCAGCGGGGTCATCACCTACGCGCCGGCTCGGGTGCTGTCGGTGCGCACCGCGACCCCCCCGAGCGCGATCACGCCCTCGGGCTGTCCGGGCGTGCGAGGCCGGGATCACTCGTGGCTCGGCATCTCGCTGGAGAACGCGGTGCACTATCGCCTGCCGGGGTCGATCGCGATCAACACCGCCAATATCGGGGGGCCGTCGGCGGGGCTCGCGATGACCCTGACACTGATCAACGAGCTGAGCGCGGGCTCCCTCACCGGCCACCAGGTGGTGGCCGCGACCGGCACGATCGACCCGCAGGGACAGGTGGGCGACGTCGGGGGCGTGGCCGAGAAGACCGTGGCGGTCCAGCGTGCCGGGGCCACCCTGTTCATCGTGCCGAGCGTGGAGGTGGCCACGGCGCGCGCCGCCGCCACCCCCGGACTGCGCGTGGTCGGGGTGACGACGCTCGGCCAGGCCCTCGCGGCGCTGCGCCGCGTGGGCGGCCAGCGCCCGGTGAGCCTCACTCCTCCCCGCTAGGCCTCCCAGCCCGGTCCCCGAGGTCTCGTGAAGCCCGTTTCGTGTCGACTCACGCCGTAGTCTGGTGGGAATGGACGAACGCCGCATCCTCTCCACGACGCGCCAATCGTCGAGCGACGTCGTTCGCACCAACTTCACCACCGTGCGCAAGGGTGGTCTGGACCCCCAGGAGGTGCGCCTGCACCTGGAGGCGGTGTCGCGCGAGATGGGTCACCTCGAGCATCGCGTGCGCGAGCTCCAGGAACAGCTCGCCGAGGCCCAGCGTCGCGCGGCGCACCCGGTGCTGGACGAGGCCACCCTCACGACGGCGCTGGGCACACAGAGCGCGGCAATCCTGCGCTCCGCCCACGAGGAGGCGGGACGGGTCACCGCCGACGCCCAGTCGCGCAGTGCGCAGCTCTTCGCCGAGAGCCAGCAGCGCAGCGCCGCGCACCTGATCGAGGCGCAGGAGCGCGCCG
Organism: Actinomycetes bacterium; assembly: GCA_021786095.1. Classification (GTDB taxonomy): domain Bacteria; phylum Actinomycetota; class Acidimicrobiia; order Acidimicrobiales; family RAAP-2; genus RAAP-2. The sequence goes on along the minus strand of JAJYNX010000023.1, from coordinate 6,746 downwards.
CCGCACTGGTGAGCGAGGCGGAGAACACGGCGGCCCAGATCGACCACGACGCGCGCTTGGCCGCCGAGCGGCTGATCGACTCGGGCAAGATCAACGGCGAGGCGCTGGTGCAGCGCGCGCGCGAGCAGGGCCGCGCCCTGGTCGAGCAGGCCAACGAGGCGCGCAAGACGGTGCTGAACGATCTGGCGGTCAAGCGAAAGGCCCTGCACCTGCAGATCGAGCAGCTGCGCGCGGCGCGCGACCACCTGGCCGGGTACCTCTCGACGCTGCGCGCCCAGATCGACGAGGTTCAGGAGGGTCTGCTGGCCTCCGACGACGCCGCTCGGGCGGCGGCGCTCGAGGCGCTGCGGCTGCGCCCCGCCGCGCCCGAGCCGACTGAGGAGGAGTTGCTGCAGGGTACGCCGCTGCGTCAGGTCCCCGACGTCGACGTGCCGGTCGCGCCGGTCCCCGAGCCCACGGCCACGCCTGCGGAGGCGTCGGTGTCCGCCGCTCCCGTGGCGCCCGCAGCCGGTCCCGAGCCCGCTCCGGGCGTGGCTCCCGCACCGGCACCCGCACCCGACGCCACACCCGTACCCGCACCCACCGTCGCGCCCGACGACGCCTCGGGGACCGACGTGGTCAACGAGATCTTCGCGCGCCTGCGCCGCGCGACCCTGGAGGAGCGCGGCGCCAGCGCCCCGGGGCCGCGCAAGGCGCCCCCGGCCAAGCCCGCCACCCCGGTCGGCGAGCTCTTCCATCGCCGCGACGCGGCACTGGACGAATCGCTCGCCGTGCTGACCCGCAAGGTCAAGCGGGCCCTGCAGGACGACCAGAACGTGATGCTCGAGCGCCTGCGAAGCGTCAGCGGCGCCATCACCACCGAGCTCGAGGACGAGCACGAGCAACGAGCGCGCTACGCGGCCGCCGCCTACGACGCGCTGGCCGACGCCGCCGCGGCCGGCGTGCAGTTCGCCGTCGACGAGTCGGGCACGTCGGCCCAGCCGGTGAACCAGCCCGCGCTGGCCGACTGCGCCGCGGACCTGGCCGTGACCATCGTTTTGGCGCTGCGCCGGCGCATCCTGGCCGACGGCAGCGGCGACGCGGCCGAACGGGTCAACACCGCGTACCGCGAGTGGCGCGGCGCGCGCGTCGAGCGGTTGTGCACCGATGCCGCGCGCCGGGCCTTCCACATCGGCGTCGTGAGCGCCGCGCGTGGCCGATTGGTCCACTTCTACGCCACGCCCAACGACGCGCCCTGCGACGCCTGCGCCCTGGACGCCGCGGCGGGCGAGCGCCCGGCGGGCCAGAACTTCCCGAGCGGTTCGCCGTATCCACCGCTGCACGCCGGATGCGCGTGTGCGGTCGTGCCGGTGTGAGATCGGCCCTAGGCTCTCGGCGTGCGTAGCCCCACCGACGCCTCGGCGCGTCCCCGACGGATCGGCCGATTCTCGCGTCGCTTCTGGGTCGGTCTGGTCGTCGTCATCGTCCTCGTCGCGTTCCTGTCGTTGCGCAGCCTGGCCCTGCTGTGGACCGATCAGATGTGGTTCTCGTCGGTGGGACTGGGCAGCGTCTTCACCACGTTGTTCGTGGTGAAGGTGGGCCTGGGCCTGACCTTTGGCGCCGTCTTCTTCGCCCTGTTGTGGGGCAACCTCCTGCTCACCGACCGCTTCGGAGCCCGCGAGCTGTCCTTCGAGCCCGAGGACGAGGTGGTACGGCGCTTCCAGAACGTGGTTCGCCCCCACGCGGCGCGCATCTACGCCGTGATCGCCTTCATCTTCGGCGTCGTGGCGGGGCTCAACGCGTCGGGGCAGTGGAACGCGTACCTCCTCTTCGCGCACCGCCAGTCCTTCCCCGCCAGCGATCCGCTCTTCCACAAGAACATCGGCTTCTACGTCTTCACCCTGCCCTTCGTGTCCTTCGTGGTGACCTGGCTGCTGGTCTCACTGGTCGTGATCCTCGTCGTCACGGCGGGGTTCCACTTCCTCAACGGGGGGATCCGTGCGAGCCGGGTCACCCCGCGGGTGGCACCCCGGGTCAAGGCGCATCTCTCGGTGATCGGCGCGGGCATCGCCCTGATGAAGGCGGCCGGCTACGTGATCGCCAAGTGGGAGCTGGTGAACTCGACCAACGGCTACGTCCAGGGCGCCGCCTACACCGACGTGCACGCCCGCATCCCCGCGCTGACCATCCTCTTCTATCTCTCCCTGGCCGCCACGGTTATCCTGCTCGCGAACGTGCGCTCGCGTGGATGGTCGCTGCCCGTAGTGGCGGTCGGGCTCTGGATGTTCGTGGCGCTGGTGATCGGCGTGCTCTACCCGACGCTGCTCCAGGCCCTCAAGGTCTCGCCGGCTCAGGCGACTCTCGAGGCGCCCTACATCCAGCGCAACATCGTCGCGACCCGCGCCGCCTTCGGACTTGACCACGTCGTCTACCACTCCTTCGCCGGGGCGACCAGCATGAGTCACGCGCAGATCAGTGCCGACGCGGCCACGCTCGGCAACATCCGCCTGTGGGACCCGGCCAACAACATCACGTTGGCCTCGGTGATCCGTCGCCAGTCGATCCGCTCCTACTACACCTTCTCCTCGCTCGCCGTGGACCGCTACTACATCAACGGCAAGCTCACGCCCGTGCTGATCGGCGCGCGCCAGCTCAACCCCTCGAACCTGCCGTCGCCCAGCTGGGTGAATCTCCACCTGCAGTACACGCACGGCATCGGGGCGGCGGTGGTGGTCGCCAACACCGTCGACCCGGCCACCGGCAACCCCATCCTCGCGGTGTCCAACGTCCCGCCCGTCTCGTCCGACGGGATGCCGGTGCTGACCCAGCCCGACATCTACTTCGGCATCAACGACCCCGGCTGGGTCGTGGCGAACACCAAGCAGCCCGAACTGGACTACCAGGTCAACTCGGGAGCCAACGCCGGCCAGCCGGTCGAGACGCACTACGCCAGCACCGGGGGCGTGGCGGTCGGCGGCTTCTTCAGCCGGCTGGCCTTCGCCCTGCGCCTGGGCGACTTCAACTTCCTGATCTCGAACCAGATCACGCCGAAGAGCCGGGTGATCTTCGTGCGCGACGTGGTGGCCATGGCGAAGAAGGCGGCCCCGTTCCTCTCCTTCAACTCCCAGCCCTACCCGGTGATCGCCAACGGCGAGATCCAGTACGTGCTCGACGGCTTCACGACCACCAGCCAGTACCCCTACAGCGAGAACGCCGACAACCTGGGCACGACGTTCGGGGGACTTCCCTACAGCTTCAACTACGTACGCGACTCGGTCAAGGTCGTGATCAACGCGTACACCGGGTCGATCAAGTTCTACGCCGCGGACCCGAACGATCCGATCCTGCAGGCCTACCGGGCGGCCTTTCCCACCATGTTCCTGCCCATGAGCTCGTTGCCGCCCGCGATCGCCACGCATCTGCGCTACCCGATTGATCTCTACTCGGTCCAGGCGGCCACGCTGGGTCGCTACCACATCACCAACGCCAGCGCCTTCTACACGGCGTCGGACCGCTGGGAGGTCTCGCCCACGACCGGCGCGGGCACGCCGAGCCAGTCACTGGCCCAGACGACGGTGACCGACGCGGCGGGCAACGTCATCTCCTCGTCGCTGTCGCCCATGAGCCCCGTCTTCCAGGTGGGGGCGCTGCCCGGCCAGCACCAGCAGCAGTTGCTGGAGACCATCGCCTACGTGCCGGCGGGGAACTCCTCCACGGTCCAGGGGCTGACGGCCTTCATGGTGGCCACCTCCAACCCCTCGAACTACGGGCAGCTGAACGTCTACGAGACACCGCGCAGTGCGTTGGTGATCGGACCGGTTCAGGCCGACTCCGAGATCCAGGAGAACGCCAAGGTCAGCTCGACCATCACGCTGCTCGACCAGCACGGGTCGGGGGTTCTGCTGGGCAACAACCTCATGGTGCCCCTGGACCAGAGCGTGCTCTACATCCGCCCGCTGTACGTGACCAGCACCTCGAACCCGATGCCCCAGTTGAAGTACGTCATCGCCGTGTTCAACCAGGACGTGGCCATCGCGCCGACCGCCGCCGGCGCGCTCTCCAAGGCACTGGGCGCCAACATCACCGCGCCGACCTCGCCGACCTCGCCGCCACCATCCAGTACGGGGCCCGCCCCGACGACGTCCAGTGTGGCGGCCTACCTGGCGCGAGCGGCCGCGGACTGGACGGCGGCGCAGGCGGCCCTGGGTGCGGGACACCTCGGTCAGTATCAGGCGGACGTCGAAGCGATGCACGCCCAGCTGCAGTTGGCCCAGGCGGCGCTGGCCAAGGGCTGACGCGGCGGGGGCGACCGTGCGGCGAACTACATTCGTCCCATGGGAGTTCTGGTCGTCGGCATGCATCGCTCGGGCACGTCGGCGCTGTCGAGCGTCCTCGAGGCCACTGGACTGGACGCGGGCACCGATCTCATGGCGCGTGACGTGGGCAACCCCGACGGGTACTACGAGCAGCGCGCGGTGGTCGCGCTGGACGATGAGGTGTTGGCCCACTACGGCGGGTCCTGGGACGCACCACCGCTGCTGGCGCCGGGATGGGCCGAGGAGTACGCGGCGCGAGGCTTCGCGTCCCGGGCTCGCGAGGTGCTTGGCACGACGTTCTCGCGACCGCGCTTCGTGATGAAGGACCCGCGCGTGTCGCTCCTGTTGCCTCTGTGGCGCCACGCGCTGCTCGATCGGTGCGCGGCGGTGGTGATCGTACGTGACCCGGCGGAGGTGGCGTGGTCCCTCGCGTTGCGCGACGCGATGTCCCCGCTGAGCTCGATGGCGCTGTGGTCGGCCTACAACCGCGCGCTGCTGGAGGGTCTCGAGGGACTCCCCGTGCACGTCGTGCGCTACGCCGACCTCGTCGATCGTCCGGCCGCGGTGGTCGGTGAGATCGTGGCGAGCCTGCGTGACTGGGGCGAGGTCGACGCTGACGTCGACGAGGCCAGCGCGGCGGCGCGCGTCAAGCCCGACCTGCGCCGCGACACCCATCCGGGCGAGGGTCCGCTGGCGACGCCACCGGAGGAGATCCGCGCCTTCGACGGTTTCGTGGCCGGTCTGTGCGGACGTCACGACAGTTTCACGGCTGGCGCCCCGCCCAGTGCGGGATGGTGGGAGGCGGCGCTGCTCGACGAGCGCCGCACGGTGCGCCAGAGCGCTGAGGCGCGGGTGGCCGTCGTCGAGTCGCAACGCGACGAGGTGGTCCGCGACAACGAGGCTCTGCGGGCCCAGAGTGCGGAATTGCGCCGCGAGATGGAGGCCGCTCTCGCGGCGCTCGAGGAGGTGCGCCAGGTCCGTTCGGCGAGTCGGTGGGACCGCCTGGCGGGTCGCGGGCGCTGATCGAGGCCCGCGGCGTGGTGCCCTTCCACTAGATTGGAGTGCTCTGCGCGGGTCAGTCGGTGGCTCGCCGAGGACGGAAGGGGAGAGGCCGCCCGACGGCTCACGTGCACGATGGACTACGCTGGCCGCCCTCTCTACCCGCTCGATCGCGGGGCCGACGCCTTCGTCGTCTGGTTCACCGGCATCTCCGGAGCGGGCAAGTCCACCATCGCCGCCGCGCTCGAGGAGGCGCTGCGCGCACGGACGGTGCCTCTGCACAACCTCGACGGTGATCAGATCCGTCGGGGCCTCAATCGTGATCTCGGCTACGACGACGACGCGCGGGTGGAGAGCATTCGTCGGATCTCGGAGGTGACGAGGATCCTGGTGAGTGCGGGAACCAGTGTGATCGTGGCCGCGATCTCCCCCTTCCGCGAGGGTCGCGACTTCGCGCGTAGCCTGATCACGCCGGGTCGCTTCGTCGAGGTCCACGTTGACACCCCACTCGAGGTGGCCGAGTTGCGCGACACCAAAGGCCTGTACCGCATGGCGCGCGAGGGCCGCCTGGCGCACTTTACCGGTATCGACTCCCCCTACGAGGAACCGCTCTCGCCCGAGGTGAGAATCGACTCGACACGCCTCTCTCCCGAGCAGGCGGTGAAGGAGATCGAGCGCGTGATGGCGGAGATGGGGCTGATCACGGGGTAGCGGGCGCTGCGCATCTGGCGTGGCGGTGTGCGGGTGGTCTCGGGACTTCGGAGGCCGATGGATCGTGGATGTCGAGTGGTGGGGTGAGGGCCAGCCGACTATACTGAAGTGTCCACCGCGGGGTGGAGCAGTCTGGTAGCTCGTCGGGCTCATAACCCGAAGGTCGCAGGTTCAAATCCTGCCCCCGCCACCAGAGAAAGTGCAGGTCAGGGCCGGTGTGAGAGCACCGGCCCTTCTGCTGCCCGGGATCGCGTCCCACCGGAATCTCACCAATCCCGTCACATCCCACCGCTACGATGCCGATATGCGTGGATCGAAGCGCGAGCTGCGTCCAGGGGTCTGGGGGCTACGGGTCTCGCTCGGCTACGACCCGGAGGCCGGCAAGCGCCACCAGGTCTCGAAGACGTTCACGGTGGTGCCCGGGCAGCCGACGCTGCCCTCCGGGACCTCGTGGACCATCAGGCCCCCGGCCGCACCGACGGCATGGGCGTCACGGTCGGCCAGTTCCTCGACCGCTGGCTTGAGGAGTGCGAACGCCTCGACCTCTCCCCGACGACGGTCCGTAACTACTCCTCCCAGGTCAACGGGACCATCCGTCCCCGGCTCGGGAAGGTCAAGCTCCACCAGCTTACGGCGAAGCATCTCGACGACCTCTACGGCACCCTGAAGGACGCCGGGAAGTCCCCCAAGACCATCCGGAACGTCCACGCCATCCTCTCTGCTGCCCTCCATCAGGCTGTG